>CAZKDQ010000298.1:0-2852 GCA_964551345.1 uncultured Rhodothermales bacterium
TGATGCCACTCGGCGTCACACGTTCATCTGGGACCGCTCTCGATCGAGACAACGCATGTAGGAGGGGCCTACAACCGCTGCAACCACGGCGCGGGGTCGATCGCCTGGCCGTTGCGGAAGATGGCGAAGAACAGCGCCGGTCCCTTCGGCTGGTTATCGGTGCCCGAGCGGCCCAGCAGGTGACCTGCCTCGACGATGTCCCCGAGTTCGACGTACAGCACCGAGAAATTGCTGTAGACGGTGCGGTACTCGCCGTGCTGGACGACGATGATGGTGCCGTAATCGGGCATGACGTCGACATCGACGACCACGCCTTCAAACACCGACCGAACCTCTGCCTGCGGCTGCGTATCGATCAGGACGCCGGGGTTGGGCGTCGACGTGCCATACACCGGGTTGACGATGTCGCCGAACGGCTCGCGAACCACGCCGCGGGAAGGCCATGGAAGGCGCCCCTGGTTCTCACGAAATGATCCGGACAGCGCTGCGTACGCCGCGGCATCGAACGCAGGCTCCCGTGCGCCTGCCGGGCCCGACTCTGCCGCGACGAGCTGCCGAATACGGTTCTCCAGATCACGAGCTGCGGCGCGCTTGCGCTCGATATCCGACTCGATTGCCGTTCGCTGCCCCTGAAGCTGGCGTACAACCTCACGCCTGTTCGCCTGAAGGCGGGTCATGTTGCGCTGCTCAACCTCCGTCTCGCGGAGCAATTCCTCGTTCCGGGTAAGGATGGAGCCGAGCTCATCGCGGCGCGCCTGCAATTCATTCGTTGTGGACCGGATCTCTTCGAGGCGCGCCCTGCGCTGATCCGAGAATCGATTTAAATATCGCGCGCGCACCAGCATCTGGTTAATGGACGACGCCGACAAAATGAGCGCGAGGTCATGCATCCGGCCGTACATGTAGGCATGACGGACGCGGGCCTGGTACTTCTCGCGGAGATCCTCGAGGTCGCGCTCGAGCGCCGTCATCGAAGACCGCAATGAATCGCTCTCGCGCTCGATCTCGTTCACGCGTCGACGATACGTTTCGAGCAGCTCTTGCCGAAGCGCGATCTCACGGTCAATGGTTTCCAGGGTGGAGAGGGTCGTCCGTTCGGCTTCTCGCGTTTCCGCAAGACGCCGCTGGTCCTCCTCGATCTGATAACGCAGATCGCGCAGACGCTCTTCCGTGGCCGCCCGCTCTGCATCCTGCGCATTCGCGAAAGGCGCGCAGAAAGCGAAGCCGGCCACCAGCACGATCATCGTCAGGATGAGCGGGCTGTTGAAGTACATCTTCATGCGGTCCATGTTATCCCGATCCGGCAGGCACTCGCTCCGCAGATGGGTTGATGCGAAGCCCGAAGTCGAGCGAGGATGGATTCAGCGAAAGGTCGCGATAGACCAGTGATACCGTCGTCTCCTGCGGCGGAACGTTGATCGTGACGCGGCGGGGAAGCATCCGTCCATCAAACTCCTGAAAATCCGAATACAGTCGCTCCTCGATGAGCTCGCCGTCGGCATCCCGCTCCTCGTAGCGAATCACGCGCCAGATAGCTGGATCGACGACCATCGTCTGCCCACGAGAGCGGCCGGCGAGGGTGTAGTATCGGCCGCCGGCGTTCAATCTCCAGTCGGCATCGGCGCTCGGAACGATCGTCCCCAGCAGACTCCGAAATACGTCGTCACCGCCGACGGGAATAGGCAGCGACTGGGCTGCCTCGTCGACCGACCCGTACGTCACGCGGTTGCGGAGGAGGTCGTAAACGTAAAAGCTGTCGGGCGTGACGAGCGCGCGCAGCCCTTCGAAGCCGAACTGGCCGACGCTCAGGAAAAGCGAATCGCCGCGCCGGCTACGAATCGTGGCCGAATACGACCCGCGTTGTGAAGGAGACTGGATGTTCAGCTGAGCGCGTCCGGAGAAGGACTCCAGATCATCCGTGTCCGACCGGATCTCATAAATGATATCCCGCGCTGAATGGTTGGGAAAATCAGCCGGAACGTCCGCCGGCGGCTCCACCGTCTCGGCCGGAGTGGAGCAGCCCGCGAGTGCCATCACGAAAATCAAAAATACTCCGAAAGGGCGGCAGACATTCGATCGCATCAACATAAAGTCTTACGGTGTTTGCTGAAGGCGTGCACGAGCCTGAGCGGCATCAGAAGTCCTGCCCGCGCTGTCGAGTGCTTCCGCAAGATGGGAGAGCGGGCGCGGGCGATCCACTCCGATCGCCGACGCCTGCTCCATAAGCTCGACGGCACGTTGGGCGTCACCTTGCAGATATCGTACCCGGCCGAGTGCTTCCAGCGCAATTGGATGCTGCGGCGCCAGGTCGAGTGCGCGATCGGCATCGGTTTGTGCACTCTCCACATCGTGAAGAAGAAGATGCGTCATGGACCGATACGCGAGAGATGTCGGGTTCTGGGCTGCACCGGTCGATTGCGCAAGATGCGCTCTGGCGTCGTCGGGCTCGTTTGCGGCGGCACTCAAATAGGCGAGCAATAGCGATCGACCTGAATCCACTGCGTCGACCGACATCAACAGCGCACGCGCGCGATCGAGATCTCCATTCTCAATCAGTGCGACGGCGCCGATCGATACGAGCCTGATGTTAGATGGAAACAGGATCAATCCTTCTTCGGCAATCCGCCAGGCATCGCCGGGAAGGCCTGCATCCACAAAAGCATTGGCGGCGCCGATCCAGTTATTGATGTCGCGCGGGTCGTTTTCGATGGCATCTTGGTAGGCGACCAGCCCCGCTGCATCCGGAGTAATCGACGCGTCACGCGTACCGCCCGAAGCATCCGCCGGCAGCGTTTCGTTTCGCGGCACCAGATCCGAATGCGTTGTCTGGAGGTGCATCATGATTCCAGGCA
>CAZKDQ010000299.1:0-2852 GCA_964551345.1 uncultured Rhodothermales bacterium
GCCACCCAGTTGGTCTCAAACGCTTCGCGGACGAATTCGAATTCAGACGCGCCGATGTGCGGCGGGGAAAGGTACAGGCGGGGGTTATTCAACGGAAGACGACTATCAAATGATGTGGATACCGAAGTCAAAGCAGCACTATATCTCTAAATGCTGTTGAACGCAGTTTATTCGGATCGGGATGCTTGAAAATGATGTGGATACCGAAGTCAAAGCAGCACTATATCTCTAAATGCTGTTGAACGCAGTTTATTCGGATCGGGATGCTTGAAGCGGTCTGGCGGGAACTCCTGCCACGACAGCATCATGGGGTACATCACGTATAATCATGCTTTGCCCGCCAACCACACTTCGTGTACCGAGCCGTACCCGCTGGCGTGTCGATGTACCAATCCCTACATCCACGCCTTCCTCCACATGCGTGAACCCTGCAAAGTTGACACCGGGGGCCAGCGTGCTAAAGGCCTCAATAGTACAGTTGTGACCGATCGCGCAGTTCATGTTCAGTATGCAGAAATCTCCGATCAATGTTTCGTAGTTGATCGAGACTCCAGGATAGAGAATCACCCCGCGACCGACGTCCGCCCCTTCTGATATCCATGCCGATGGTGCGAAAATTGACGGAAACTGGTCGGTGCTGGCAGATACTTCTTCGACTATTTGTCTACGGATCCGGGGCGCTGCAATCCCGACGACAACGGCGGTGCCTGTGTAATCCCGCATGGCCTCGACTGGCCCGAGTACAGACTTACCGAACAACATCTTCCCCTGTTTTGAGGGGTCGTCATCCAGAAAGCCCATCACTTGATATGGCAGTCCGAATCGATTCAGATTCCACGCCAGATATCCGCCGACGTTGCCGGCACCGATAATGAGGAGAGGGATTATGCCAGTATGGATAGTCACGAACGTCCCTCTCTCCATTCGTTAAGCACAAACGGCCGCTTCCCCGATGGCAGGGAAGGTATCGACTCAACGTAGCGAACAGCGATGGCCGCGTCATCACCAACGATACGCTTTAGGCGATGGACCAAGTCGACTTCATTTCGATAATCAGAGCCCACCACGCAGCGCACTTCGTAGCGGCCATTACCCGTTTGCACAAACTGAAACTGAATCAGTCCGGACAGATCCTTTAAGGCGACTGGAATAGAATGGGGGCTCACCCACTTACCCAGCGTGTTTGTTATCGATTCAATCACCTTGCCCTCGACCTTACCTATAACCGCCACACTACCATCGTCATTAAGAGCAATCACCTCGGCGATATCACCTAAGTCATACCGAATTAGAGGATAGGCCTCAGAGAAGAGGTCAGTTACTACTAGCCTGCCCACTTCTCCGACGCTAACGGGATGATCTGACTCCATCCTAAGTGCCTCGACAAATAGGCCGGTAGGATTAAGTACATGGCCCTGACGGCCGGGGTACTCATGTCCAATTACTCCAATCTCTTCGGATGCATACCTACTCAGGGCGGCACAACCAAAAACGCTAGATATTAGTGTTCGGTCAGTGTCGGACATTGCCTCGGAAGTAGCAATGAATGCTCGTGTCCGACATCTCCTTGCCGGTTGCAGGCTCTTCCAATAATGAGCCACCGCTGCCATCGCCGAGGGATAACCAATTACTATTTCGCCCCATCGCGTTTGAAGTAATCCAGCGAGCCTTTCGCTGAACTCTTCGTCGATGACCATTGGACTTATCCACTTTTCATTCTGAATCCAGCTTTTAAATCGCGACTTTGGAGTGGTACGAATCAGCACATGAGGAGTGCCAACTTCATAACCTGCCAAACTGTTAAAGAAGAGCAACTCAGCCTGTTTTCGAACGCGCTTCGTGTCACTATGGAAGTATGTGAATGGTGACCCATACGACCCGCTGCTCGTAACTTTCCATAGTCGTCCGTTGTACTTATGGGACCGAAACGCATCGAGTTTATTTCTCATTAATGCCTTGGTCATAACCGGGAACTGATCTAATGATGCCGACCTAACCGAAGAATAGTACTCGGTCGACTCGTACGCGAGACTAAGCAGGGAATGGAGGCGCTGATTGCGCAAGGTCGACGCGTAGGCGGGGTCGACAACTGCACGCTCTAACTCAACCACATACCGTGAGAATATATTTCCCCTAATCTCATCTAGAAAACGAAAGGCAAGGCTACGCATGACGTCCTTAATCGAACTGAGTTAAGTGGAAATATCAGTAGTTACAAGCTGACGTACGGGTCAGCATTGCCCCTGGCACCGCATGTTGACATCTGAAAATTCACCGTCAGATAATAGACACGTACGGCGGCTCGCATCAATTCGTCCCATCAAAAGGCTCCATCGTGACTGTTCCATCTGCATTAATCCCCTCACGCCGCACCACTTTTGTAAGGGTCAGCCAGAGGATTTTAACGTCGAGCAGGAATGAGACGTTTTCCACGTACCACACGTCGAGTTCAAACTTCTCCTTCCAGCTAATGGTGTTGCGACCGTTGACCTGTGCCCAGCCGGTAATACCCGGCCGTACTTCGTGACGTTTCTTCTGGCGCTCGGAGTATAGCCGGAGGTATTGAGGCAAGAGCGGTCGCGGGCCGACCAGGCTCATGTCACCTCTGAGGACATTCCAGAGCTCCGGAAGTTCGTCCAAACTGGTGCTGCGCAAGAAACCACCAAATGTTGTATGGCGCTGCTCGTTGGGAAGGAGCCTACCTGCGGAATCTCTCTCGTCTGTCATCGTTCGAAACTTGAGCATCTTGAACGGCTCACCATTTATCCCCGGACGTTCTTGGCGGAAGAGCACCGGACTACCGAGCTTGATTCGAACGGCTAGCGCGATACACAGTAGCAACGGGCTCAGAA
>CAZKDQ010000300.1:0-2808 GCA_964551345.1 uncultured Rhodothermales bacterium
TCGGAGCCTATAAGTCCGGATGAGCCGGTCACGAGAAGTCTTTTCATCAGTCTGTTGGAATGCTATTGTAATCCGGTTTGGCTTGTCACTGGTTGAATCGCCTCGTTCAAGACGCTTTCGAATCGATCAGCGATAGTTTCGATGTGAAAGGTTTGCCCTGCGTACCTCCGCGCGTTCTCCCCTAGCCGCTTACGCAATGACGGATCGTTGGCTAGGCGCTCAGCTTCAGAGAGAAATCCATCCACATCTTCTGGTTCAACCACCAGTCCGGCTTCACTGGATGCTACGATACGCGAGGCCAGATTTTCACCGGGGATCGAGAGGAGCAACGGCTTCCCACCGCATAAGTAAGCAAGTACCTTCGAGGGCACGGAGAAGACCCCGGCATCCGCTTCAAGTATGGCCACCAGAACATCGGCCGCACCCATCACTTCAGGCATACGCTCGAAAGGTTCAAAGCCCATCAGGATGAGATTGTCGAGGCCGTGCTCACGTTTCTTCTGCTTGAGCCAGTCGGCCCCCAGACCCTGCGAGAGAACCAGTAGCCGCGCCTCGCTGTGCGAGCGGAGTCGCAATGCGAGTTGCAGCAGGAGGTCCGGGTTGTGCTTCATCGCCAGGGTGCCGGCATATATGAAGTTGAGCGTTTTCTGAAGACCCTTCTCACGGGTCCACGGGTTGTTCCTCTCTACTACCGGCAGGTCTGCCAGCGGTGCCCAGTTCTCGATGACGTACATCCGGGCGTTTGGTATTCCCCACTGCTCCATGATGGGCGTGAAGTCGCCCGTAAGTAGCACTACCCGGTCGCTGTTGCGAAGAAGATTCTCTTCCAAGCGAAGGTAATAAGAACCTACCGCTCGCCCCAGAACGGGAATCTTTCTTCGCAGGATTCGGTCTGCCGCGACTCCGAGAAGGTCCTGCACCCAGAACACGGTTCGGATGTCTCGTCTGGCACATGTTCGCCATAGCGTCCTCTGCGCATCGAGAGGGGTATTAGCCGACAAAACGACGTCCGGCTGATACCGGGTTACAATGTCAGCCGCACGGCGCCCGTACTCATTCTCCTGTATCCACCGCTGCAGGAACGAGAACTTGTTCAGCGGCTTGTCCAGCGTAACGGCGACGATTTTGAAGCCATCGGGATCATCGTCTCGACGCGTGAAGGCACCACCGGGCGTCGTCTGCAGCGACGCGCAGTAAACATGCGTCACCTCGTGTCCTCGACGTGCAAGCGCGCGGCTCAGCTCGATCGGGTACGGATAACCGCCGAAATCATGAACCAGAATGCGCATCTCAGACGACGAGGGTAGTTCGTAGATCGCTTTGTTCCATAAAACGCACCGACTTCTCGAGCCCGTCAACCATCTGCTCGATGTTCAAATTTGAATGTGCGAAAGCCAGCGCGTTGCGCCCGAAGGTGTTGTCAGACGCGACAGTTAGAACGGCGCGAGCAAGAGTATCGGGATTCGGCGAATCAACGAGAAGTCCATTTCGGCCATTCTCTACGAAATCGACTTCGGGACTGTGATAGCGACCGGGTCCCGGCGCCGTGCGCGACACGATTGGCACGCCAAGGGCGAATGCGTGGTTGACTTGCAGGCCGAGATATCCGGGTATCAGCATGACGTCGGCTGCGAAAATATGAGGAGCCGAATCGGCAAGGTCGGTAATTGCGCCGTAGAAGTGTACGCCTGGGATGTGCTCCTCCGCGATGCGCTTCTCTAATCGCTCGCGGCGCGAACCGGCGCCGACGACAACCAATTGTGCGGCCTTATGAGCCTGAACACGCTGGAGAACATCCAGCAGCAAATCAACGCCTTTCTCGGCGATGAGGCGACCGATGTACACGATCGTCAGCGCTTGGGGATTTATACCGAGCCGCAAGCGGACGTTTGTCTTGCCTTCCGATGAAAGTCGATCGTACTGGCCAAAAAGCGTCTCCGTATCGAGCGTGTTTCGGGCGGCTACGACCCGATCGTGCGGGAGAAGTGCGGCGAGTGCGGCCGCCTGTTGCTCCGTATACGTGACACAGACATTGGCACGGGATGCGAGAAATAGTCGGTAGCGGTCGAGTACCGACGTGCTACCCATCGGGCGCGCATTGGACGAAAAATGTCCCCATAGGCCGAAGGGGATGCCTCGCAACTTTGCATACGCCATAAGCAAGGGCAGCGTGACAGTCCGCGGCGATTCCTCGGCGAGCATGGCAGAAATCCGCGGATACTGTCCCAATGCCTTCCAGAATGCCTGACCGTGAATCGCTTCACCCTTGAACCAGAAATCCGGGAGAGTCACGGTCCGATATGGTGAGGACCGCGCCTCGATCGAACCCAGATCCGCTCCGCCGGCCCTTCCGGCACAGACGACGAGCCGGTCTCCTAGCCGCCGGTTCAGCCGGTCGAAGACGGGTACGCGGTAGGTAGGCACGTACCGAGTAAAGTAAAGAACTGGTGGATCGCTCGTTCTCATGGCGCCACCTCACAAGCGCCCGCCCCGGTTGAGTTCATTCTAGCCTGCGTGTGAATCCGCATTGCCTCGCGCAAAACGAGTATCCTTCTCAACACAACCGCAGGCGCCTGCTCCGGCACAAACGCACTGGGCGGCCAGAAGCTGCGGATACGGCGTTTCAATCGTGCGGGTATGGAGCGTTTGACAAGGTTGATCACATGGGTCCTGGCCGAAAGCTCTGCGCCTTTATTTCCGCAAACCACATCGAGGATCCTCAATGGGAGGTCAGGCGGGAGCACCTCATCCAGCGGGCTGCTCGACGAGTTTATCATTCCGACAATGGCGGTCCTGTGGCGTACAAAT
>CAZKDQ010000301.1:0-2801 GCA_964551345.1 uncultured Rhodothermales bacterium
GTGATGATGCTGGTGATGGCGGAGATGCCGGTGATGATCGTCTGGGTGGTTGCAATGCGTGCCTGGCGGCGTGATGCCTGGTCGGAGAGTAGCAGTGATGCCATCTCAGGCGATTCGGCTACCGGACGCCTGTCTACAAAAATCGTCGTGCCTGACACTACCGGGACGTTCGAGCCCATGAGTGTCTCGCCGGTATTCTGTTCGAACACGTACACGCCGCGCGAATCGGCGCCTTGCCCTCCCGCCAGGTCGATATAATACTGGGCGTTCTGGCCCGGCACGTACGGCACATAACCCGGTTGCGCTACGTTGCCCGTCACAAAGACCGTCCCTTCATCCGGCGGGAAGACAACGCGGTCGCCGTTATAGAGCACGATATCATCTGCCGGAGACCGTAGCGCAGCAGCCACGTCGGCAACGAAGCGATTCGCCTGTTGGGACTGCCGGAGGTAGGCACGGCTGAAAAAGTCGAGGTCGCTCGTGCGGCCGTCGCCCTTGAAGTAGGCCGACTCGCCGCGCGTCATGAATGCGGCACCGACGTTTGCATCCGGCCGCAAGCCGCCCGCCATCTCCACGAGTTGCCGCAGCGTGGTCTCACCGGCTTGGATCGGGTACGGGCCCGGGTGTTCAACCCAGCCATTGACATACGCGATCGCCGTCTCCTCGGTGAGCACGGTAATGCGGTCGGCAGGCATGAGCGGAGCATCCGGGCGTGTTCCGGCCAGCACCTCGCGCACGTTCAGGACGAACGACTCGGCATTGCCTTCGCGTCCACGCCGAACAACGCGAACCTCCTCAATTTCCTGAAGTCGGGCCGGATCCATCGACAGCCGCAACACATCGATCACCGTATCGCCCGGACGGTACGGATACATACCTTCGTAGGCAACATCCCCGGCGACGCGCACCGCCTCGCGCGCTACGTGATAGGCCTCGACAGTGATTACGTCACCATCCAACACGTACGGGTTGTGTTCGGTATCGCCTGTGGCAAAGTATCGGTACAGATCAAGCGACTCAGTGCTGCCGTCCCGCCGAGTGAGCGTCACATTACGGAACGAGGCGCGAAATCCCTCCCGCAGCTGGGGCCGCTCGGAGGACACCGAAAGCAGGGCACCGTCCTGCTCATTACGGACATTCGGATTGAAGAGCCCTTGCATCGAGTTATATGCATCTTCCAACACGTCGCTCACGCGTGCGACCGGGAAGGCCAGGTAGCGCCCGGGACGCGGAACGGCGCCCGAAACGTGAACAAAAAACTGCCTCGGGCTCGCCAGCCTCACGGCAACAGGCACATTGCGGTTGACGGCCTGCAAACGCTCTTCGACGCTTCGTCGGACATCTGCCAGCGAGCGACCCGAAACGTCGATCGCTCCCAGATCCGGGATGATCAGCATACCATCGGCGCCCACCTGCTCGGTCATCTGGACGGGGATTGCCCCACCGACAGACACCGCAAACTGGTCACCCGGGCCGACGATGTACGCGTCGGCATCTACTGCACCTTCCAGCGCAAGGCTCGCCCCGCCCGCCTGCATCCGCTGCCGTAACTGCTGCATCGGATTGATGGACTCGATGCCGGGCAGTCCGCCGGAAGGAGACGTGTTTTGTGCCCAAACCTCGGCCGAGGTCGAGACGCCCATTAAGAACAGGAGCGCGAGGGCTGCACCCTTCATTCGTCGCCCGATACGCATTCAGCTAAACGGTGTGGTTAACAAAATCTGCCCTGACGCCGACGCGTCACGTAGATGAACCGTAGCGAGTATCTTATAGGCGCAGGGTAACCATGAGCGGTGGGATTACGCGGCTTCTAATCATCCGGCAGAAAACAAGAAGCGCCGGCGCAGCGCGTTCACGTCAGTCGCAGAAAGGTACTGTGCCCGTGACGATTTTGCAACGCGTCAACTCCAGATCGACAGGTCCTTAAGAAACAATCAGTTTGATGATGCTCTCGGCACGCGCTTCCGCCAAAATCAACCTCGGGCTGCATGTACTCCGAAAACGGGGTGACGGCTTTCACGACGTCGAGACCGTACTCGTACCCATCGGGTGGTCTGACGAGGTGACGGTTGAGTCATCCCGCTCGCTCACGTTTACCTGCGACGATGCGTCGCTCAACAACACCGACAACCTGTGTCTTCAGGCCGCTCACCTGTTAAGAGACCGAACGGGTAAAAAGAAAGGGGCGCGGATTCACCTCTCAAAACGGCTTCCGTACGGCGCCGGTCTCGGCGGTGGATCATCCGATGCAGCGGCCGTTCTCCGGCTTCTGGATCAGTTGTGGAATCTTGAGATGGAGGATGATGCACTCGCGGCCATCGCTGCCGAGCTCGGGTCAGACGTCCCGTTCTTCCTGCTCCGTTCAACGGCGTATGCGACCGGACGAGGCGTTGATCTGACTCCGATCGAGCAAGACGGCACTCCGCTGATCATTCCATATGACATCGTAGTCGCACTGCCGAACGTCCGCGTCTCCACGGCGGATGCTTATTGGCAGGTCGTGCCAAATGACGTCGATAGGCCCGACCTGGTCGCGCTCGTTCGCTCCCTCGACCTTGACCGCTGGAAAGAGGAGATGGTGAACGATTTTGAGGCAACCGTTCTTGAGGCCATACCCGAGATCGCTGCGCTGAAGAAGTCGATGTATGAGGCCGGCGCGGGTTACGCGGCGATGTCGGGCAGCGGCAGTGCCGTGTTCGGGATCTTCACAGACTCATCTGCCGCCCTCGCAGCCTCAGAGGCGCTCCGCAATCACGGATTCCCCGTGTGGCATGGGAAGGGGTGAGTTGATGGTTGGTTTT
>CAZKDQ010000302.1:0-2796 GCA_964551345.1 uncultured Rhodothermales bacterium
GGCGGCGCAGATCGATCGGGCGATTGCGCGCCGGCGGTAGAAGCGAGCATCAGAAGGAGCAGAGAGAGGATTAGCGTACGCACGATGGTGTCCGGGAGAGGCCGCATTAATTGGTGGAAATCGGCTCACTGCCGTCGGCAGCAAGCGCAAGGTTGCCTTCGGGCACGATGCTCAGGACGACGCGCCGATCGAGCGGGAGGTGATTGCGCGCGGCTGCGCTGAGGTCGGTGCCGTCGATGGCGCGGAAGCGGCTGAGGTCTTCTTCGAAATAATCCGGATTGCCGGTGAAGAACTGATACGACGCCAGCAGATCGGCGCGGCTCAGCGTGCTCTCGAGGCGTTCGTAGAAGGAAGTCTCGTAGCCGTTGACGAGCCGCTCGACTTCACGATCGACCGCCGGCTCGCGCTGCAGGCGCGCGATCTCTTCGTCGATTGCTTGCTCGATCTCATCCAGCGTGTGGCCGCTGCGGGCCGTCGCGTACAGCATGAACTGCGAGCCGAGCCGCCGCGAGGACTGGAAGGCCGCGACGTCGTCTGCGATCTGCAGCTCGTAGACCAGCTTCTGGTAGAGGCGCGAGTTCTTGCCGCGCGCCAGCAGCTCGCCGACGAGCGTCATCTCGGCATCGCCGGGGTGGTAGGCCGCGGGCGTCGTCCAGGCCATGTAGAGCCGCGGAAGCTGCACGCGGTCCTCGATCACGAGGCGCTTCTCCTCATTCAATGACGGCGTCGGAGCTTCGATCGAAGGGACGTCGGCGCCACGCGGGATCTCCCCGAACCACTTCCCGACCAGCGCGCGGGCCTCGGCGTAATCCAGATCGCCCGCGATCGCCAGCGTGGCGTTGTTCGGCACATAGTAGCGCTCGAAGAAATCCACCACGTCCTCATAGCCCGCAGCGGAGAGGTCATCCATGTAGCCGATCACCGGCCAGTGATATGGATGGTCGTCCGGATAGAGCGCCTCGCCGATCGTCTGCCATGCCATGCCGTAGGGGCGGTTCTCGTAGCTCTGGCGGCGCTCGTTCTTCACCACGTCCCGCTGCCCGTCGACCGATTCGGGAGACATCGCCTCGAGCAGATAGCCCATCCGATCACTCTCAATGAAAAGCGCCAGGTCGAGCGCGTTCGATGAGAACTGCTGTAGGTAATTCGTGCGATCGGTGGTCGTAGATCCGTTAGGCGATCCGCCGACCTCCTCGAACCATTCGTCGATCTTGCCTTCAGGCACGTTGGCCGATCCCTCGAACATCAGGTGCTCGAAAAGATGCGCGAAGCCCGTGCGCCCCGGTCGCTCGTTCGCCGACCCGACGTGATACCAGATGCTGGTGGCCAGAACCGGCGCCGTCGTGTCTCGGTGGAGGATGACCGTCAGGCCGTTGTCGAGCTCAAACTGCTGGTAGGGCAGCGACAGTCTGTCCTGCGAATAACCCGCCGTCGTGAAAATCATTGTAGCGAGACAAGCGAGCGCGATGCGTCTCATGAGCGATAAAAGGAAAGGCGTTGGGATCAGGTGGTGCCGGCGGCGCCTGCCGCGACGGACCGAACAGTTATACAGATCCTGTGGAATGGTTCGCCGTCGATGGTATCTTGCGGCAAGTCTTCGTCGGCTTCTCATTTTCTTCGACTACACGCTCTGGATATGCTGCGAATCGCCTTCGTGATCATTGTCGGATTATCATCAACTCTCGTGGCGTGCCAACAGGGCGGCGAGGAACAACCGAGCCGGATTCCGGCGCTACGCGAACAGGGCTCGAGGCTGTTTCCCGTTGCGCGCGACGGACAATGGGGCTTCATCAACCAGACGGGCGATGTCGTTATCGAGACGCAGTTCGATTGGGCGGGCGAGTTCACCAACGGCCTTGCCCTCGTGAGGCAGGACGGGCTATACGGCTATGTGCGGCGCAATGGCGAGGTCGCCATCGAGCCGCAATTCGAGGATGCGTGGCATTTTTCGGAGGGACTTGCGCCGGTGCAGATCGATGGCCGCTGGGGCTATATCGATGAGGATGGCGAGATCGCCGTCGATCCGCAGTTTGAGCTGCCGCCGTCGGTGCTGGAGGAGCAGGACGCCGACGACACGGACCTCGTGCCCGCGGTCAACGGCGACGGCTATGGATTCCGCCGCGGCAACGGCGAGATGGACATCGATGCGCGTTTCGAGAGCGCGTGGTACTTCTCAGGCGGTCTCGCCCGCGTGCGCGTTGACGGCCTCTGGGGATACATCAACCGCGAGGGCACCATGGTGATCGAGCCGAAGTTTGACCGCGCCTGGGATTTCCGGGACGGCCTCGCAATGGTGGAAGTAGACGGCGGTATCGGCTATATCAACCGCAGCGGCGAGTACGTGTGGGAGCCGTAACCCCGGCGGGCGCGCCGGAGCGAGCGCCGCAACGGATTGCTAGAGATACGAGCCGCACAGCGGCGACTGTGCGAAGCAAGATGATCGGTAAATCAAAGGCCTGCTATGGAAACGGAATCTCAATCGGATCCTGCGTTTCGAGTGGCGGAAATGTCGGTACAGAGTCGGGCAGGGCGGGCCATAGCGGGTACTCATTTTTCGTCCTGACGTAGGCTCGGAGGCCTATGCCTATCGAAAAGGAAGTATGACCGGATCCTGCGTTTCGAGCGCTGGAAATTGAGGGACGGAGTCGGGCAGAGCGGGCCATAGAGGGTATTCATTACCGGTTTCTACCTCATAGACGAACGGCACGAAGCGGGCACCTTCGCCTTTGTGAACGTCTCGTCGAAATATGATACGACTGCCATCGTAGGTCCACCGTGGCAGATCACCACCGCGTT
>CAZKDQ010000303.1:0-2788 GCA_964551345.1 uncultured Rhodothermales bacterium
ATCCAATGCGATGGCGATCTGGTCAATTCGTTGATGGTCGCCTGGGCGTTTCGCCGTTGCATGCAACGGCGCTACAGGCCGCCTACCTCACCAACCCCAGCACCTCGAGGGCTTCCATGATGTCTTCGACGTCTTTGGTGCGGGCGCGTTTGAAGCGCTTGGCGATGCCGGCGGGGTCGGGAGTGGATGTCTCGGATGCGATGAGTTGCTGCACCGCGCGCATGCGTTCGGGGAGGGTTCTGGGCCAGTCTAGTTTGGTGGGTACGGTGCCGAGGGCGGGACTCGAAGGTTTGGTTTCGGTGTCGAGCGTGAGTTCTGCTTGCTGGGCGTCCGGGGCCTGGAAGTCGGGGCGGAGGTAGCGGATGATGCCGCGCTCTTCCTCGGCGGCGCGCTCGTGGTTGAGGGCGACGAGGCGCTCGAGGATGTCTTCGTCGGATAGACCTTCCGGCCAGCCGTAGGCGCGGGCGACGGCGGCGTCGAGCTGGTCGTGGATTTCTTTGAGGATGCCGACGAGGCCGCGGTCGTAGACGTCGCGTTCCTTGCTGGTGAGGGGTTCTTCGGCGCGGACTTTCTCGAGGACGTTGTAGAGGCCCGTCAGCGTGATGTCCGCGTGCTCCTGTTGGACCCGCTTGCGGTGCCCGTCGAGCCGCTCGCCAAGGGCGCGTATCTCGGCTTTCTGTTCGTCGGTGGCGGCAGGGAAGGGGAAGGTCTCGAAGCAACGGGTTTTGTTGTAGCGCGGACGATCTTCCAGGGTGCCTCCTGCAGCCAGTGACTACGTAATATGATATCGGCTGGATAGCACACCCAGATGGAATGCATCATTAAGCGCCACAACTACCACCATGTGATCCGGAAGGACGTCCGGTGACAGAAACTGGAATACACGATGCCGCGCCGTTTCAGGCGTCGCGATATACCTAGGCAGATCACGAAGCATCCACCTGAGCTTGGGATTGGGTTCCCCGAAGATCCACCAGTTCTCGCGTCTACTCTTGCGTCGATTTTGATCTCGCGCAGGTTTAACGGTGTCGAATACATGCTGATAGACAGCAGGGAATCTTTGAATAACCTGGTCTATATGAAGACCGAAAAGATCAATAACAAGTACTCCACGCGGGCGGGCCATCAAATCACGACCATTCCGATACTGTCGGATATGGGTGTCCAATTCTGTGATTGTTCCTTTCCCCAGTTGCGTTGCCTGCCGGGGTGTTACAATGAATCCTGATCCACCAACCATCACGCCGGTATTACTCAAATCGGCATTAGCCTTAATTGCGACTGACGAGGCTATGTTTGCGCCAGTGGTCAAATCTGCGTTGATATCGCCTCTTCGGTCATCCAGCGTCACTGCGTTGCCTAGATCAGTCGTGGATTCTTCTGACACAACCATCGCCAAGCGACTTTCTTGGGCAGTATGCGTTCCAGTGGTCATGGCTATCCGCACAGCCGCGCTTCCCGAGTCATCTACCCATGGGTGATCGGGTATCGCGTAGACGAGATGGAGCGGATTCTTCGCAGATAGATGTCTTTCGACGACGCGTCGATTGAACGTCTGCGTGATCGAGTTCGTGGTGATGAATCCGAATTGCTGCGCCTTCCCATCTCGTACCAGTTCGGCCGCTTTGTGCCACCAGTACATCACGAAGTCGGCGCTGTTTGGGACATCGCGATACGCCTTGCGAATCGCTTCGGTATATCCGTCCCCGAGAGCTGTAGTCATATGAGTACCCTTCCCAATGAACGGCGGATTTCCCACAATAAAATCTGCCTCCGGCCATTCGGCGGGTCGTGGATTAACGTAGTCGTAGATCGGCGTGCGCGCGGATTCGTCCGGCACGGGCTCTCCGGTCACGGGGTGCGGCTTCGTCGTATGGCCGTCCCACCGGCTGATCTCGTTGCCGTCGTCATAAAGGCGCGGGATGCGCTCGTCGTACTGCAGGACCGCGTCGCGGTGCTCGATGTTGCGGTGCTGCTTGAGGATGGGCGGGTCGAGGCGCCGCGCGTGTCCGTGCGTGCGGAAGTGCCACTGCAGGTAGCCGATCCACAGGACGACGTCGGCGATGGCGGCGGCGCGCGGGTTGAGCTCGATGCCGAGGAACTGCTCGGGGCTGACGGTGTGGGCGCCCGTCATGTCGAGCGTCTGCTGGCCGGCGTAGGTCTCGAGGTTCTTGACGACCTCGCCCTCGAGGCGCTTGAGGTGCTCGAGCGCGACGTAGAGGAAGTTGCCCGATCCGCAGGCGGGGTCGAGCACGCGGATGCTGCAGAGGCGGCGGTGGAAATCGAGGACCTGCTTGCGCGCGGCCTCCTCGCCGAGGGTGTTCTCGAGCAGCGCCGCCGCGGCCTGCACGCTCTTCCACTCGTCGATGAGCGGCTCGACGACGGTCGGCAGCACGAGGCGCTCGACGTAGGCGCGGGGCGTGAAGTGCGCGCCGAGCTTGTGGCGCTCGCGCGGGTCGAGGGCGCGTTCGAGGAGCGTGCCGAAGATGGCCGGCTCGACCTCCCTCCAGTCGGCCTCGGCCGCCATGATGAGCAGGTCGATCTGCTCGGGCGAGAGCGGCGGCGCGTCGTGCTCGGCAAAGAGTCCGCCGTTGAACTGCGGGATCGTGGCGCGGAGCGCAGCCGCGTAACCGCCGGAGTCCATCTTTCTCCAGAGGTCCTCCATTGCGGGCGAGAAATCCTGCGGGCGGTCGCGGAGGTCGGCCAGGAGCTTATGGAAGCTGCCGTCCGGAAGGAGCTCGATGTCTTCGGCGAACATCGTAAAGAGGCAGCGCATCAGGAAGCCCGC
>CAZKDQ010000304.1:0-2784 GCA_964551345.1 uncultured Rhodothermales bacterium
TTCGAGACCGCGACGTAATCGGCCACCTGTTCGGGTTCGGCCATGTCGATGATGTACGTCTTGCGCCCCACACGCACGCCGGTGTGGATGAGCGCCAGCATGAAGAACCCGCCTCCGTAGAGCCAGACGGAACTCTTCATGCCCGGCAGCTGCGCCAGTAGCAGAAGCGCGACGATGAGCAGAGCGGCGAGCAGGGCGCCGTAGGCCATCAGTCTCCTGCTGGATCGGTCGGCCAGCCTGCCGAAGTACCGGCCGCCGATCATGCGTGCCACGCCCTGGGCGACAACAAAAATGCCCAGGCCATCAAAGCCAACCCCTGCGGCGGCGGCGAGCGCGACCAGGAAGGGTGGGCTGAGTGCTGACACAAGCAGCAGCGTCCGCATGATGACGAACTTGCGGAACGGCGCGTCCGTGCTAAGCAGATGCCATGAGTCGCGCAGCCAGTGGGATGCGCTCGCATCGACAGGCTCAGCGGACGGCTCACGGACGCGGGAGTAGACGGCGAGCCCTGCTACCCAGGCGAAGGCGGCGCCGAACAGTAGCCACGACAGCACGACGGTGCTCATGGCGCCCTCACCCATGAGGCGGATTCCGAGACCGATCGTCACGGCAACCACTCCTGACGCGAGCGTGGCAATGCCGTTGATCTGCCCGCGCTGGCCTTTTGGGATCGTCCGAGCCATGACATCCTTGGCGGCGATCGAGCTCAGCGAACGCCCCACGGCGAAGACCGCCAGGGCAACCAGGATCAGCACGCCGGCCGTCGCGCCCGTCATCGATGCGGCAACGAGTGCCATCGCCGCGGCAGATGCCGCTTGCACGGCCGCGCCGGTAACCCAGATCCATTTGCGGATGCGACGACGCTGGATCAGCGGCGCCAGCATCGCCTGTGGCAGCAGCGAGCCGGACTCACGGATCGGCACCAGCAGTCCGACAAGGCCCACCGGTGCACCAAGCGCCGTCAACAGCCAGGGAAGGACCGTACCTGCGCTAACGACCTGATCCCCGGCGTTCTGCAAAGCCGACGCACCGATGATGCGCAGGCCGTTGCCTGGCACATCGCGTGGAGAGTCCTCCTCCATCTCGCCCTCGACAACGGGTGCGCGGACGAGGATCTTATACAGGCGCTCGCTGAACGTCTTCAACTCAAAACCGCTGCCGGATCAATGGTCATGATGAGCGGCATCGGAGTCTGCTTTGGTCGCGTGTACCGTCCCATGCGGGTGCTCGGGCGGCGTGTAGAGCGAGTAAACCTTCATGGGCACGTCACCGATGTTGGTGATGTTGTGCCACTTGCCGGAGGGAACGAGCACGACCCAGTCGTCACCGATTTCCTTGTCGAAGTCCAGATTATCCTTCGAATCACCCATCTGCACACGGCCCTTGCCCTGCTCTAGACGCAGAAACTGGTCGAGACCTTCGTGAATCTCGAGGCCGATCTCGCCACCGACGGGAATGCTCATGACCGTCATCTGCATGTGAGAGCCTGTCCAGAGCGTGGTCCGGAAGTTCTCGTTTTGCAGGGTCGCGTCTTCGATGTTGACGATGTAGGGGTTCGGACCATGATCCGTGAGTTCGATTTTCGACACAGCTTCCTCTTTCTCTCAATGGTGAATGAACCTGCGGCCGGCACGCGGGCCGCCACTCTGGGGACAATATAGCAGCGGGGCAGGTGCATTTCTGGGCCTGAGTCTTTCTGAATGAGATGGAAGGAGGGAAGGTTGGAGAATGAAATGTTGAGCGTCGTTCCTGCCCCGATCAAACAATCATGTCATCCTGAGGAGCGGCCGTCGGTTGACGCTCAATATGAGACTCGGCGCAGGTCCGGCCCGACGAAGGACCCCCGTGCGTGGGAGAGAGGCCGTGGGAGAGGCGCACGATACGTCAGGCTGGAGGTCCTTCGTCGTTCCGGGCGAGGTTTGTGCACGATCCGAGCCTCTGCGTCCGGCACTTCCTCAGGATGACATTCCCTTTTTGATGGAGCCAACTGCGCGTACTTGCTGCGACTGCACAATCATGTCATCCTGAGGAGCGGCCGGCTGTTGACGCTCCGTGTGTAACTCGTCGTAGGTCCGGCCCGACGAAGGACCCCCGTGCGTGGGAGAGAGGCCGTGGGAGAGGCGCACGATACGTCAGGCTGGAGGTCCTTCGTCGTTCCGGGCGAGGTTTGTGCACGATCCGAGCCTCTGCGTCCGGCACTTCCTCAGGATGACATTCCCTTTTTGATGGAGCCAACTGCGCGTACTTGCTGCGACTGCACAATCATGTCATCCTGAGGAGCGGCCGGCTGTTGACGCTCAATATGAGACTCGGCGCAGGTCCGGCCCGGCGAAGGATCTCCGTGCGTGGGAGAAAGGCCTTGGGAGAGGTGGATGTCTCGTCGTGCCGGGCGAGCTTTGTTCACGATGCGAGCCTCGGCGCCCGGCACTTGCTTTGGATGACGATTCTTACTGGCTGCAGCAGAGATGTCGTTCGGAGGCGTAACGCCTCCCAGGCCACGCCGTGGATTCCTTCTGCCTGATCCTCGTCGAGCAGCGTCCGGACGCGACCCTTCGCTCAACGCCTTCGGCAACGTAGATGTAGTACATCCGGGACCTGGCCGAAGAGGTTGTGGATGCTCTCGAGGCGCTGGGAGAGGTTCGCACTGAAAGCGGATTCCTTTCACGAGCCCCAGTCCTCATGCGCGAGCGGCGCCCGGTTTAGCATATCTCGCAGCAGCCGCCACGTCGGCATCAGCTCATCCATCTTCGCAACGAATCGCTCGTTGTGCTGCCGCTCGTGCAG
>CAZKDQ010000305.1:0-2781 GCA_964551345.1 uncultured Rhodothermales bacterium
GAGAGATCCTCCATGTCCAAGACCGCGTCCTGCATGTGCATTAGCTGCTCCCGGCGGTAGTGAAGATCGTTCATCGGGTCGCCGGAATGCTTCTCGATGATGTTCTCCTCGCCGGTGGCCGAAACGTCCAGCAGCACCATGCGCCCCGACACGCGCTGTTCGAGGTTGATGTATTCCTCCAGCTCTACATTCGGCCAGAAGTTGACCAGCTGGATCTGCTCGTTCGGCGAGCCGATTCGGTCGATACGGCCGAATCGCTGGATGATTCGCACTGGATTCCAGTGGATATCGTAGTTGACGACCCAGTCGCAGTCCTGGAGGTTCTGGCCTTCCGAGATACAGTCGGTGGCGATCAAGAGGTCGATTTCACCTTCATCATCCATGTCGGCCGGACGCTCCTTAGCCCGAGGTGCGAACGCCGAGAGAATCGCCGCCATGTTGCGGCGAAGACCATCGATCGTGGAGTCATTGCGGCCCGAGCCGGTCACGATGGCGGAGTTAATCCCGAGGTCAGCTTGCGCCCAGCCAGAAAGGTTCTCATAGAGGTACTCGGCCGTGTCGGCGAAAGCCGTGAACACAAGAATCTTCCGATTGCCGTCGTTTATGGGGCTCGTGACCTTTTCTTCGATCATTGCATGCAGTCGATCGAGCTTTGCGTCACGTGACGGGATGACGTTCTTAGCTACCGCCAGGAGATACATCAGTCGGTCACGGTCCTCTCGGAGGTCCTGACGCCACTTGATTCGGTCCACGTCCGACAGAAGGATCTTCACCCTTCGACCCACAAGAAGGCTCTCCATCTCCGGATCATCGAAGTCAACCTCCTCGATGTCCGGTTCATCGACCTCGGGCTCGTGATTGTCGATTCGCTCAAGCAGGGTCTCCACAGCCGCCAGTTGTCGCCCGAGGGTCAGACGGAACGAGGCGACTGAGCTCTCCATGCGCTTGAGCAGGTTCACGCGCATGAGGTGGATGAGGCTCTCTTCGCGATCAGCCTGGCGGAAAACGCTTTCCCCACCTCGGATGGCGGTGCTGTACCGGGCGTCGTACGCCGCCTGCCGCTGCGGAAGCACGTATCGGAGCGGCGCATACGCGGCGAGTCGCAGTCGACGGATCTCGTCGTTGACATCGCCTATGGCCGGAAATTCCCCAGCGCTGTCCACATCCGTCTTGATGTTGACAGGCTGGCGCCGCGTAGGGAAACGGCCGGTCTCATCGGTGCCGTAATACTTTTCGACATGCTTCCGTGAGCGGGCGATGGTCAGTCGATCCAGCAGCGTGAAGTAGTCGAAGCCGAGGCGTTCGACGAGCTCCTCCGTGGTGCGCTCTTCGTCAGGAAGCTCCAGCCAGCGATTGAACTGCCGCTGCGCCTGCCTTGTCGAGGCATCGATACTGTCGATGCCATCGGATTCGAGGGCCCGGTCGTTTCCCTCTGTGGCGAATGCAATCTGGTTTCGGAGGTCGGCCAGCCGGTTGTTAACCGGCGTCGCGGAGAGCATGAGGACCCGCGTCTTTACCCCTTCCTGGATGATGCGCCGCATAAGGCGGTCATACCGGGTTTCCGATCCCTTCCTCGGCGACTTCTTGTTACGGAAGTTGTGAGACTCGTCGATGACGACCAGGTCGTAGTTCCCCCAGTTCACATGGGAGAGGTCGATGTCGCCCGACAGGCCGTCTTCACGTGAGAGGTCGGTGTGATTCAGGACGTCGTAGTTGAAGCGGTCCCGAGCCAGGATATTCCGGCGGTCGTTGGCGGCGTACAGCGTCCAGTTGTCGCGAAGGCGCTTTGGGCAGAGGACGAGAACGCGGTCGTTGCGAAGTTCGTGGTACTTGATGACGGCGAGCGCCTCGAACGTCTTGCCAAGACCAACGCTGTCGGCAATGATGCAGCCGCCGTACCGATCAAGCTTGTCAATCGCCGTGATGACCGCGTCTCTTTGAAAAGCGTAGAGCTTGTTCCAGACGACCGTGTCCCGAATCCCGGTAGCAGACTTAACGATGCGCTCCTCGTCCATGGCGTCCTCCCGCTCACCGAAGAGGTGATGGAGGACGAGGGCGTAGATGGAATAGGGGTCGGTGTGATCGGCAAGTCGCCTAAGAGACGTCCGGAGTAGGTCTGTCCCACTCGTGGGAGAAGCCTGATTCCAGGCCGCGCTGAACCATGAAGCCACGGCCTGGACTTCCTGAGGTGTCTCCGTGACCTGTACCATGCTCAAAGCATCTCCCGCCGTCAGGCCAAGCCCCTCCGTGGTCAGGGCTACCGAGCCCATCAACCCAATCACCGGATCTCCAGAATACTTTCGAATGACGAAAGCTCCCTGTGGAATATGACTGCGAACAGCCCGAACCTCAGCCTTCTTGCTCAACCAAGAGAGAACGTCCCGTGCTATATATCTCGTGCGAAGCTGATTGCGTCCAGAGCGGTCCGCCGGTCCGCCCAAGACTCCCATGTCGTCGGCACCTTGCGGAATAAGGATTCGCGTGCGCTCGATCCGAGCCAGCACACGCCTTAGATGCTCAAACCCGAAAAGCGAAATGGCACCCGTGGCGATGTCAGCATGTTCGCCTCCCTGTGCTGCTCGCTCAATGGTGTCAATGGCGCGATCAGTGCCGTAGTTTTGAATCAGTCGCATGAGTACTCCAATCCGTCAATGCGGCCAAGTTAATGTCTCGCCGCGAGACATTTTCAGAGTACTGCTAAAGTCAGCGCCGTCGGAATCCTCGTGAGCGCTGCTTGAAGCGGTTATCGATACGTTCGTTGACGATCTGTGGCCGAGGCTT
>CAZKDQ010000306.1:0-2778 GCA_964551345.1 uncultured Rhodothermales bacterium
CGGATGAGCTCCAGCAGTATCTCGTCGCGCACTCGGTGCGGGAGACGGACGCCGAGCGGCGCGTGCGGGAGGAAACGGCATCGCACCCGAAGAGCAACATGCAGATCGCGCCGGAGCAGGCGCAGATGATGAAGGTGATGGCGATGATGGTCGACGCACGCCTCGCGCTTGAAATCGGCACCTTTACCGGCTACTCCGCGATGGCTGTGGCGAGCGCGCTTCCGCCGGACGGCCGCCTTATCGCCTGTGACGTAAGCGTGGAGTTCTCGGAAATCGCGCGCAAAAACTGGCGCGATGCAGGCCTCGGACGGAAGATCGAACTGCGCATCGGGCCTGCGATCGACACGCTCGACGCCCTCATCGAAGAAGGCTATCGCGATCAGTTCGACTTCGCCTTCATCGATGCCGACAAGGAGTCTTATCCCGATTACTATGAGCGAACGCTCGAGCTGCTGCGCCCGGGCGGCGTTGTGCTCATCGACAACGTCTTCCGCCGCGGCGAGGTCGCTGATCCATCAAAGGACGATCCGGCGCTCAGGGGCACGCGCGCGCTCAACGATCGCATCATCGAAGACGAGCGCGTCGATCCGTTCATCGTCCCGATCGCCGACGGCGTCACCGTCGCGCGCAAACGGTAATCACAACGCATCCACCAGCTTCTGGAAGTGGCGGATCTCGTCGTCGATGATCGTGTGCGCCATCCCCGGATAGATCTTTTTAATGACGGAGGCTCCAAGCGCTTCCAGTACGCGAGCGCTCTCATGAACGCGTTCTACCGGAATGTGCGCATCGACATCGCTGCAGCCGAGGAAGACCGGCGTGCCGTCGAGTGAACCGTCATACTCGAAAGCCTTGTCATGCGGAGACCGCCCATCGCCATCGGCCGATCCGATCAGGCCACCGCTGAAGGCAACGAGTCCGCCGAATCGCTGCGCGTGACGCGCGACGTATTCCGACGCCAGGCAGGCGCCCTGCGAGAAGCCGGCCACCACGATCTTCTCCGGCGGGATGCCCGCCTGCGTGACCTCCGCAACAAGCGCCTCTACACGCCGCAGCGCCGACGAAAGCCAGGGCTCGTTCTGTTCGAGCGGCGCCAGGAAGCTGTGCGGGTACCATGTCGACGCTGCCGCATCAGGCGCGAGAAACGCGACTTCCTGCCGCTCGATGGCGTCTGCGAGCCCGAGGATGTTCGCGGCACTCGCGCCTCGGCCGTGAATCAGGATAACGGCGGCCGCGGCTTCGTCAAGATCAGCGCCCGCGCGCTGAAGAGGCTGATTGCCATGTGGATCGGACGAATGAGGTTGCAGCATCAGGACGGGATCTGGATGGTGGGAAGGCGCAGTTCGAGTTCTTTGCGGCGCGGCTCCAGCCACGGCGGCAGCTTGAGCGACGTTCCAAGCTGCTCGGGCATTTCGTCGACGAGGAAGCCCGGGGCGTCGGTGGCGATTTCGAAGAGCACGCCGCCCGGCTCGCGGAAGTAAATCGATTTGAAGTACTGGCGGTCGCGAACTTCGCTGACGTTGTAACCGAGCTCCAGCAGGTGCTCGCGCCACTCAACCTGGTCGGCCTCCGTCTGCACACGAAACGCCACGTGGTGCACCACACCGGCCGACATCCGGCCGATCCCCGCATCCGCCGTATCGACTTCTATGGATGCGGCGCGCTTTCCTGATCGTGCCTTGAGCTGTGTGCGCGTGCCCTCCTCGCCCGCGACCGCGTATCCAAGTTCGTCAACGAGCAGGCGCATCGTGTCGTCGAACCGTACCGATGCCATCGTGACGGAGGAGATGGAGCTGACGTCGAGCCCATCGCCCGATCCATCTTCCACGAGTTCGACCTGCATGCCATCCGGATCCGTGAGCGGAAGAACCCGCTTGCCGAAGCGCTCCTCCGGGGATCCGAACTCGAGCGCCTGATCGGCGAGGCGTTCCATCCATCCATCGATTGCGCCATTGGGAACGCTGAAAGCCGTCGTCGTCACCATGCCGCGCCCCGCCTTTCCCTGTACGGCGTTCTCCCACGGAAACGTCGTCATGATGGTGCCCGGGCGCCCCTCCTCATCACCAAAATAGAAGTGGTAGACATACGGGTCGTCGAAGTTGACGGTGCGCTTGACGAGGCGCAGCCCCAGAAGCCCCGCGTAGAAGTCGAGGTTGCGCTGCGCCGGCCCGCTGATGGCGGTGACGTGATGGATTCCTGCGACTGGCGTCGGCATCTGAACATGGTTCTGGTGAGGTCACGGCGATGAAGGTATCATCGGTCTCCGCCCGCAACGACGAATGATCGGATGAGGGACTCTCTGTCCACATCCATTCTGAGGATGTAAAGTCCGGCGGCTAGACCCTGGAGGTGAAGCTCATCCCGATGTTTTCCTGCCTGCCGGATCGGGAGGTTCATCCGGCGCACTTCGCGTCCGAGCGCATCGAAGAGCGTCAGTCTCGGCGCCGTCGAGCGGTCGATCGAGTACATGATCGACACCTGGTCGGCGGCAGGGTTCGGAAATATCGCCTGTAGCTGCGTCTGCAATGCCGGATCCGAATGCGACTGAACGACCTGCACATCGGCGTTTCGCAGGAGGTCTTCGTCGGGATCGAAGACCAGGCGCTGCGGTGCGGCCTCCAGTTCGAGCCGGTATTCCTGCACGCGCATGTCGTTCTGGACGATGAATCGCTCTACGCCGGCATCCGTCTCAACGAGCAGCCTGATCGGCATCTCGAAGACATCGATGTTGGATTGCGGAGGCCCCTGCGTCTGCTCGACGGTCACGACGACGGTTCG
>CAZKDQ010000307.1:0-2777 GCA_964551345.1 uncultured Rhodothermales bacterium
GGTGCCGCGCTGCTGTGGCGACTGGATGTTGATCTGGCCGCGGGCCGAATAGGTCCGGATTCCCTGGGTCGCCTGGGCGATCCGATCGGCGACGTCCATCGCCGACAGAGCCGGCAGGTCACCGGTGGGCGCATCGGGCCGATCATCGACGACGGCGCGCGGACCACCACAGGCCGACAAGACGATGGCGGTGGTTACGACCAGGAGAAATCGGGTGCGGTAGGAAATCAAGTTTATCGACCGGCAGTTTTGGGATACGGATCAATGTAACACTTGGAGCGCAGCGGCTTCGTCCATGCGGTTCGTGCGCTCGTACAGTTCGATGAGCGGGCGGCGGAATCGTTCGAGATTGCCGCCCATGCTTGTCACCTCTTCGAACGCCTCGGTCGCAGCGGCAAGGTCATCCGCCGCGTACAGAACCCACGCGCCGGCTTCGAGCATCACTACATGGTTGGGATGAAGGCGGATGGCGTTCATCAGCGATACTTCAATGGTTTCAGGCACATTGCCGATCATGGCGAACGCGATTGCAGCGTAAGCAATTTGTTCGGCCGAGGATGTGAGATCAGCCTCACTGCTTTCAACTTGATCAAGCGTTCGGCCCGCCTCGTTCCTGCGGTCTAACAAGACCTGTGCCAGCGCGAGCGCCCCTGCCGCGTGCACATCGTCAAGGTAGGAGAGCGCGCCGACGGGATCTCCGGCTTCAAGCATCGACATCCCCAGTAACGATTGAAGCCGCTGATTGCCGGGGAAGAGGAGGGTCGCTTCGTCCGCGATCGTATATGCCTCCTCGGCGCGTCCCTCGCCCAGTAAGTGCGCCACCGCGTGCTCCCAGGATTCCTGCTGACGCGGATCCGCTTCGATCCGCGCGAGCCAGACGTCGGCGCCGCTTTCAAACAGTTCCTGGTCGTCCACTATCACCGAGGCTGCCTGATCCTCGAATGCCGTGCGTAGGCCACGCGGCGGCTGTGTGAGGATCGTCGCGATCAGTGGCGAGTCCCGAGACGGCGTGGGCAAGTTGCCGACAACCGCCGATCGCACGTCGTCGGAGCTGTGGTCGCGGATCCATTCGGCGATCAAGATGCGCTCGGCGGGGGCGAGACGTTGGTCCTCGAGCAAAGGAGCAACTTGCTCCGCCACCAGGTCACGGTTGTGCTGCGAAAGCCGGGCGGCGGCGTCGAGCACGTCGGCATGGTACCCGTGCGTGCCGATGGCGGCCACGGCGATGTCCGATGCGATGTCCGATGCGCTGTCCTCGCTCATGCTGTCGGTCAGCAGTCGAATCGCCTGCGCGGCAAATCCAGGTCGGAATCCGGTGTCGTGTGCGTGTGCCTCGATGAGGTGAACTGCGGCGTCTGCATCACCTGATGCAACGAGGGCATGCGCGAGCCCGAGCGCTGCGTCGTCGTTCGCTGGAGACGCATTACGGGCCGTTTCGGCATAATACACCGCCGCCGGGACGTCGCCGCTCTCACGGTGTGCATCGGCAAGTGTCAGCAAGATGGCGATGTCGCCGGGCCGGAGTCCTTGCGCAATCTCCAGCGCATCTACCGCCTGCGAATAGTTGCCGGTTTGAAGGTGCGTCAGCGCACGCACGAGCAGCCGCTGAGCCCGACCATCAGACGGCGAGGTGTCGGCCGCCTGAGCCATCGCACCAGCCGGCACGACGACCAGTGCGATGAGAGGCGCAAAGGCAACGAGGATGAGCAGCGAAGCGGAAAGGCGGCGCATGAAATCGGTCGGGATGAGCCGGGAAAACGAGGCCGCCTGCGGAGGGTTTCGGCGTGCCGCGATAAGCGGCAGGCTATCGGACATCAGATTCAGCGCCGAGGCCCGAAAGCGGCCGGCTTACGGCTCATAGCTAACAAGTTCACCTCACGTCGCTGAAGGTCCGTGTCCTCACAGCTTATCGCTCACCCATCAGAACTCTTCCTCATCCTCATCAATCGGCTCCTCGTCTTCCTCGGCGTAGGGGTCGACTTCGTCCTCTTCGTCTTCGTCGTCGAGGGTGCCTTCCTCATCGTCTTTCGGGATGTCGTCGAGGAAGTCGCTCGGTCCGTCCAGATCATCGTCGTCGTCATCGATAACCGGAGGGGCGGGTGCCGGAGCGGCATCTATCGCGTCAGACGTAAGCTCATACACGTCGCCCAGATGGTGTGCGCGCGTCTTGACGATCAGACCATCCGCAATCAGCTTACGTGCCACGTCGTACGCGCACATCTCATAGCCTTTAGCCGGAGAATAGAAGTTGGCGTTTTTGCGCGAGGCGCTGACAATCAGCACGTAGCCCTTGGATAGTTTCTGGCGCGCATAGCTCACCCAGCGGTCTTTCGTGACCGTCGGTCCGACTTTGCGTTCGCCGGAGTTCTTTTCAGATGTGGTTTCGTTACTCATATCGATAGGGGGATGAGGCACGGATAAATCGAGACGCCTCAGCCGGGCAATGCCAGTCGACGAAAGGCTGTTTACAGGTGCGATCCGAGCGACGAATTTAGTACGCCACTTCCTGGCCGTCCTTCGGAAAGCGCCGGATCAACCTGAACCCAAACTACCGGTTCCGGCGACGGTCCGGTCCCGATAAAAATACTCATTTATCGTAACGCGCGGCCAGGCGGAGCCGGCTATTGCCATCATTCCCCAATCGTAACCGACCGCCAACGAGACGGCACGTATTTCCGAATCCTTTCGAATGCTTGTGTAAGTTAGCGGCCGACCGAAAACCACTTGTATCTGCCTGCAGGCAAACGTGATCGAACCGCTTTACGAACAGCTTACCA
>CAZKDQ010000308.1:0-2774 GCA_964551345.1 uncultured Rhodothermales bacterium
TTATTTACGACCTAATGCGGACGCAGCGGGCACGCTACTCCGTGCAGGACTGTCTAAGGACCTTAACATGATCGTTCGTCAAGAACGGGCAGGACACCAATTGTTGTACTACTTCTCGCACCCGACCGACTTCGTGCGTGATCTATCTGACTCCACAGCGAGGGGCATCTCGGGCTCGTTAATTTAATTCGAGGATGGACGACGCGGGCGGAGTATAGAGGAAGCGATGCACATATGTCAAAAGCGCGTCCGAAGTGGTGGGCCGGGTATGTTTGTTAACGCTGGGACGGATCCACAGATCGATGTCTCCTGTCGCTCGCACAAATCCATGAGCCGCCAGCGCGTAGGCACCGACCAGCAAATACTCAACTTTCTCGTCGGTAAATGCGGACAGTATGTCTCGGTAACCGGGATTCAGCAATATTCTCTCCGCGGAAGGCGTGAGCCTCAATAGTTAGTGGCCAGACCATCGCGATTCGCTCGGCGGGCGTCGCTTCTCTGAGATCCCCACCACTGCGCCCATCCCCGAGGCGCACCACTTTCACGATATGTCGAGTCGCGTTGGTCATCGCTATCGGGTTCAGGATACGATCCGATCCCCTGAAAGGTCTCATACTGAGGCGCGAGGGGTATATCCGGCAGTCTGAAGCCACACTGCCGTCAGAATACTTCATCACGTTCGCGGAGGCCCAACCCCGGCCCGGACGGCAGCGTCACGCGTCCGGCATCCAGTCCGAACCCGTCATACGGATCATTGGCGACGAGCACAGGGCCGTCGAGGTCCACCCAATCCACGAGCGGGGACAGGTGGGCCGCGGCGGTCACGGCGATGCTGCTCTCGACCATACAGCCGAGCAGGATCTTGAGACCGAGCGCGCGCGCCACTTCGATCATCCGCCTCGCCTGGATGATGCCGTCCGACTTGGCGAGTTTCAGGCGTATCGTCATCATGGCGATGATGGGCGGTGAGCGAATGGACGCATTTGACCTTCGACCGCTTTTCCGGAAGCGAGGAACGCTGACGGCATCGATGCTTCGGAACCGCTCGCTCGACTACAAACGCGAACTGACGACCGGCTTAGCGGACTACGCGCTGCCGCACTTCGCCGACGGCACCCTGCGCCCCGTCATCGACCGCCTGATGGATTGGACGGAGGTTCAGGAGGCGCACCGCATCATGGGTGCCAATGAGAACGCGGGGAAGATTGTTTTGAGGCTATTTGGTGGATAATTGTGGATGGTGGACTTGTTTATGGTTGATCGTGGGATGGTTGATTGTTAATTATTAGTGGTGGGATAGTTGGGGGCTTTAGCAGGGCGTCGATTTGCGTTCATCTCGGCGCTGAACATCCTGTTCGAATCGAGAAGTTCAACAGGCTTTAGCGGACGACTGATGCGTATTCGCGTGCATCCGCGTTAATTCGTTGGATCTATCGTTTGGTCCACCCGAACAAAAGTCTTCGAGGAATCTGGGTGGCCGCGGAGAGGGCATGTCCCGATAAATGTGTATAAGCCTACTGCGACGTATCATAGATGAATCGGTACTTTGTTTTGGACGTTGTGCCACTTCTTTCTAACGCTTTACGATGACGCGACTGATGACTTCTTCGGTCTCGCTCCGAACATGTAAGAGGTAGGTTCCTCGCGCGAGGTGTGATACGTCCAGTTCGATTCTTTGTCCATTATATACACGGCCAGAGTACACGCGGCCGACGCGCGCCCCGATCATCGTGAACAGGGAAACGACAACGTTCACTGGTAATGCTGTTTCAAATGATGCAAATACGATGTCGGAGGCGGGGTTCGGAAATACGCTGACGCCCAAAGTCGACGCCAGCATGTACGGTGAGGAGTTGGACGACCGTTCTCCAGCAAGAATGACGGGCCGTTGAATCGTGTGCTCCGATACATGGATGACCTCGGGACTGGCGCTATCATTCGCACGCAAATCGTCGGCATTTGCGCGGTAAATGGTATTTGCCTCGGTCCAATACAGGATACCATCAACGACTTCGGTCGCGATCCGGAGTGATGGGCCCGTCACCAGTTGCTCGATCTCCGATCCGTTGAGGTTGCTTCGGAAGACCCCTTCCCCCGAATGGCTCCAGTAGAGCTTACGCTGTCGGGTGTCCAGTGCCAGGGCAGAGGCACGCCTATCGACGACCAGTTCGATGTTCGAGCCATCCATATTCGCTCGATAGATGCCTACTGAAAATGTATCGATGCCGCTTGGTCGCGCCCAGTAGAGCTTGCCTGTCGATTCGTCAACGACAAAATCGACGATCCACGTGGGAAGAACGAGACTGGGGAGGCGCTCTCCGGTGTCGACTGCGACGAATGAAATTATGTGGCGAAGTTGATCTGCAACCGAATCCTCGACATAGAGAATCTGGCGGCGTTCTCCGAGAACCCGGAACGCAACGAAGGCGGCGAACGGCGCTGAGTGTCCGAACACTGTAGTCGGGGATTCTCCATGCAGGCCGGTTTGCACAACGCTGATGTTGTGCTGCTGACGGATCTCTACGAAGAAGACAGCATCCAGCCCTCTGCTTGCGATGACTTGTCCCAGTGCATCCCAAGAACCATTCAGATTCTCGTCTCGGAGCTCATAGACTGCCGTTACGTTCTGTCCATCCGGATCGGCGCGCCGAATGGCCCATCCGACCTCCGATTCGTCCGGCGACTGCTCTACCCAGTAGATCGCCTCGACTTGGGCCGCACTCTCCTGGGGAAACGGCAGGCAAATCACGCACGCTAAAAATAGAGCGGATCGG
>CAZKDQ010000309.1:0-2773 GCA_964551345.1 uncultured Rhodothermales bacterium
TCTCGTCTCGGGCGCGAAATAGCGTGCGCCGGGTGTAGCCCAGGTGCTTCCCTTCCTCGATCAGATCGTTCGACGGAAGCGGCCCGGCGGCCAGCTTGCCCATCAACCAGTCGGCTGCATCCTCTTTCTTCGACTTCGATGCAGGTGATGTGAGGAGGTCGTGTGCCCGCAGATCGACCGGCCCTTCCCACTCGACCATCGACACGTCGGGATCATCCGGGCTGCCGACAAGCGAGAACGCGAGCGACCTCGGCATCCGTGCGAGGTTATTCTTTGTCGGTGCGAGGATCACGCGCTCGTCATCCTCGGGATCGCGACCGACCATCAGGCCGACGCGGGCCGCCCCGATGATGCCGATACTTCCTCCGCCCCGGTACAGGGCGTTTCCGCCTCCCATCTTGTTCAGGTGGCGTACAACCACGATCGCCAGACGGGCGCGGTCTGCGAAGTCAGCCAGCGGCGCAAGGGCGCGCCTCACGTCCTGATCCCGGAAGCTGTTCGTGTCGCGGCCCAGGTGCGCCATCAGCGGGTCGATCACGACCATCTGAGCATCGACGCGACGGGCGGCGGCTTCGATGTGGTGGAGGTCGTCAGGGATCGTCAGGACGCGCTCACGGCCTTCCTCATCCGGCACCATCGACACATGAACGACGCGCTCCAGCACGGCCCCAGCGGCCTCCAGACGCGGCCGGATCGTATCTCCGAGCCCATCCTCCGAGTTGGCGATCACAACGCCTCCAGGCTTCCGCTCGGGCGGTGGTGCGTCCTCATCCGGCATCAGGTCTCCACGTGAGACGCGGGCGGCGAGGTCGTACGTCAGCGTTGATTTGCCGAGCCCAGGATCGCCATCGATCACCGTGATTTTGCCGACGGCAATCCACGGGTGCCAGATCCACGTAACCGGCTCCCGGCGGGCATCTGACACAAGCGTGCCGACGGGCTCCGGCGCGTCGTCTGCGGGCTCTGCGGCGTATGCCTTGCCGTTCGTCCGCTTCGCGCCATTCTCCCGCAGCCAGTCGCGGTAATAGGCGCTCGGATCGTAGCCGTAGCCCTTCGCCATATGCACGACAAGCGGCCATCCTGCATCCCTCGGGCTCGCCAGTTTCTTTCGATACTCACCCTCCACCTCTTCAGGAAACGCGGTGACGAGATAGCGCTCGGCCTCGTGTACGTCTCCCACACACCTATCGAGAACGCCAGCAATGATCTTCGTCCACGTCTCGTAATCGGGCCTCGTCTCGAAGAAACTCAAGACGTGCGGCACCTCTTCCGATGCAGGCGGGCCGTCTGCGGCGTACGGCTCGCTCTCACGTGCCACCAGACGCCCAGGCTTAGCCTCTGCGGGCCTCGGGGCCTTTGCGGGTGTCTCAGGCTCCAGATCAGCCAGCGCTCGTTCTACGGCCTCTCTGGGCGTCAGACGAACGGGATCGGGCACGTACAGCACCACGCTCTTGCGGTGCGGGCGGTCATCGGTCGGGTATCCCTTCCGCGCCGTGGTGCCGGGCAGCTTCCAGATCCTTGCCAGATTGTGAACGGCTGCATCGACCTCCACGCGATCGTCGGAGAACCGCTTCGATAGTGCGCGGGTCAGTCGCGTAACGAGCCCACCATCGTCAGCGGGTAGATCGACGCGATACTCTGCGTGGTAGCCGTTGCCGCTGTCCTTCGTGACCGGCTCAGCGAAGCCGAGACCGGCCAGATACTCGGCAACGTCGCCGGCCCGCTCCAATGCGTCGCCCTTCTCTTCATCAGTAGCCGACACACCTTTGGTGCGGACGGGATCAAAGTCCAGCAGTATCCAATGCCGGCGGATAATGTCACGGTCGGACGTGGTGACGTCCGCTTTCCTCATCACGCGGCACGTGTTCGGCTCCCGGCGTGCCAGGGCATCGGGCGTGATCGGGTTCGGGACGAAGTAGACACCGCTCGCGCCGTTGGCGTCAATCTCTGCGGCATCCTCCAGCAGTGTGTCCGGGTCGGTGTAGTATCCGCTCCACGTCTCCACGAATCCGCGCCGATTCTCCACGAAAGCGCGTAGCTCCGTCACTTGGCCGGGCTCGAGTACAGCCGAAAGGTAGTCGGCTGTTGTCAGAAGATTGTCGCTCATCGGCCATCACCTCCGCGCTCTACCTCAGCGCGTACGGCGGCCTCGAGCCTTTCGGCGGCGCGGCGTATGGCGTCCACCTTATCGACGGGCGGCGGCGTGTACGGTGCGGCCTCGCGAACGGCGGCTCGTCTCGCCTCGCGCTCTGCTTTCCGCCGGCGGATCTCTTTCAGCGACAGCGCGGGCTTGGCCGTGAAGGGTGCAATCGGCGGCGGCTCGGGCTGGATGACCTCCCCGGTACGGTCGCGGATCGTCGGGCCGTAGAGCAGGGCGGACTGGTCGCCGGGCATCAGGGCATCGTATGTATCGGGCTCGTGCCGTATATTGCGGCTACCGTCCGAAGTACCCTGAAAGCCCGGCCTTCTCTGTGGGTCGGGCTTTCTCATTTCCGCACCTCCCGCTCGGTCAGGATGCGGTCGATCTCGGAGCGGCGGTAAAAAATGTTCTGCCCGAGCTTCGAGTACGGCAACGTTCCATCGGCCCGGTAGCGTGCCAGCGTCGCACGTGATAGGCCGGTGGCGCGCATCGCCTCGTCATTGCTCAGCCAGTCCAGCCCGAGCTTAGCGTCGGCCGCTCTCGCGTCGGACGTGCGGCGATCAGCGCGTTTCAGATGGATGCGCTCCAGCTCCTCACGGATCGTGCGGCGGAACGACTTTTCGTCGAGTATGA
>CAZKDQ010000310.1:0-2752 GCA_964551345.1 uncultured Rhodothermales bacterium
CGCAGCACCACGACCTCGCGGAACGCCTGCGGAATCTCCTTGAGCGCCTGCTGGATGTACTCATCCTGAATCATGCTTTCGGCATGACGATCCGGCGAGAAAGACTCGTCCGGGATCTGCATCTCATACTCCTCGTTGTCGCGGTTTACCGACTGGATGGAGTAGAGGCGGCGGCGCTTGCGCTTGCGGTACTCGGACCGGGCGAGGTTGCCGGCGATCGTGTAAAGCCACGTCGAGAACTTCGCGATGCGGCGGTACGAGTGCCGGTTGCGATACACGCGCAAGAACGTCTCCTGCAGCAGGTCCTCGCAGCGCTTCATGTCTCCGAGGAATCCATATAGATAGTGAGTCAGCCGCTCCGAGTATCGATCGACGAGGATGTTGAACGCCTCGACGGATCCGGCCTGGAAGTGGGACATCAAGTCCTCATCGCTCATGTCATTGAGCGCTTCCTGACGGGCGGCTCCTGAAGTACGAGAGGTCTTTGAAACGACCCGAGATGTATTAGTCACGATGCACCTGATGTCAAGTGGATGGATCGCATGCGATACGCCAATTCGTCACAATTCCGACCCTGCGCGGATCGGCATGCAACTGCCTGAATACTATTCTACTCAGGCCCGCCGTTCCGTAACGATTCAGTTCGTACATGTATTGTGCAGATCGCACGCTAGACTGCACCTGCAGTTTTGGCAGGCAGGCACCCGATCTCACGCGACCGTGCGCCCACATATAATACACACAAATACAGTGCCTACCTCGCGCGGTTGACGCGCGCGTGGCAAGCATTTACCTTTGATCGTCTATTATAACGGATCCATTTCTATGCCGAGAATCTGCACGCTCCTCCTCACACTTCTGCTGCTTGCAGGAGTGACACATGCGCAGGATCGCCCGGTTGCAATAGCGATACATGGTGGGGCGGGCACCATCCTCCGGTCCGAGATGACCGAGGAGATGGAAGCAGATTACCGGGCGGCGCTCGAAGAGGCCTTGCGTGCCGGCTACGACGTGCTGAACGCCGGCGGATCGAGTCTCGATGCCGTCGTCGCCGCCGTGCAGGTGATGGAGGAGTCGCCGCTTTTCAATGCCGGGCGTGGAGCCGTCTTCACGAATGAGGAGACCATCGAGCTGGATGCATCGATCATGGACGGGCGAACGCGGGATGCGGGAGCCGTCGCGTCAATCATGCAGGTGCGCAGCCCGATCGCGCTCGCGCGCCTGGTGATGGAGAAGTCGCCGCACGTCATGCTGACGGGTGAGGGAGCGGAGGACTTCGCGCGCGGGCAGGGCGTCGAGATGGTGCCGAACGAGTACTTCCGCACGCCACGGCGCCTCGATCAAGTGCGTCGGATGAAAGCAGCCGACGCTCCAACGGGATCTGTCAGCTTTCCCGATGAAGCCGACGCGCATAGTGATCCGTTCGACCGCAAGCACGGGACCGTCGGCGCCGTAGCACTCGACCGCGACGGCAACCTCGCCGCGGCAACCTCGACCGGCGGAATGTCCAATAAAAAGTTCGGTCGCGTCGGCGATTCGCCCATTATCGGAGCCGGGACGTATGCGGACAACGCCACCTGCGCCGTCTCTGCAACCGGACACGGTGAGTACTTCATCCGCGGCGTAATCGCCTATGATATCGCCGCCATGATGCGGTATGCGAACCTCGGCGTATCCGAAGCAGCGAGTGCCGTTATCCACGGTAAACTTACGGACATGGGCGCAACAGGAGGCGTCATTGCGATGGATGCGAATGGCGATGTCGCGATGCCGTTCAACACGCCGGGGATGTATCGCGGCATGATCGGAACGGACGGTGAGATGGACATCCGGTTCTATCGCGACTGAGTGCGGCAGGCCGTTTGATAGGGTGCATGGGAGCACCAATCACTTCCGATCCCCGATCCCATGAAACGTCGGATACTGCTTCTCCCGCTCCTGCTGCTGGCGCTGACCGCCGCCGGATGCACCATCGACAGCAATAAACGCGCGGCCGAAGTGCTGAGCGTAAATCTCGCCTTTGACTTCGACGATGCCGCCTATGTGGGCACCGTTGCCTCGGCAAGCTACCAGATGCCGGAGATCACACGGTCGGTCGTGGATCATGGTGCCGTGTTGATGTACTTCCGTGAACAGGGCACCTGGACCGCCCTTCCCTATAGCTTCGGCGTCGAATCAGCCGATCTGGCAGCCGTCGATTACACCGTGTCGATTGGATTCGGCTACGACCATCGACTGGTGGAGGTCTTCGTGGAACTGTCGACGGATGAGGTCTGGGACGACGTTCTCGGTCGATTGCCTTTGGGTTACGATCTGAAGGCCGTGATAATCAACGACCGGGCGTTCCGCAAGACCGGGCCCGATCCCACCAATTATGAAGCCGTTCGCGATTATTACGGGCTTGGGGACTGACCGTATAGATCGCGGCCGCGAAGCCGATAACACGTGCAGTAGACATCTTCTGCACATCGTCAGCTTCATGTTATTGCCGTCTGACTCGGATGATGGACCGCGACGCGCCTGTACGCCTCATCTTCGAACCATCCTCCTCACGTACTGGAATACGGCGCTGCGCGACTATCAGGCAGCCGGCGCGCCGTTCGGGAATTCGAACCGAGGTTTGCTGATCTGGTTTGAATTCGGACAAATCGTCACGAGTAACTGAATCCCATCAAATGTGGCTGATGCCGGAGCATCCAGACGCGCAGTAGGTCGGCGCATCGCACCGATCGCGTGCTGTGTCATTCTGCTT
>CAZKDQ010000311.1:0-2729 GCA_964551345.1 uncultured Rhodothermales bacterium
ATCTGATTGGCCTACCGCGCCGGTTGGATATTCTTGCTCCTCCTGATGAGGCTATCGCCTTATCGGACATAAGGTCTGGCTTCGCCATCCGAAACCTCACGGACGAGCAAAAGGCAGTCAAGAAGGCTGCTGAGAATGCTGAGCGAAGCCGTATCGCAAGCACAGAAGGACGTGTATGCTTCGATTTCTTCGCCCCATACGTCGGTAGAATCCTTCATGGCAGCGAGCGCATCCGCCGCCTCATTGCAGCGATGTACCCGGCTATAATTCTTGACGAGTTCCAAGATACTAATGCGGTGCAATGGGACCTCGTACAGGCACTTGGCACGTTCTGTCGGTTGATTGCTCTTGCAGACCCAGAGCAACGTATTTACGATTGGCTGGGCGCCGACCCCGCCCGCCTCGATCACTTCCGTGAATCCTTTCTCCCGACGGTTGTTGATCTCAGTACGAACAATCACCGGAGCTCGGGTACAGAAATTGCGGAGTTCGGCAACGATCTACTCTCGGGACGATTTCGTCAGCAGTCCTATAACGGTGTCACCATCGATGTCTTTGATCCCGGCGGAAATCGGGCAATGGCCAAGTTGGTGACGACGACATATGCCGCTCGTCAACGCTTGGTAAAGGAGGTCGTCAGCGACTGGTCGCTAGCCATTCTCGTACCAACGAAAAAGATGACACGGTTGGTTTCGGACGCGTTTCGTCACCCTCCAGCTGACATGACTCCGGTGTCACATTCAACTGTTATCGAGATGGAAGCGGCGATTCTAGGGGCGGAAATTATTGCGTTTCTAATGCAGCCCAGCTCTGAGAACCATTTGGCACGGTACGTTAATCTTTTGTGCAATTATTTCCTAGGAAAAGGAGGCGCCGAACCTACTCAGTCGGATATTGGAGAGGCAGCGTCCATTCGTAAGGCTTACGAAGAGTGGGAAGATCGCGAAGCTGCGGGTAGGGCCATTCGCAAGAACAGTATCCTCGTCGGGATACTGGAAGTATATGAGCGTGCTCGTGCACTCATGCTCAAGGGGGATCCGGACAAGGATTGGCAAGCCATCCGGCGCATCTTGGAAGACGGTCCCTGCAAGAGGTTGAACGAGGTCGCCGAAGAGGTTCGGAACATCCGTATTATGAAGAGAGGAACGCATCTCAGGCAATCGCTGGCCGAGGACTGGCGCGACAATGGCGCGTACCTCAATGCCCTTTCCATCACACAGCAGGCATTCGTTAAGGATCACTTTGCCACCAGTGCGAAACCCGAGAGGGGTGTCGTACTGATGAACATGCATAAGGCAAAGGGAAAGCAGTTCGACGAAGTAATTGTCTTCGAGGGCTGGCCCAGAATGAAAAAGGGCCAGGTCGTATACAACGGCGATCGTATTGTTCGCGCCAATTCGATAGATCTGGTTACCGACCAAGCCCGGCAAAATTTACGTGTCTCGGTAACTAGAGCGCGAAGACACACGACAATACTCACGCCTAGAATCGATGCTTGCGTGCTTCTTCCACGCCTAACATAGTTCGCCGGTCAAACAATCCGCTTGACACTCGGTTCAACTCAATCACTCACCAGAGACCGCGTTGACCACCACAGCTTCATATGATATCGAGGCGGGCATTGGTATCTACTCCATACCCGAGGCGGCGCGCATCCTGAGGGTTACCGCAGGAGATGCGGCGCCTTCTGCGGCCAGCCTCCGTCGTTGGGTGGCAGGCTACCGAAGTGCGGGTGAGCGGCGTCATCCTATGGGAGAACTCGCCTCCTGGGATATCGATGGCAAACGAGCTTTCAGCTTTCTTGCGCTCGTTGAAGTGCATGTCGTAGGCCTGCTCCGAGAGTACGGCGTCTCGATGCGGGCTATCCGCCGTGCCAGGGAGGATCTGGCGGAACGGTTCGGATCGCCACATCCTTTCGCCACGAGCAAGCTCCTCACCGATAGCCGGAAGATCCTGCTTCAAGTGGACGAGGACACGTTGCTTCGACTTGATAAAACGGGTATACAGGAGTTCAGCCGTATCGTGGAGGATTTCTGCAGCAAGGTCGAGTTCGATGATGCAAGCGATCTTGCCGCCCGCATCCGTCCGCTTGGCCGGAAAAGTGGCGTTGTAGTCGATCCCGAGCATGCGTTCGGCCGCCCGGTCATCGAGAATACGAACCTGCCAACGGATACGATTTACGCATACATCAAGGGAGGCGAATCAGTCGAGAATGTCGCCAATTTTTTTGAACTGACGGTGGAGCAGATCGAGGAGGCGGTGGAGATCGAGACAAGGATGGCTGCTTGACGATCTATTTCGACGAGAACTTTCCGCCGGCGTTAGCAAGAGGTTTGGCGATCATTCAAGAGGGTTCACCCGAACCCGGCGTCGGCGTTCGAACACTCGTGGATAGCCACCGTGGCGTTCCGGATCGCATCTATATCCCCCAACTCGCACCGGAGTCGGTCCTGGTAACCCAGGACAGGGGGATCAATCGAATCCGTGCGGAACGCGAAGTGTACCGTGCCCATCACATTGTCCTTGTAGTGGTCAAGCCTCCCAAGAAGACAGGACTCAACTACTGGCAAATGGTGCACCTCATCCTGAAGCATTGGCGTGAGATCAAGGCGGTTGGACGTGACGTTCGGCCAGCCGCTTATGTCGTCGAAATACAGAGTCGAAAGCTAAGTCCACTCTGAATTCCATTTTCTATAGAAGTGAGGTGGAGGACGGTCTCGAAAGCCTTT
>CAZKDQ010000312.1:0-2698 GCA_964551345.1 uncultured Rhodothermales bacterium
CTGGCCCGTGCACGCTGGATCGTTGCAGGCGTCGTCCTGCTAACGCTGTTTTTCGCCTACTGGGCGGTTCAAGTCGACATCGACCATGCTTCGGGTAACTTTCTTTCTGAAGACTCAGACGTCGTGCGGAATTTCCAGCGCGCGAGCGAAACCTTCGGGGAAGGGCAGTCGGCGCTTTACATCGTCTTCAGTGGAGTTGCTTACGATGACCCCGAGTTTCTGAGGCAGCTCGACAGCTTCACGAAGCGTGCCTCCTCATACGACGGCGTCGAGTCGGTACTAAGCCTGACGAACGTGCCGGCGTTGCAGCGGGACGGCGACAGGCTCGTTCCGGTTCGGTTGTATGACGAGGCTGCACCGGCCGAAGCAAATGCCGAGCGGTTTCGAAATCAACCGTTCCTGCAGGGGCTATTGATTGCGGAATCGGACTCTGCGACGGTCGCGCTGGTGAATGTCGACGCCGCGTTCAACAGTACGCCGGCCCGGATCGACCTTGTCAACCAGATCCAGGCCGATGCCCGCGCCATTACCGAAGATGCAGCGCTCGCAGGGTTCCCCTATCTCCGTACGAGTTACACCACGCGCGTGAAAGCGGAGGCGCCGCTGTTCACTGTCCTTTCCCTCCTCATCTCGCTGCTGTTGTTGTACGCCGCGTACCGATCCTGGCGTGCCGTATTCATGCCCGGTCTGGTGGTCGTGCTGGGTATCGTCTGGACGTTCGGCATGCTGGCGCTGTTCGGGCACAAGATCAATCTGGTGATCGCCGTTCTTCCTGCGCTGATCGTGGTGATAGGCACGGCCAACGCCATGCACATCACGACGAAGTATTACGACACCTATGCTCTGCTACAGAAGCGGCGCGAGACGCTCATCGACACAATCCGCGTGGTTGGGCTCGCTACATTTCTGGCGTGCCTGACGACGGCCGTCGGCTTCTTCGTACTCAACCTCTCGGGCTCGCGGCATCTCGAAGTTTTCGGCACGTTCGCGAGTATCGGGATCTTGTTTCTGTACATACTCTCGATCACGCTCATCCCGATCGCATACAGTCGGATGAAGCCGCCTACCGAGCGAACGACCTCGGTCGTTGGGCACCGATTGCTGTCGTCGTTCTTTACCCGGCTGGCCCGCTTTACCGAGCGGCGCGCGTGGCATATCGTCGTCGCCGGCGTCGTCGTCGTGATCGTCGCAGTCATCGGCGCCACACGGATTTCATCCGACATATTTGTGTTTTCGGATTTTTCCCGGGACGACCCGTTCCGCACTGATCTCGCGCAGTTCGAAGACGCCTTCGGAGGCGTCTTGCCGCTGGAAGTCGTTATTGAGTCTGAGCGTGAAGGCGCGCTCCGAAATCCGGCAATTCTACGGCGCATCGATCAGCTCGAGTCAGACTTCCGCGAGATCGAGCCCATCGGCCGCGCGATGAGTGCCGCCGGCTTGCTCAAGCTCGCAAACCAGGCGTTCTTCGGTGGCCACCCCGCCAACTTCAGGCTTCCCTCAACGTACGAGATGCCCTTTCTCGAAGACGCCGTGGGCGGTTTACTCTCGGGCGAGGGAAACGAGATTCTGTCGAACCTGCCACCGATGGTGGATTCGACATTCTCGATGACGAGAATTTACCTCGGCGTGGAGGACATCGGCACGGAGGCGATGAACGCGCTGGCCGATTCGATCGCCGCAATGACGCAAGCCGCGCTCCCGTCGGGGTATGATGTTTTCGTGACCGGTACGGCCGTGACCTCGACGCGATCAGGCGAGAACCTGGTTCGAAACCTCGTCGAGAGTCTCGCCGTGGCCCTGCTGGTGATTTCCGTTCTGATGGCCATGCTGTTCCGATCCGTGCGTCTGACCGTGATCAGCGTGGTAACAAACGCGCTGCCGCTCCTCGTCGTCGGTGCGACGATGGGCTACTTTGCGATCGCACTGAAGCCATCGACGGCGCTCATTTTCTCGCTCGCCTTCGGCATAGCCGTCGACGACACCATCCACGTCCTCGCGCGCTACCGGATCCTGAAGGATGACGGGCTTGGTAAGCGCGAAGCAATCGCGGCAACGCTCGGCCAGACGGGCAAGGCGATCATGCTGACCTCGTTCGTGCTGATCTCAGGCTTCATGGTGTTCACCTTGTCGAGTTTCGGCGGAACGGCCAACCTCGGCGCCTTAACAGCGCTCACGCTTGCCGTTGCGCTGCTCTCAAACCTCATCCTGCTACCGGCGCTGTTGTATCTGGTGGCACCCGAACATGAGGCCACCGAGCCTGCCGAGACCTTTGACCAGACGCAGGTCGCGACTACGTCAGTTGATCTCCCTTCGTGATTTCATATCCGCGCACGAAATCGGTTGCCCTGGTACGCTTCCGCCCCTCTTGCTGCAATTCGAGGATCTGAACGGCACCGTCCCCACATCCCACAACAAACTGCTCGGCATCGATGACCTCGCCGGGCGCTCCACTCCGGGCAATCGGCCGTGACCGATAGAGTTTGATCAGAGTGCCGTTGTGGTGGGTCCATGCGCCGGGATAGGGCGAGAGGCCGCGGATATGATTGTGGATGTCGGCCGCGGACCGGGTCCAATCGATGCGCCCATCCTCGCGGAATATTTTCGGAGCGGATGTGGCGAGGGAGTCGTCCTGAGGCCTGGGCTCAACGGTGCCGGCATCGATCTGTCGGACCGTCTCCAGCACGGCTTCGGCTCCGAG
>CAZKDQ010000313.1:0-2678 GCA_964551345.1 uncultured Rhodothermales bacterium
ATCTCCATCCCGAAGCGAATGTCGGGTTTGTCGGAGCCATAGGTTCGGATCGCATCGTCGTACGTCATCCGGGGAAACGGCAGCTCGAGCTCCACATCCTTCAGATCCTTCCAGATCGCCGCCATCAGCCCTTCCATCAGATCATACACGAGATCCTCCGTCGCGAAGGTCATTTCGACGTCGATCTGCGTGAACTCCGGCTGGCGATCCGCCCGTAAGTCCTCGTCGCGGAAGCATTTCACGATCTGGAAGTAGCGATCCATTCCCGCCACCATCAGGATCTGCTTGTACGTCTGCGGGCTTTGCGGCAACGCGAAGAACTTGCCGGGATGGAGCCGGCTCGGCACGAGGTAGTCGCGCGCGCCCTCGGGTGTTGATTTCATCAGCACGGGCGTCTCGATCTCGACGAAATCATGCTGATCGAAGAACCGGCGCGTCGATTGGTAGAGCTTGTGGCGCAGGAGGAGGTTGCGCTGCAGGTCCGGCCGGCGCATGTCGAGGTAGCGATAGCGCAGGCGGAGCTCCTCATTGGCATCGACGCGCTTTTCCTCGTGCGACGAGACGTTGAACGGCAGCGCCTCGGAGGTATTGAGAATGAGCAGGTCGGTCGCGTGAACCTCGACCGTTCCCGTCGGCAGCTTCGGATTGACGGTTTCCTCCGAGCGCAGCGCCACGCTTCCACGCACCGAAACCACGTATTCATTGCGGAGCGCATTGGCCAGTTCGTGCGCCTTTGCATCGAACTGCGGCGAAAAGACGACCTGCGTGAGACCGAAGCGGTCGCGCACGTCGATAAAGATCAATCCGCCGAGATCGCGCCGCGTGTCGACCCATCCCTTGATGACGACATCGCCACCGACGTGCTCCTCACGAAGCTCACCACACGTGTGTGTACGGGGACCATGGTTGTCTGTTGGTGCGACGAGCTTCTGGCGGCTGGAGGAAGACATGAACGAGCTGAGATACAAGAGACGTGACGTGGACGCGCATCGGCGAAGCAGCTAATATAAGACAGGATCGGTGGACCGTCGTTCTGGCGGAATTCTAAAGAATAGATTTAGCCGGGCTGCGTCACTTCCGTTATCTTCGTGTGTTTTTGCCGCGTTCAGCGGCGCGCTATGCCATCCACATCATGAGCTGATCATGGCTAAAGATCCTTCCAGCGAGTACGCGAGCGAAGAAGCCGCCGAACTCGCGGGCACCGTCTCCCCCGCCATCGCGCCCGCGGACCGTCAATGGTTCGGCCATCCGCGCGGGCTCTCGACGCTCTTTTTTACCGAGATGTGGGAGCGCTTCTCGTATTACGGGATGCGTGCGATCCTCGTCCTCTTCATGACTGCCGCCATCACCGACCCGAACGCGGGGATGGGGCTGCAGGTGGGCGTGGCGACGGCCATCTACGGGCTCTACACGTTTTTCGTGTACGTCCTCTCGCTTCCGGGCGGTTGGGTCGCGGACAATATCTGGGGTCAGAAGAAGGCGGTCTTCGTCGGTGGCGTGATCATCATGCTCGGTCACGCGTCCCTGGCCGTGCCGACCAGCGTTACGTTCTATCTAGGACTGGCGCTCGTTGTGATCGGTACCGGGCTTTTAAAGCCGAACGTGTCGACGATGGTCGGCGACCTTTACCCCGAGGGCGGCGCGAGACGCGATGCCGGTTTTTCGATTTTCTACATGGGCATCAACATCGGCGCCTTTGCCGGCACCGCGCTGGTAGGATGGATGGGGGAAAGCGTCAACTTCCACTGGGGCTTCTCGCTTGCGGCGGTCGGCATGTTCCTGGGCCTTATCCAGTACCGCCTCGGGTGGAAGTACCTGGGTACGGCGGGCGATCTCGAAACCGAGGATTCACCGCAACGCGTAGCCGACAAGAGCCGCAATTTCTATCTCTCCTCTGCGGTGTTTCTGGGAGTCGTGACGCTCCTCGGCTTCCTGATTTACAACGGCGTCCTGCCGATTTCGATCGAGCAGCTTGCCGGATCGCTCGGCACCGTCGTCGTGGTTCTGGCGATCGCGTACTTCCTTTACCTGCACTTTGCGGGTGGATTGACCGGGACCGAGAAGAGGCGCCTCTGGGTGATCTTCTGGCTCTTCATCCTGGCCGCGTTGTTCTGGATGGGCTTTGAACAAGCCGGCTCGTCGATGAACCTCTTCGCGCGCGACCTCACCAATCGGCAGTACGGCGATTTCCTGATGCCGGCATCGTGGCTGCAGAACATCAACCCGTTCTTCATCGTGACGCTGGCGCCCGTCTTCGGATGGCTCTGGGTGTGGCTCTCGAAGCGCAACATGAACCCGAGCATCCCGATGAAATTCGCGATGGGCTTGTTTGGACTCTCCGTCGGCTTCTTCGTCCTCGCCTGGGGCGCGGCCAACGCGACGCCTGAAAACCCGGTCAGCCCCGCATGGCTCGTGGTGACGTACTTCTTCCACACGGCGGGCGAGCTCTGCCTGAGTCCGGTAGGATTGTCTTCGATGACGAAGCTCGCACCGAAGGGCCGCGTCGGGCAGATGATGGGCCTTTGGTTCATCGCCGCGGCGCTCGGCAACCTCTTCGCGGGCTTGACCGCGGGTCAGCTAGAGACGCTCGCCCCGAACGCGCTTTTCTGGAACGTGGCGATGATCGTCGGCGGTGCAGGCCTCGTTGCTCTCCTCGCCAGCCCGTTCGTCAAGAGATT
>CAZKDQ010000314.1:0-2665 GCA_964551345.1 uncultured Rhodothermales bacterium
TGCAGGCGGCCGAGGAGAACGACGTCGACCTCCTGGTAGCCGGAGCGCTCGAGAAAGAAAGTGGCCTCAGGTACTACCTCGGCTCGGTCGCGCGCAACCTGGTGCGGGACGCGGCATGTTCGCTCCTACTCTTCACGCAGCCGGAGCTCGATCCGAAGCCATTTGACCGAGCGGTTCTCGTTACGGATTACTCCGAAAACTCGCTCATCGCACTGATGAAGCTCGTCCGATACGCGGAAGCGACCGGCATCGGCGAGATATTCGTCGTTCGCGCCCTCTCTGATTTCGGCGACGCGATCGTGCTCTCCGAGGGGTTGAGCCACGAAGAGAGTAAGTCGTATCGGAGGCGCTCGAAAACGGAAGAGGAAGCGCTGCTGAAGGACTACGTCGATGCCGTAGGTGAGCGGACGGTGTCCATCACGCCGCATCTCCTTCAAGGCCACTCCGGCTATGTCGTCTCGACGTTCGCCCGCGACGTAGACGCCGATCTGCTGGTGATGCCGTCCACCGTGCGCGGCTCGCATTTCTTCGAGCGCCTGTTTCCATCAGACATGGAGTGGGTGCTGCGCGAGATCCCGTGCAACCTCTGGGTCGTTCGCGACATGCCACCGCTGGCGTAGGCAGCCTCCGCCCGATTTTCACGCCCCACCGCCACACTCATGGAAAAACTGACTCCCGCCGAGATCACGACGCTGCTGGTCGGCTTCGCGCTGATGCTGGCCGTGGCGCGTGCGTTCGGTGAGATCTTCAACCATTTCCGCCAGCCGGCGATCGTAGGGGAGATCCTCGCGGGTATCCTTCTGGGGCCGACCGTCTTCGGCGCGCTCTTCCCGGGCACGTTCGAGAGTGTCTTTCCCGTAGCCGGTCCGGTAGCGATCGCCTATCACACGGTCATCACGCTCGCCGTCGTGTTCCTGCTATTGATAGCGGGGCTGGAGATCGACCTGAGCGTCTTGTGGAGGCAAGGGAAGGCGGCGTTGCTCATATCGGTGCTTGGCACGGCAATTCCCTTCGTGGTCGGGTTCGCCGCCGCCTATGCCGTTCCGGGTTTCTGGGGGATCGAGCCCGGCGCCGACGTTCTGACGTTCGCGCTCTTCTTCGGGACGGCACTCAGCATCTCTGCGTTGCCCGTCATCGCCAAAATCATGATGGACCTGGATCTGTTCAAGACGGATGTGGGGATGCTGGTGATGGGCGCGGCGATGTTCAGCGACCTCGTGGGGTGGATCATCTTCTCGATCGTGCTGGGATTGATGAACGCCAACATCGGGCCCGATTCTGCACTTGATGCGGATCCGGGTGGATTGTCGGTTGGTGCCACCATCACGCTGACGCTGCTGCTTGTCGCCTTCGTGCTGACACTCGGGCGTGGGATCGTGCACCGACTACTGCCGTGGATCCAGTCGCGTCTGAGCTGGCCCGGCGGCGTTTTGAGCTTCACGCTCGTCATGACCTTCGCCGGTGCCGCCGCAACTGAAGCTATCGGTATCCACGCCATCTTCGGCGCCTTCCTCGCAGGCATCGCGATCGGCGACTCGACGCACCTGCGGCCGCAGACGCGCTCGATCCTCCATCAGTTCGTCACCTACATCTTCGCGCCGATCTTCTTCGTGTCGATCGGGCTGGAGGCTGACTTCCTCGGCAGCTTCAATCTGCCGCTGACGCTGGGCGTGCTCGTCGTCGCTTTTGCGGGTAAGATCATTGGATGTCTGCTCGGAGCGCGGCTCGGCAACCTTCCGATGCGGGAATCGTGGGCGATCGCTTTCGGCATGAACGCGAGGGGTGCTATGGAAATCATCCTCGGCCTGCTGGCGTTGCAGTACGGCATCATCCAGTCCGAGATGTTCGTTGCGCTTGTCGTTCTCGCGCTGCTGAGTTCGATCGTGAGCGGGCCGCTGATGAAGATGTTTGTGTCGCAGCCGAAAGTGCACCGTCTCGAGGATCTGCTCGCAACGCAGATGTTTCTGCCCTCGCTATCGGCCACGACGCGGGAGGAGGCGATCCGGGAGCTCGCCGATGCTGCGGCATCCAGCGCGGGCCTCGACTCCGAGCGCATTGCATCGGCCGTCATCAGCCGCGAGAAGCTGATGGGCACGAGCCTCGGGCACGAGATCGCCATTCCGCACGCTCGGGTGGCGGGACTGATGCGCCCGATTCTCGCCGTCGGCCACAGCGAAGAGGGGCTCGACTTCGGGAGTCCGGACGACCTGCCAACGCGCCTCGTATTCCTCCTTCTCACACCGGAGAAGGACATGACCTCTCAGATCCAGATCATGGGGCAAATCGCCCGCTTCTTCCAGGACGAGAGCGCGCGCCAGGTGATCTACGAGACGGGCTCGGTGGACATGGTCCGTGCGAAGATCAAGACCGAGGGCGGTCTGGTGGAGGTTCACTGAGGCAACGCTTGCGTCACCGAACGAATTGGTCTCGGGCGGAGTACATGCAGCGTTTGGCCGCTGCACACACGCGTTGGCGATCCGACAAACGCTCGCGTGATCACCTGTGCATGGCCGGATGATGATGACCCAACCTGATAAGCAACAGTCTAGACATGCAATTCCAACCAGGCGTTAACGGAGACTGGTGGGCGCGTTTCCGCGAGCTGCTGGATGACCAGAACGATTGGCCGGAGACGTATACCTTCAAGTTCATCGTGCCGAGCGAC
>CAZKDQ010000315.1:0-2662 GCA_964551345.1 uncultured Rhodothermales bacterium
TCGAATGCGGCTACAACGCGGCGAGCATCCGGGAGCGGATCTACGCGGACGTCGAAGACGGCGGAGATCAGGCCGGCGTCCTCATCTACACGGCGGCGGCCGACTCCGATGGCACGCTCGGTGGACTTGTGGAGCTGGGCCGGCCCGAGAACCTCGGCCGCCTGCTCGGCCAGGCCCTGGACCGCGCGCACGTGTGCGCCTCCGACCCGCTTTGTGCCGAACACGATCCGAGCAAGGACCAGTCGCTCCACGGGTCCGCATGCCACGCCTGCTCGTTCGTGTCCGAGACCTCGTGCGAGCGGGGCAACCGGCACCTCGAACGCGCACTGGTCGTGCCGACGCTGGAGACGTCGGACGCCGCCTTCTTCGGCGACACCCCATGACCGCGTTGGTAGAGGCCGTCTTGGCGTTCGCCGTGCAGGTCTCGCCCAGTCAAGTCGAGGCCGTCGCCGAGCGGTTCCGGGGATCACCTGGTACGCGTGAGCCGTGGGGTGTCGAGGGGCTCGTGGGCACCCCGCCCGCCCGCGCCAAGCTCGACGCGCTGCTCAATGCCTGGAGCGCCTCCGGCACATCAGGCGAGTTCTTGGCGGGCCTCCTCGTCGGCGCGGCACACGCGCGACGGCATACGGAAGCGGAGATCACGGTGGAACTGGCCTGGACGGGTCCAACGACGCGCTTCGTAGCCACGAGGCGCACGGACCAGGTACTGCTCGACCTCATCCGGCATGCCGAGCGGGAGCTCTTCCTCGTGAGCTTCGTGGCCTATGACGTGCCGCCCGTCGTGGAGGCCTTCAATGAAGCGATCCGCCGAGGCGTCGAGGTCTGCTTCCTACTGGAGTCGTCAGAGAGCCAGGGGGGCAGCCTCGACGTCGATCCCATCCAGACGATGCGCACAGCCGTGCCTGGAGCCGAGCTCTACGCCTGGCTGGAAAAGGCGGGTCCCTTCGCTGGTGGCCGGGTCCACGCCAAGGTTGCCGTCGCCGATGGCCGCACTGCCTTCGTAAGCAGCGCCAACCTCACAGGGTACGCGCTCGGGAAGAACATGGAGGCGGGAGTGCTGATCGAAGGAGGGGCGATCCCTCCGGCTCTCCATGCGCATCTCCAGGCTCTGATCGACACTCGAACAATATGCAGGGTGGGTTGACCCCTGAGACAAAAGGATCTGTGAGTCGCCCCGAGAATTTCGGAGACAGGGTTAGTTGAGTGCCGCTTCCGAGGTTAGATTCTCTTGGCGGCTGTAGTAGACCTGCTCGTACTCGGCTGGCGGAAGATAGCCGATGGGCGCGAGAAGGCGGTGTTGATTGAACCACCACACCCACTCAAGTGTGGCAATTTCGACATCTTCGAGGCCGCGCCACGGTCCCTGGTGGTGGATGACCTCCGTCTTGAATAGGCCGATCACGGATTCGGCCATCGCATTGTCGTATGAGTCGCCCCGGCTGCCTACCGAGGGCTCGATGCCGGCCTCTGCCAGGCGTTCTGTGTATCGTATGGAAAGGTACTGCGAGCCGCGATCACTGTGATGAACCAGACGACCGTCCCGATCCTGGTTGCGCTCCCACAGGGCCTGTTCAAGGGCATCGAGGGCGAGGTCGCCGCGAAGAGAGTTTGAGACGCGCCAACCGACCACACGGCGCGAGAAGACGTCGATTACGAAAGCAACGTACACGAAGCCGCGCCACGTTGCGACATATGTCAGATCCGAGACCCAGAGCTGATTCGGACGCGTCGCGGTGAAGTCGCGGTCGACGAGGTCCTGCGGACGCTCAGCCGACTCGTCCGGCACGGTTGTTCGGCAGCGACGGCCTCTCACGACTCCCTGCAGTCCCATCTGTCGCATGAGCCGCTCCACGGTGCAGCGCGCCACGGTGATCCCTTCCCGGACAAGCTGCCGCCAGACCTTACGCGCTCCGTAACGGCACTGGCTCTCGTGCCATACCCGCATGATCTGCTCGCTTAGCTGCTCATCCCACTGCTGACGACGTGAACGCCTGGCTGGATCTCGTTCGCATGCTTTGTGCGCATAGTAGGTCGACGAAGCGATCGGCAACACCTTGCAAATCGGCTCGACTCCGTAGTCCTCTCGGTGATCGTCGATGAACGCCACCATCATTGGCACCGGGAACCGGTGCCGGGTCGGCGGTCGAGCTCCGCCTGTGCGAAATAGGCTGATGCCTTGCGCAGAATCTCGTTGGCGCGCCGAAGCTCTCTGTTCTCGCGCTCAAGCTCTTTGATCCGAGCCTTCTCGTCGCTTGTGGGACCGGCCCTGCGACCCTGGTCACGCTCGGCTCTTCTGACCCAGTTGCAGAGCGTCTGCGTTGTACAGCCGATCTTCTCGGCGATCGACCGCATGGCGGCCCACTGCGAGGGATACTCGTGCTGGTGATCAAACACCATGCGGACGGCCCGTTCCCGGACCTCGGGGGAGTACTGCTTGGATGTGCTCATGACTCCAAGTTCTCAAAGGTTGGAGTCTCCGGCAAACCCGGGGCGGTTCAGTTTGAGTGCTTCTCGTATCAACGATACGAATCTCCTGAGCCGGCAGTTACCTGGCGGAACGCTGGTGAAGAGTCGGTCACCGGTGGCCATTCCCCCTACGCTATGCAACTACCCGAACAGCGTTGGCGGATCCTCGGCAAGGGGCGCAATACACTCGGGTCCT
>CAZKDQ010000316.1:0-2661 GCA_964551345.1 uncultured Rhodothermales bacterium
AAACCTTCCGAATCTTTGTACGGAGTTGGGCATAGGCAGGCGCGTCTCTAGATCCAGTCTAAACAACATCTATATGTCGCGTTCTTTATCCATCATCACATTTCTCGCGGTGCTCCTTCTCGCACCCGGATGCGGCTCAGAAGGCGAGGACCTCGTCATTTACTCCGGCCGCAGCAGAGCACTTGTTGAGCCGCTCGTCGAGCGATTCGAAGAGCAGTCGGGTCTCGACGTAGGCGTGCGCTTCGGCGACACGGCGCAGCTTGCCGTTGCGCTGATCGAAGAAGGCGGGCGGTCATCGGCCGATGTATTCTGGGCGCAGGACGGCGGCGCACTTGGAGCGCTTGAGCAGGAGGGCCTGTTCGCTGATCTGCCTTCCGCGCTTCTGGACAACCTGATGCCGCTTTATCGTGGTGACGCCGGGACGTGGATCGCCACCAGCGGACGCGCTCGGACGCTTGCATATTCGCCGGAGCGGGTAGACACGACGCAGCTTCCGTCAAGCATCTTCGATCTGACCGATCCACAATATGACGGGCGCATCGGATGGGCGCCGACCAACGGCTCGTTCCAGGCGCATGTCACGGCGCTGCGCGAGCTCGTTGGCGATGATAGCACGCGCGCGTGGCTCGAGGCGATGCAGGACAACAACCCCAAGAGCTATCCGAGGAACGCCGCCATCGTTCAGGCCATCGCGGACGGGGAGATCGATTTTGGGCTTCCCAATCATTATTACCTGCTCCGCTTCAAGGCGGATGACCCGAACTTCCCGGTCGAGCAGACCTTCTTTGCAGATGGGGATGCAGGCAACCTGATCAACGTCGCGGGTGTGGGTATTCTCGCATCGAGTGAGCGGCAGGATGCGGCGCAGCAGTTCGTGGAGTTCCTGCTGTCGGAGGATACGCAGGCATACTTCGGCTCCGTGACGAAGGAGTACCCGGTTGTGGATGGGGTTGCCATGGATGAAGCGTTGCCCGAGCGCGCGCGCCTGAACGAGCTTCGGCCGAATGTCGAGTTCAACGATTTGGGCGATCTCCAGGCAACGCTCGAGCTGATGCGCGAAGCCGGCATTCTCTGAATGATAGCGCCGAAGCCGCCATCGCCACGACGACCCGATATCGCCGCAGTTTCGCGTCCTGGTATCTGCTGATACCGGCGGTGATCGTGGTGGCGGGCGTCTTCGTGCCGTTCGCCTACCTGCTGCTGCGCGCGTTTGCAGCGGATGCATCAGAGTTGCAAGTGCTGGTTTTCCGCGCGCGCAACCTCGTGCTGCTCCGCAATACGGTGACGTTGACGGCGGGCGTGCTCATCGCATCGTCCGCGATTGCGTTTCCGCTTGCGTGGATCACCAGTCGCGTGGAGGTGCCGTTTCGGAAATCGCTGACGGTGCTCGGCGTGCTTCCTCTCGCCATCCCGGGTTACGTTATGGCGTTTGCGCTCCTCTCAGCCACCGGCGGCTACGGATCGATCAGCCGCCTTATCGGCATCGAATTCGGTCGTCCGACGGGTTACTGGGGGTCGCTGTTCGCGCTTGCGCTGTCGACATCACCTTATCTCTTTCTGAACCTGCGCTCGGCCATCAACGGGCTGGATGCCTCGCTCGAAGAGAGCGCACGATCGCTGGGCTATGGTTCGTGGGATGTCTTTTTCAGGGTCATCCTTCCACAGCTGCGACCCGCGTACCTCGCCGGCGCGCTGCTTGTCGGGCTGCATGTGCTGGGGGATTTCGGGGTCGTGTCGCTGATGCGCTTCGAGACGTTCAGCTACGCCATCTATCTGCAGTACGCGAGCGCCTTCGACCGTGTCTATGCTTCGTGGCTCGCACTGATGCTGCTCGGTCTGACGGCGGGCGTGCTGTTCATGGAAGCGCGGCTGTTGCGCGGGCTCGTATTGCACAGAACGGGCAGCGGCGTGCGCCGAACCACGACACTCGTGGACCCCGGCCGCTGGTCTGTCCCGATTCTCCTTTTCATCGTCGCGCTCGTCGCCGTGATCACGGTGCCGGTGATGTCGCTCGCCTTCTGGACGACGACCTCGCGCGCGATGAGTGAGATGAGCGGCGTGCTGAATGCGATCTGGATGTCGTTCACGGCATCGGCACCGGCGGCACTGCTGGCAGGCGGACTCGCACTTCCGCTCGCTTATCTGAGCGTGAGGATGCCGTCGAGATTGTCGGCATCGCTCGAGCGCATCGCCTATTTCGGATACGCGACGCCGCCGCTCGCCTTCGCGCTTGCGCTGGTATTCTTCTCGCTGCAGGCCGCGCCGATCATCTATCAGACGCTCGGACTTTTGATCTTCGCCTACGCTATTCACTTTCTAGCGGAGGCGATCGGTCCGATTCGCTCGGCGCTCTATCAGGCGCCGCCCGGCGTAGAGGAAGCCGCACGAGCACTCGGGCGCCCGCCGCTGAAGGCGTTTTTCGAAGCCACCTTCCCACTTCTGCGTCGCGGGTTGATGGTGTCGATGGCGTTTGTCTTCCTCTCCGCAATGAAGGAGCTGCCCATCACCTTCCTGCTCTCGCCGATCGGATTCCAGACACTCGCGATCAACGTGTGGGATTATACGAACGAAGCAATGTTCGGCGCAGCCGCCCCACACGCACTGGCGATCGTCGTGTTTTCGACCATGTTCGTCGGCCTGCTACTGATGGAACGGAAGTGA
>CAZKDQ010000317.1:0-2633 GCA_964551345.1 uncultured Rhodothermales bacterium
GAGCCGGCTGCCGTCGTAGGTGAAGGTGTAGGTGCCGGCGAGTTGGAGTGCGTAGCGGATGACGTCGATGCGCCGCCCGAGCGCGTCGTACACTTCGAGGAGGATGATGGAGTCCTCCGGCAGCGTATAACCAATCGTCGTTGTGCTGCTGAACGGATCAGGGTAATTAGAATGCAGGCGCAGCTCGCGGGGAATAGGCAGATCATCATCGGAGGCAACGATGTTCAGCGATGCGTCATGGACCGCCCACCAATCGTTCTGCGTCGCCGCGCGCGTCGCGCCATAGTCCAGCCGGATGCGAACCTGTTTTCCCTCCCACGCGGAAAGATCGAAAACCGATCGCTGTACATCGGACGCCGATCCTTCAAACACGTCTTCATCGGACATGTCGTGAGACGTGCCTGGTGCGAAAACGGCATCGTAACCATTCACCGGGGGCAGCACCGACCATGTCCGCCCATCATCAGAAGAGATTTTAACGTTGCCGCCGACTCCCTGCCCCAGCAAATACTGATGATCAAGATGAAGCTCAAGCTCCGAGGCCCCGACAGGGAGATCGAGCGGCCCGATCAGCATGCTGGATCGCTCGATGACATCACGCCGCCAGGCGGTGATCCATCGATTCTCGGACCACGTCCATAGGCCAGTGTGCTTCAGTTCATCGAGCACCGACGTCGCCTCATAATGGAGGTACACGATGCGGAAACCTTCGCCGCCCGATGTTGCCCAGACCTCGTTGCCGTCAAAGTCACGCGCCCGAAGCTGATACTCGGCTGCGTAGCCAGGTCGGATCGTCGTGTCGGGTTGAAAGTCGAGGTCGAACCTCGTTCGGTCGCCTGAGCTCATGTCGAACGCGAGCGTGTCTCGTCGGACGAGGCTGCCCGATGCATCGAGCAACTGTGAGTAGAGCATAACCGATTCGACACCCGTATCGTCTTGCACTCGAGCTGTGAGACGAATGGGCGGATGCGCGGCGCCGCTCGAGATGAACGCCTCCGGAAGCTCTACGAACGCCGGCTCCGATTCATCCACAGGCATAACCGTACGGATTTCCACATCATCGATATACCAGCCGGCGAATTGCTGCGACATGCCGGAGTTAGCTGCATCCGTGCCGAAGTCAAATCGGATGAGCATGGGTTCGTCCGTTGGAAGCGGCATGATCTCGCGGCGCCATCCTCGGCTGAAGCCGCCGAAGCCCAATTCTCCACTCAAGGGATTCTCATAGCCTGCCGAGATTCTTCCCGAGTAACCGCCTTCAGGCTGAAGGACCTCCCACGTCGCGCCGTCGTCCGTCGAGAACTTGACATTGCCGCCGTCGAACGGTGTTGCAGAGCCATGTTCTTCGGGATATGCACGGCCGTCGTGTTCTGTGTCGAACCAGTGCCAGAAGACGAGGTAAGCTTCGGACGCTCCTCTAACGGTCAGGCGCGGAAGCATCAGCGATGACAGCGATTGCTGCTCCGGATACGAGCCATCGATTACGGTCCCCCAGACGGAGTCCCCGCTCCACGCCATCGTGGTGCCGAATGACGGCGCGCCGCGCTCCCAGATGCCGTTGGCGGTGACGCCTTCGTCGGTGTCCCCATCAAACGAGTAGTAGCGCACCAGCGGGCCGCTCGTAATCTCGATGGAGTAAGCGCCCTCGGCCGGTGCAACCGCTTCGTTTCCCGCATCGGACGCATCACGGGCAAAAATTTGATATGTGATGCTGCTGCCCGGCTCGACGTCCAGCGGCGGGAAGGTACCTTCGAAGAGTCCGTTGCGAGGCGCGAGCTCGAACTCGCCACTCTCGATGCCGAGTTCGTTTGTCAACTGGAACTCCACCCACACCCGCTCGACGCCCATTCTGTCGGTTACGTTCGCTGTGATCGTCGCCGGGAAGTCGGCAATGTTGACGCGCCCCGGCGGATCATGGACGATAACGGGCGGCGTGTCATCCGGCCCGACGAGCAGGGCAAGCACCTCCTGCGGTGCCGTACCGGGATAGCGCACGACTTGACCGGCATCATCGACTGCTTCGATGTAATACCGCAGCTCACCTTCGATGCCGTCGAGCGGGATATCCGCCGCATAAACGGCATCATGAACATGCAGGAGCTGATGTGTTATTGGCTCTCCATCCTCAGGTAGGACCACTACGCGAACCTCCGTCACCGCTGTCGCTTCGGACGTGACTTCGGCTTCGATTCGAATCGTGCTCTGCGTCTCCGTTGATGGCGGCGGAGCATGCGTGATGTGCGGGGCGAAAGCACCGGTATCGACGAAGCCGCGGCGCCGGAAGACCTCCAGAAGTGTTGAAAGGTGATCGCCATCGTAATAGTCCTGGTCCGCCTGAAGGATCGCCTCCGCCGCGTCTCGCATGGTCGCAGGTGCGGCGAGATAAGCGTGGGAGAGCAGGTTAAGGTGATCCGTCGTGCGCCTGCCCAGGAGCGTGTAAATCTCCATGAGCGTCGTGGCCCACAGGCGTCCGTCTTCATGAATCACACAACCTCCTCCTCCTCCTCCTTCACGGGCGCAGGGAGTATCGTTCGGGTAGCGTCCCGTGTGATCCAGCCAGCGGCCATTCCACGACTCGTTACCGTCCCACGTAAACACCTTCCGCCAGTCACGAAACGGCACCTGCCCGCTTT
>CAZKDQ010000318.1:0-2630 GCA_964551345.1 uncultured Rhodothermales bacterium
CTTGCGGCTGGATCTGTCACGCCGCTTACAGCCGGTACGCCAGGTTTAATGATGCCCGCTTTCTCAGCGGCGATGACGGCGGTAGTCGCGCCCAGAATGTCGGTGTGGTCGAGATCGACGTTCGTGATCACGCTGACTTCCGGCATAACAACGTTGGTGGCGTCGAGGCGGCCGCCTAGCCCGACTTCAACGACGGCGGCATCAACCCCCTGTTCAGCGAAATAGAGGAAGCTCAGCGCAACCGTCGCCTCGAAGAAGCTCGGGCCAACATCATCGAAGACTGCTCGATAACGCTGGACGGCATCCGCGAGCCACGTTTCATCCGCCGGCCTTCCATCTACGCGCATGCGCTCCGTCACGTGGAGCAGATGTGGCGACGTGTGAAGCCCTGTTCGCATCCCGGAAGCCGTGAGGATTGCGGCGACCATCGATGCTGTGGAACCCTTGCCGTTTGTACCCGCGACGTGGCAGATTCGGTACGCCTCGTGGGGGTTTCCGAGCGCCTCCAGCAAAGACTCGATTCGCTCAAGGCCCGGCCGATACGCCGCGTTACCTGAATCGGCAAAACGTTGCAGCTTGAGCAGATAATCGACTGCCGTATCCACGCGCGTCATCACGAGCGCCTCGTCACCAGCCGCGAGCCGTCCCCCTGATGCTCGAGCTGCAAACGAACTACGTCATCCGGCAGCAGATGCTCAATAATTTCCGGCCACTCAATCAGGCAGATGCCTGATCCGAACAGATAATCATCAAGATCCATGTCGACGAGTTCCTGTGGATCTTTCACCCGATATGCGTCGAAGTGATAGATCGGAACGCGTCCTTCGTATTCATGGATGAGCGTAAAGGTTGGACTGCCTACGTCCGAAGTTGGAACTCCCATTTCATCTGCAAACCCACGCACGAATTCCGTCTTTCCCGTGCCGAGATCTCCGTAAAGCGCGATCACGTTGCCGCTTCCCGATTGAGCTGCACATCGCTTCCCCAGCTCACGCATCGCCGAAGCCGTAGGCACAGCAACGGATTCACCTGCTTCCAACCAGATGTCGGGCGTCATCGTCTTCATCGGCGCCTCGGCGACATCGTGGCGATCGGCAGAATCATCTCCTCCATTGACGCGCCTCCGTGTTGGAAGGTATCCCTGTACAAGTTCTGGTACTTATTGTAGTTGGTCGGATAGACGAAATAATAATCTTCTTTAGCGATGATGAAGTTGGTGCTCATCTGATCCTTCGGAAGCCCGTACGCTTCGGGATCGCGAATGAATATGGCGTGGCGTTCATCACACTTCAGGTTACGGCCGTACTTGTAGCGCAGCGCGGTCGAAGTGTCGCGGTCGCCGATGACTTTCGTCGGATGGAGGCTGCGGATGGCGCCGTGGTCGCTGGTGACGACGACGGTGCAATCCATCGCGGCCAGATCCCGAAATGCCTGGTAGAGCCACGAGTGCTCGAACCAAGTGCGGGTGAGGGCGCGGTAGGCGCGCTCGTCCGGTGCGATCTCCTTTAGCACGTCGGAATCCGAGCGCGAATGTGCGAGAATGTCGACGAAGTTGACGACGATCGCGCTGAGATCGGTTTGCGTGTAATCGGTGATGTTGCTCGCGAAGTCGCGCCCGTCCTGCGTGCCGATGAGCTTCTCGTAGCGCAGGCGCACGTCCAGCTTCTTGCGCTTCAGGAGGTCGGTCAGAAACTCCTCCTCATAGCGGTTTCGGCTGTGCTCGTCCTCGGCGGCCGATTCCCAGATGCCGGGAAAGCGGCGCGCGAAATCGGCCGGCAGCATCCCGCTGAAGATCGCGTTTCGCGAAAAAGGCGTCGCAGTCGGCAGGATCGAAAAATGAAACGACTTCTGGATGTCGAACAGCGGCGCGAGGAGTCGCTCGAACTCGAGCCACTGATCATAGCGCATGCAGTCGATGAGGAAGAAGACGACGGGCCGCTTTCCGAGATGTGGCAGAACGTGCGTTGGGATGACCTCGTGCGACAGCTCGGGCCGTGCCTCGGGCGCGCGGTTGGCGTCGGCGATCCAGTCGCTGTACTCGCGTTCGATGAACCGCCCGAATGCGCGATTTGCCTCCTGATACTGATCAGCAAGGATCTGCCTCGCGCCTTCGTCGCCCTCGAGTTCGAGGTCGAAGCCGATCAGCTTCTGGTAGATTGAGATCCACTCCTCGTGCGTGAGGTCGTTCATCAAGAGCTGTGTGATCTCGTTGAACGACTGCAGATAGCGCTGCGAAACTTTCTCGCTGCGGATGCGCCGGCGCTCGAGGATGCGCTTCAGCGTGAGCAGGATCTGACTGGGGTTGACGGGCTTGGTGAGGTAGTCGCTGATCTGCCCGCCGAGCGCCTCTTCCATCAGGTGCTCTTCTTCGCTCTTCGTCACCATCACGACCGGCACGTCCGGCGAGAGCTCCTTGATTTCGGTGAGCGTCTCGAGGCCGCCCATGCCCGGCATTTGTTCATCGAGCATGACGACATCGTAGCGGTCATTTCGGACGTGATCGACGGCGTCGGCGCCGTTCGTCACGCTGTCGACGACGTACCCTTTAGATTCGAGAAAGAGGATGTGAGGGCGAAGGAGCTCGATTTCGTCATCGGCCCAGAGAATGCGGGGTTCAGCGGCCATGTATT
>CAZKDQ010000319.1:0-2619 GCA_964551345.1 uncultured Rhodothermales bacterium
GCGCTGGGGTTGGTGAGGGAGGGGGTAAACGCCTAACAGATACAACGCTATGCCGACGGTTGATAATCCCGTGTTGCTGCTGTTCCTGGTGTTCCCAGGACTGGTGTCCATGCAGGTATACCGGATGATCATGCCGGCCTACAGAATCGAGTGGAAGAGCGCGATTCTCGAAGGCCTGTTCTACGGCGTCGTCAATCTTGTACTCCTGTCGCCACTGGTCTACTGGCTCATGTCTCCAGGTGCCGCGGAGACGACTCCCCTTATTCTATGGCCGGCCGCAATAGTGTTCTTCGTCATCGCGCCGGCCGTCTGGCCATTTGCATTTGTGTTTCTCGTCAAGCGTCCGCTCTTGAGAAGGTATGTGCAACTTCCGTACCCATCCGCTTGGGATTATTTCTTTGACAAGCGCGCGGAGTGCTTTGTCCTCATCCACCTCAAAAACGGCCAGATGATTGGGGGCTACTATGGGCCGAACTCGTACGCGACGTCCTTTCCTAACCACGGCGATATATACCTCGAGGCAGTCTATCGAGTCGACGAAACCGGAACCTTCCTGGAGCCCATCGAGTCGACAGAAGGGCTTTTGATCTCCCGTAACGGCTACAGCCACCTCGAATTATTGGGCGTGCCGGAAGTTGAATTAGACGTGGTTGCTGTAAACAGATGACGCTACAAGGTAAATCGACCGACCGGAAGTCCTCGAATGTTGAAAAGCGCGGATATCAGCCGTTCAACGAGGGTTATCAGCCGTCGTCAAAAGGGTATCAACCGGCCGGTAGCACCGTTCAGGGCTCGCTACCGCCCGCTCCCAAGGGAGGCTCTGGTCAGAGCGGAATCGTCGCGTCATCGGGGGCTCGACCGGCGCAGACGAGCAAGGAATCGTAAGATCAGTTCGTTCAGTTGTATGGATCCCGGATCGAGTCCGGGATGACGAGTTGTGACCGAAGGACATCGCCTCAAGGGCCGGCCTTACGAGGTCTCTCCATAGAGTCCGCCGTTTTCTACACGAGGTCGCCGCTACGCGGCTTCCAGGGCACGTCATCCCTGCGAAGGCAGGGATCCAGCGGATCAATTTCCAAGTGTCGATTACGGCTCGCCGACGGCTCGGCAGGTACGGACGGCCTTCAGGCGCTCCGTCCCCGCTGGTCGTTGCGAGGCGCTCGTGGCACTGGCGTACAGCATGGCTCGCCGTTCGCGCGCCGTGGCAATCTGCAACCGGCCCCGCGGAACGATAAACGAAGCGATTGCCGCGCTTCGCGGCTTTCAGCCGCTCCGCTTGCAACGAGGTAACCGCGGGCGGCTCGGCGAGCCGCCCCTACCGGGCGTTGTGATGGCGTTGCCCGGTCTGATCGCCCCGATCGGCCTGAGCACGTCCGGCGTCTCAGATGCGAAGCGCAGCATCAGCCGGAGGTGGCCCAGCCTTGCCTGCCCCGTGCCCGACACGGGGATCTCCTTTGGTACTTGAAGCCTGCCCCGATCTTGAATCGGGGGATCAAGCCAGAAAAGTACAGATAGATATAGCGACCGTCGATGCATGGCCGCGCCTAAAGGCGGGCCCTACAGACCGGTGGTGTGACGAGACCCGAAATGCCATGGCATCGAACTCCTCCATCGAATGGACCGACCACACCTGGAAGCCCACCGACCGCACGCGGGCGTCGGCGGAGTTGAAGAATGAATCCCGGATCAAGTCCGGGATGACGAGTTGTGAGCGATGGAGATAGCTTCAAGGGCCGGCCTTACGAGGTCTCTCCATAGAGTCCGCCGTTTTCTACACGAGGTCGCCGCTTCGCGGCTTCCTGGGCACGTCATCCCTGCGAACGCAGGGATCCAGCGGATCAATTTCCAAGTGTCGATTACGACTCGCCGACGGCTCGGCAGGTATGCACGGCCGTGCAGGCGCTCCTTCCCCGCTGGTCGTTGCGTGGCGCTCGCGGCACAAGCGTACAGCATGGCTCGCCGTTCGCGCGCCGTGGCAATCTGCAGCCGGCCCGGCGGAACGTCCCTGCCGGAGACGTCCGCGCGATTACTAAGGCCCCTTGGTGCGTCCGAAGCGTGGACGAACGAGCGTTGGGACGGAGCGCGAGGCGGATCGTCCGGGCGCAGGATTGGTGAACGCAGGCGAGAGCCCTCCCCCGTTCTCCCCCAGACACTCACCGCCGCCTGAAAGCCGCCGACGCATGCTCCCCGGAACAGGTATCAGGAAGCTACATACGGATTAGTCCTCGAAGCGACGGCCGCCGGTGCGTAGAGTGCAGTGATGTTGCGTGCGTAAAGGGCCCAGCCGGCCTCATCCGACAAATGCCGCGATCATGATCGTTCGCCTGCGTGTCCTGTTCTGCTGCCTCCTGCTTTCCACGAGCGGGGCCCTCGTCTCCGACGCAATCGCGCAGCGTATTTCCATCGACGAAGCCGTGCGCCGGGGGCTCGAAGAGAATGCGCGCGTTCGTGCGTCGCAGGCCGATGTCGCCGAGGCCGAGGCAGCCCGGCGCGCTACGAGAGCGGCGCTTTTGCCGTCGGTTGAGGCTCGTGCCAGTTATATGCGCCTCAGCGACAACGTCCCTGAGGCCGAGTTCGCGATTCCGGGCTTCGACACGACGTTCACGCTGCTTCCGGTGG
>CAZKDQ010000320.1:0-2607 GCA_964551345.1 uncultured Rhodothermales bacterium
GCGAGGGTCGATAGTTCAGATACGCCTCGTCGATCGTCGCGTCACCGAAGCGGAGGCCGTCGATGGTCGGCGCATGGTCGTGCACGTAGAAGTCGAACGTCTCTTGATTGGTCGAGTAGCGGCCCGCCAGACGCACCTTCGCGCTGAGCTCATCGCTGAGCCGCACCGTGGCCCCCAGCCGGATCCGCGTCCGGAGGTCGGAACTCTCGCTCCCCGAGCCGTCGCGCTCGTCGCGTTGCGAAGCGAAGTAGCCGGCCCGCACGTCGCCGCTGATGGTGAGGCGTGTAGATTGTGCCGCCGTCGGAGCCGCCGTCAGCGAGACGGCGAAGAGCATCAGCAGCATCGACGCGCCCCGCGACTTCCTGTGAGTCGTCATGAAGGTCCTCATGGTTGGACCGATTGTCGCCGCAGCAACGGTACATCTTCCCGAACGACTGCGCTGTAAGGGAAAAGCGCAACCGACTACCGGGGTAAATCCCATTGCGGGAGGGATGAGTGAATTCCGGTAATCAGGTTCTTTCATCTCCCAGCGGGACACAATGCGACAGCCAGGGACATCGCCCGGGGCAGGGTCCATCCCGTGTTGTCGCCGTCGTAGATACCCCAGAACGACCACTTCCTGCTGTGCTGTTTGCGAAGTGCCTCGAAGTAATCTGCGTGTGGAGGCATGTCTCCCCGGTTCTCGATTTCGTCGGCCAGTTGGTCGAGGTGGCGGAGGTACCGAACGCCGTGCTGATAGGCGGGAGAACGGCCACGGTTGAGAATTGAGTCGAGCAGTGCGCGATAGATCACGCGTGCAGCAGGCGCATGGCCCTCATTGCGTAATCTATGTGCCAGCCCTTTGAGTCCGTACCACTGGTCCCCGTTAATTCTTTCCCTTTGCGCGATGACATAGCGTGATAGGTCTGCGATTCGGTCCTGATCGGCAAGAAACCGGGCATTGGCCTCCGAAAAGCTCTCGGAATCGTGGAGAGCGGTGATTGCGCCGTCGGGAAAGTGCGATCGGATGGCGGTCGATTCTTCTTTGAGCCGGTAACTCGGCATATGGCCACATTGAGAACGGCGCAGAGCTCGATGCTCTGCGCCGTTCGTTTGGCGTCGTTGCGCACGACGCGTTGCTCAGGCGGTGCGGAGCTATTGCACCGCGGCCGTCGCTCCGAGCGTGCCGACGACGTTGCCGCCGAGGCTCTGCTCACCGGCCGCTCCACCGAGGCTGGTGTGCGCAGCATCCGCTGCTGCCGGATAGTATGCTCCGTAGGACTCGGCCACGCCGGCGGCATCAGCGGCGCCCGCTACGCCCGTATCGAGATCGCCGCGGGCCGCAGTGGTCGCCGCGAACGCATCATCGATCTGTGCAGCGGTGAACCCGCCGTGGGTAGCAAGCCCGGTGCTTACCGCATCCTGATAAGCGCGGTTTGCATCGGCGAACTGCTGATCGGTGGTTGCGCCGCGGAGTGCGTCATGATGTGCGGTTCGAGCCTGTTCCAGGGCGCCGAGACTTTCGTCGGTGGCACCGGCCGTGCGGAACTCATCTTCTATGCCGTAGGATGTCGACAGCGCAGCCAGAGACCGTCCGCGATGCGCGGTGGCAAAGCCGGCGTCGGCATCCGTTGTACCGGCGAAGCGCGTGGTAGCCGCGGCGCCGGTGGCGGATGCATGCGCCTGCTGCATCGGCGTCAGACCGGAGGCTTCATAACCCCGCACATAGGCGTCGACGAAGGCATCCTCGGCATCACGACGGGCCTCGGGTGTGGTTGCCGTTGCGGCTTGCGTGCGGAAATCCGTGTAGGCACGATCGCGCGCGGTGCGGGCGTCGTCGGCTGCACCGGCAGAAATGCCGCCACCGGCCTCGCTCATCGCAAAAGCTCGCTCGGCTTCAACGCCTGACTGTACGGCGGTCGCCAGATTATCGACGGTTGTGGCGCCGGAAGCAACAGAAGTCGCTGCGCCTTCACCGACCAGAGCGTGCACGTCTGCAATGGATGCATCGGAGTCGGTCGCCAGGAGCCGATCGTAGACATCGGCCTGTACGGTCGATTGCGCCGTCATCGGAGCTGCATCGACGGTGCCGTTAGTGGCGCCTCCGGATTCGATAACGGTTGCGAAGCGCTCATCTGCATCGTCGGCAGAGACGGCTTCGATACGAATCGGCCGTTCGGTGTATGCGGTGGTCAGGGTGTAGCGGCCGTCGGCATCGGTCGTTGCCTCACCTTCGAGCGGCTGAAGCTGGCCATCGGCGCCGACGGCGTATGCCGTCACCGAGGCTCCTTCGATACCCTGCCACGTTCCGTCTTCTCCGAAGCCGGCTGCGTCGGTAACGGTGCCGCGGACGGTCACTTCGTCTACCGGGTCAACGGCGGTCGTGGAATCGCACGCCGATACGAGGCCGACGAGAGAAACCGCCACAAGCAGACTCGCGAGTCGGTGAAATCGATGATTAGAAAGGAAGTTCGTGTGCATAGTACTGACTGGGATAACGGAATTACGACGATCGCCCGGATGCGGAATGATCCGTTCGAGCGTCCCCTACCCAGTCGGCGCCGGCTTTGTCCAAGGCCTCGGCCCATATTACACATATGTGTAATTGCCATCAGTGGCCTCTCCTGA
>CAZKDQ010000321.1:0-2590 GCA_964551345.1 uncultured Rhodothermales bacterium
GCTGGATCAATCCGGATGAAGCGTATGAAGCGGCGCTCGAGACGTTCGTGCGTGGCATGGCGGATGATACTCGAATCAGCGCCGCGCTCGACCCCGTGGCCACGAAAGCCGCCAATATCGGCTTTCGAAACTCGCTCACTCAACTCGTTCTCAAACTGACGACGCCCGGCGTCCCCGATATCTATCAGGGGAGCGAGCTATGGGATCTCTCGCTGGTCGATCCTGACAACCGACGTCCGGTGTCCTACGAGGAACGTGAATCCCTGCTCAAAGACTTTGAGCATCGTTCGTTCGACGCGGAGGAAATGGAGAGCGCAGTTGAGAGCCGGGATGTCCGGCTCAAGGCATACGTCCTGTGGAAGCTCCTCGGCCTTTGCCGCGACTTCGACTTTGCGGCGGCATCGTACCGTGAGTTGCAGGTTACGGGGGAAGGGGCCGCGCGGTGGCTCGTCTACATGAGAGAGACGGATGACGACGCCTTGCTGGTCGCCGTCCGCCTTCGCTTTGGAGACGACTCCGCACAGGAAGCAAAAATCGACCTCCCAGACACGGTACTGGATGCGAAGTGGAAGGATGTTTTGTGGGATCAGGACCACCCTGCACCCGATCTCCCCTCGCTCGCGCATCACGGGATGAACTGGTGCGTGCTGCGGAAGGCGTAGAGCCGCTCTGCCTTTCGTCACCGATTTACAACAGGTCGAAGGGACATAATCCGGGTGATGGGTGATTGCATCACAAAGGAGTCGCTGAACCAACGATGCCCACACCCGATGAAACAGCAAATACCACTCGACCCGAGCGATCGCGCAGGGCATGAGTCTGACGACGGCGCGATCGAAGTTGCCCCCGATCTGGCGTATCAGCGCCATGCAATCGTCAATGTGGCTTACTTCGGGCCTCCAGGGCGAGCCGGCTGGGTGTTGATCGATGCGGGTGTTGCGGGCGTTGGTACGAGCGCGCGTATCCGCCGGCTGGCCGCCGAGCGATTCGGTAAAGACGCTAAGCCGGCCGCGATCGTGTTGACGCACGCTCATTTCGACCATGTCGGCGCGCTCGAAGAACTGGCGGATCACTGGGATGTGCCGATTTATGCTCACGAACTTGAACTGCCGTTCCTCGACGGCCGCAAATCGTACCCGCCGCCCGACCCTGCCGTCGGCGGCGGCATCATGGCCGGTCTCTCGGCGTTCTATCCGCGCGGCCCGATCAACGTCGGCCGGCGCCTGAGCGTGCTCCCGCCGGACGGCAGCGTTCCGCATATGCCCGACTGGCGCTGGATACACTCGCCTGGACACACACCCGGCCACGTTGCGCTTTGGCGCGAATCCGACCGCCTGCTCATCTCAGGGGATGCATTCATCACCACAAAGCAGGAGTCGGCTTACGCCGTGCTGACACAGAAGCCGGAGATGCACGGTCCGCCGATGTACTTCACTCAGGATTGGCAGGCGGCCCGAACCTCGGTCGAGCGTCTGGCTTCGCTCGAGCCCGAAGTTGTTGTCAGCATGCACGGCCGCGCAATGCAGGGACAGGGCATGCGTGACGCCCTCCATCAACTTGCGCGCAACTTCGACGAGGTCGCCGTACCCGAGTCCGGCCGCTATGTCGAAAACCCGCGCCCAGGCATGGGCGCTTTGCACTCCCCGGAGGAATAACACCAGCGCGATGTAACCGCGTGCAATTCGGAAACCACTTATAACGACGACAAACGATATGTACCGATTCTCGATTCCCAAAGACGCCATCATCGGCACGAACGATCGCCAGCTCGTCGAGGCGGGTATCACGCCCGACGACGACTTTCCCGAGAGCTTGCGCGATACCGGAGAGTACCGAGACGACGAGCGCTATTTCAGAGTCGAGAACGTCTCGGCCGGGTCGCCCGAAGAAGCAATTGCCTATGCGCAAGGGGTGATCCACACGAGCCCATCGCGGGTATGGATCGACGGCGAGATGTTCGATGCCGGCGATATCGACGACACACGTATCGACAAACCCGGCGCGTAGAGGCCGGCGGCAGCGTGCTCGCCGCCGCCACCTCAGGTGCTACGACCTTACGCGTCAGCTTCGGCGGCATCCTCCTCATGCCGCGAGCCATCTCCGGATGTATCGCGCGCGGCGCGTAATACCACCAGGGTGTGCGGTTCTACGCCGACCTCCCCATTGGATTCGAACGTGTCGGCGGCATCAAGCGCGCCTGTAAACGGCTCCTCGGGATGCCAGAACCCGGTATCCCGGGCATAATCGCCGGGCAGGGTGAACGTGACCTCGCGGCTCGACGCGTTGAAAAGCAGAAGGTAGGTTTCATCCTCGTACGGCCGGCCGCGGGAGTCGACGCCGCTGATGGCATCTCCAAAGAGCAGCATTCCGAACGACTGAACGTCGGTGTTCTGCCAATCGGAGTCTTCCATCTCGTGACCATTCGGATGGAGCCACTTGACGTCGGTCGGGACGTCCGTATCGCGGCGCCCCTGTAGAAAGCGTCGGCGCCGGAAACTCGGATGGTCGCGCCGAAACGCCACCGCCCGGCTCACGAACTCGAGGAAGTCGCGCTTGCGGTCGTCGAGATCCCAGTCGTACCAGTTGATCT
>CAZKDQ010000322.1:0-2558 GCA_964551345.1 uncultured Rhodothermales bacterium
GGAAGTGCAGATCCATGCCCACGCGCTGGCGGACCTGCCCGGTGAGGTCGACCAAAACGCCCGTCAGGTGATCACGGTCGAGGTCAAGTCCGACAGCAAAGCCGCCATTCGCATTCAAAGACAGCGTGACGGACGGTGCACCGCGGCCTTCCTGACGCCGGCCATCTTCCCGTACGAGATTCAAATCCACCAGTTGACGAACGAGGTTCGACACCGTTTGAACCGTCAGCTCCGTGCGCCGCGCGATATCGGCCCGAGAGAGCGGCCCATGCAGCCGGATCGTCTCATGGACGATCCGCAGGTTGTATTCCTTGGTGTAGGTAAGGTTAGTCCCGATCAGCATTCCCGCCAGGTTTACTCGTTGCCGGCGCAGCGGCAGTTACCACGTCGTAAGGTGTCAAAGTCATATTATCAAAACGGGCGGTTGTATGGCGGCCTATTTTAATAATTCAATTTGACTAATTAAATTGATCCGTGTCTGTTCCTGCTTCCCACATGGGCGACTTTTTGCGAACGCTTTCGGTCATCTTCTGGATATTCGTCGTTGCAGTCGATGTCTCGGCGCAGTCAGCCGACTTTGTTCGAGTGGAAGACGGGCGCTTCATGGTCGGGGATGCGCCGTATTACTTCCAGGGAGCGAACGTATGGTTTGCCATGAACCTGGGCTCTGAGGGACCTTCGGGAGACCGTGTGCGGCTCGTGGCGGAGCTTGATCACCTGCAGGATCTGGGCGTGGATAATCTTCGAGTGATGGCTGCTTCGGAGGGGCCGGATAGTGAACCGTGGCGCGTGAGTCCGGCGGTGCAGCCTGAGCCGGGCGTGTACGACGAGACGCTGCTGGAAGGACTCGATTTTCTGCTGGCCGAGATGGCCGCACGCGACATGCGCGCCGTGCTCGTGCTGAATAATTTTTTCCAGTGGTCGGGTGGGATGTCGCAGTATGTATCGTGGGTGCGCAATGTCCCCATCCCGTACCCCCATAACCCCGGTACGACGTGGGATGAGTTTCAGAATTTCTCGGCGCTATTCTACACGGAGCCAGAGGCGCAGCGCATCTTTCTCGAATTCGTGGAGATGTTGACGTCGCGCCGCAATACGGTCACGGGCGTTCTGTATCGCGATGATCCGACGATCATGTCGTGGCAGCTCGGCAATGAGCCTCGCGGATTCGATCAGACGGAGGCTTACCAGCGATGGGTACCTGAGACGGCGGCAGCGATCAAGCGGATGGCGCCGAAACAACTCGTTTCTCTGGGTGGGGAAGGCAAGCTCACGTCGCTCGAGCGGACCGCTTTCGAATCGGTTTCCGAAGCCGAGGCACTCGACTATCTGACCATCCACATATGGATAGAGAACTGGGGCTGGTACGATCCGGAGCGGGCCGAAGAGACGTTCTACCCCGCGATGGGCCGCGCAATGGGCTATCTTGCCGACCACGTGGCGGTAGCTGAGCGCCTCCGCAAGCCGCTCGTGCTCGAGGAGTTTGGTGTGACGCGAGACGGCCGGGATTACGATCCGGCTTCGTCAGTCGAGTACCGAAATCGGTTCTTTACGGTCGTTTTCGATGCTATCCACAAGCTTGCATCCGAGGGGAGCGTGATGGCGGGTAGCAACGTCTGGTCATGGAGTGGGCAGGGCCGGCCGCACGAGCCGGGCGCGTTCTGGAAACCAGGCGATACGTTGACGGGCGATCCGCCACATGAGGAACAGGGGTGGTACTCGATCTATGAGGATGACCATTCGACGCTTGACATTATCCGCCGTTACGCGGCGATGATGAAAGAGCTCTCAGAAAGTCTTTAATTGGGTCAGCTGTTTATGAACGTGCGATATTGACGATATACGCTGCGTCATTCGCTTCCTTCAACCTGACAAACCCAACTCATGGCGGCACGGTTATCGGTACTTGTGATTCTCGTCGGCCTGTGCATCCCGACTGCGGCGCATGCACAACTCGAAGAGCTCGACCGTATTCTTGAAGGTGGTCTGGCGGACGCTGAAGTTCTCGCTGAACGTTACCTGGATCCGCTCGGTGCCGGGTTCGGCGCCGCCCTCAATAATGGATGGACGAGCACTGCGCGGCCTCACGGCCTGTTGGGCTTTCACGTTCGCATCGGTGTGAGTTCTGCGTTTGTACCGAGCAGCGGAAAATCATTTACGCTGACGGACGGCGACCTCGTAAATCTCACCGTGGCTAATCCGCAGATTGGGAGTAGTCCTACTGCAAGCGGCAGCGACGACGCGCCGACCTATATCCTTGAGACCGCTTCATTCGGCGGCGAACCCGTTGCGCGATTCGAGATGCCGCAGGGGATCGGTGTTGGATTGACGCCGGTGCCGATCATCCAGGCAGGGCTTGGACTGGTGAACAACACCACGATCATGCTCCGCGGATTCCCCGCTGTGAAGCTTGGGGATTTCGGAAGCGTTGGATCGTGGGGCTTCGGTGTGCACCACGGCTTGAACCAGTGGATTCCGGGTGGGTGGTTGCTCCCCGTTGACCTGTCGGTTCAGGCCGGATACTCGCGCGTGTCGCTCGATGTCGAGCTCGACGGCGG
>CAZKDQ010000323.1:0-2544 GCA_964551345.1 uncultured Rhodothermales bacterium
GAGTTTCGCATGTTGCGCATGGCCTGATCCAGCGAGCCGTCGGTGTCGATCGCGCGAGCGGCATCCTCGACTACGAATACCTCGAACCCTTGCTTGCGGCCGTCGACAGCAGAAAAGTGGACGCAGAAATCGAGCGCCAGGCCGGTCATATAGAGAACGTCGATCCCCCGCTCACGGCAGTAGCCTGTTAGACCGGTCGGCGTCTGGTGGTCATTCTCATAGAAGGCGGAGTATGAATCCACATCAGCACGAAATCCCTTACGAATGATCACCTGGCCCCGTTCTTCGTGGAGGTCCCGGTGAAACGCAGCACCATCGGTGCCCTGGACGCAGTGATCCGGCCACAGAACCTGCTTGCCGTAAGGCAGATCAATGCTTTGATAAGGCTGGGCGTCGCTATGCGCCGATGCGAACGACGAGTGACCGGGCGGATGCCAGTCCTGCGTCAGGATGATTCGGTCGAAGCCTTCGCTAAGTTTATTGATGATCGGGACGATCTCATCCCCTTCCGGAACGGCGAGCCGTCCTCCGGGGCAGAAATCATTCTGGACGTCAATGATCAGTAGTGCGCGCATGCAAATCGTTGAATGGGTGATTCGCGATCGATCCAACAAAACTATAGCAGCACGTCTGGTTCGTAACGATGTTTTGATAGGAATCTGCGAAGACCGCTTGGGGCCGGGATCCACGGCTATAGGATTTTGGTGATGCACCGGCTCAGATTTGCGTGCTGGGGGCCGAACATCTGACTGATCGCCGCCGTATATTCGCACGCTTTGAAATACATCTTCGTTGCATTCTCCAGGTCCGTATCAAGAGGCGCGGGGATGCCGACATGCTTCACTTTTTGGTTCCTGCAGGAGGTTTTTGAATGGGTACGATGACCAGACTCCGGGAGAACACCGGCGTCGTATTGTGGATTCTCGTTATTGCTTTCGGCGTCATCTGGGTTCTCCAGGATTCGGGCGGCCTTGACGTCGTCGGCAGCGCCGCAGGCACGAACATCATCACGGTAGACGGCGACGCGATCTCGATTGAAGAGTACACCCGTGCCGTCGACGGCCAGGTGCAGCGCTACCAGCAGCAGACGGGTGAGAGCATGTCCCCGCAGATGCTGGAAAGAGAGCGTGAGCGCGTCTTCGAAGCTCTTGTCGAGGATCGGCTGCGTGAGCGCGAGATGAACCGGCTCGGCATCACGGTCACGGATGAGGAGCTGCTCGATATGGTATACGGCGATCGCCCCCATCCCATCATCCAGACCTACTTTGGTGATGGGCAGGGCAACGTCGACCGCGCGTTGCTCGCGAGCTTCATCGACAACCCGGAAGCGCGACAGGATTGGATTCAGATCGAGGAGTATCTCCGCCAGGAGCGTCGGGCGCAGAAACTTCAGCACCTGATCACGTCCAGCGTTCGCGTTACGGATCATGAGGTCGAGGACGAGTACGTCCGGCGCAATCGCTCGGCAACGGCCCAGTGGGTCGGCCTCCGGTATGCGGATGTCCCCGATGAGGAGATCGAGGTTACGGATCGCGACCTCCGGCGCTATTACGACAGCAACCGCGATGATTTTCGGCGCGAGCGGACGTATACGGTAGATTATGCGTCCATCAGCAAGATGCCGTCGGCCCAGGATTCCGTGCTCCTCACGCGGGAAATGGAGCGCCTGGCCGAGCAATTTGCACGCGCCGAAGATGATTCGCTGTTCCTCGAGCGTCACGGCTCCGAAGGCAGCTACACGAATACGTGGTACCGCGCCGATGATCTCGAGCCGGAGCTGACGGCGACAGTCTTCGATAGTCCGTCGGCCGGCGAGATCGTTGGTCCCGTGTTCTCCGGTGGAAGCGTGCACCTCGTCAAGATCCAGGAAGTACGGCCGGCGGATGAGCCCGTCGTGCGTGCGCGCCACATCCTGATCCGCAGCACGGATGAAAGCGCAGACGCACGGCAGCGCCTGCAGGAGATTCGCTCCGAAATCGAAGGCGGTGTCTCTTTCGAAGAGATGGCACGTCGCCACTCGCAGGACGGCACGGCGCAGATGGGCGGCGATCTCGGCTGGTTCGGCCCCGGACGCATGGTCGCGCCGTTTGAAGAAGCCGCTTTCAACGCGTCGCCGGGTGACGTGGTCGGCCCGGTTCAAACCTCGTTCGGTTATCACCTAATTCAGGTAACGGACCGCGCCGATCAGGAGGTACGCCTCGCGGACTACTCGCGTCCGGTTAGCGCAGACATCGGCACCCTCAACCAGATTCAGGAGCAGCTTGAGGACGTTCGGTATTTCACGGAGGAAGGAGGTGATTTCCAGGCCGAAGCCGAACGTCACGGCGCAGTCGCGCAGACCGTACAGGTGGAAGCCGGGCAGACGATCGTCCCGGGCATCGGTGAGAGCCGCGCGCTGACGCGCTTCCTCGACGACTCCAGGCGTGGCAACATCAGCGAAGTCATCGAACTCGACGACATGTTCATTGTCGCACGGGTATCGGAGATTCAAAACGAAGGTTACCGCTCGTTCGATGAGGTGAAAGACGAGATCCGTCCACGCGT
>CAZKDQ010000324.1:0-2522 GCA_964551345.1 uncultured Rhodothermales bacterium
CATGCGTAGCTCCTGCCACTCGCCCGAGTCGTCGGTCACGACCTGGGTCGAGCGAACTTCCCATAGCTCGATCTCGCCTTCTTGTTCACCTTCACCAGGGGTGCTTACGTCGGCGAGCTTGAATGCGAAGGCGGCGTGCGCAGCATTGTTGATGGGCGCGGTCACCTTGTAGCGTAGGCTGATTCCATCAGCGTCCGACATGTCGGCATAGAAATCAGCATCACCGGGCGCCGAGACGCCGATGTCGACACTTCCACCCCAGTCCTGAGACGCGATGAAATCATAGTCGAACTCAAGGGAGCTATCGCCTTCAACCGCGTCGTCCGAGAGACTGAGCGTAAGACCCGGATCGCTGGTGGTATTTACCCAGGAATCGATGCCGTCGAGCGACTCGAAGCCGAACGCGAACGCATTGTCCGCCGGCTCTTCGCCGTCCTCCTCCACTTTGATTACGCGAACGTTGTCGAGGTACACGGTAATCCCGCTGTTCGCCGTATACGCGAACACGTGGTTGGCTCGGATCTGGGTGACGGTTTCGCCACCGGATTCAGCGGGTACGTCAAACTCGATCGAATACTCTGCCCACTCCTCTGTGAGCGAAAACGTCTCATTGCCGAACCAAGCGTAATTGCCGCCATGCTGGTCGCCAACTAGCTGGAACTGCGCACCGGTGTCGCTGGCGCGGGCATACGAGCTGATGCGATATGTGCCAGGGCCATCAACATCGATCGCCTGATTCATCACCTGCAGATTGCCGTCAACGTATTCCGCTATTTCAATCTCAAGCGCAACATCACCCTCCTGAACCGGATCGGCCACGATGGACGCTGTAACGTCGTTATCATCGCCGACCTGGTAGAACCAGTACTGGCTACTGCTAAATGCCCCCACAGAGTAGCTTTCGAAGCTACCGTCGTTGTTCAATGTGTCCTGAGCCAGCGCATTTTGACTTGGCCATAGCACAAGCAGCGCGAGACTGAGTAAAGATAGTATTGTAGAGAGTCGACGCATGGTCACCTCCAGATTGATGAGAAACGAAGACCCGTACCTTTTAGGCACGGGTGGTCAGTCTGCGATTCAGACAGACAGAGGTAATCTCCTCATATCTTGTCTCCAGCATCATCACGACGCTTCACATCCAACGACAACCGGTTGGTTCTGGAGGTGATCGGGCGATCGGGCCCTACAAAAATAAACGTTGAAGCGGCACGAAAAGCGCTTCGACAAAATAGCCTGCGCCTTTACCCGTGAATCATCAGATGACTACTTGAATAGTACCCTTTGCCGGAGGTCTTGTCAACATAAACGGTGTGACCCGTCCGCCTTATTAGGCCATTGGGGGCGGCGTCCCACCATTCTTGGGTGCTACGCCAAAAATAAAGTCGGTGGATGGGGATCCCGAGTGGTGCGATGAGGGCCCTGAGCGGTGCGCCGGCGATGATATCTGTCCATTCCAAACGAGTGCCGTGATGGACATGCTCGCGCGGCCGGGCGCACCGCTCATCTGTATTTACCCTCACAACCTCGACCTCACCTCCCGACGCTCACCACATGGCTCTCCGGCGGACCGAGGTAAGAGGGCTGCAGGCCACCGGTGTCGACAACGATTTTCTGAAGTACGACTCCCGGCTCGACCATCCAGAAATTGAGCACGTGTTCGCCGGGTGAATCCAGCACGTGGCTCGTTGTCGATAGCTGCATATTGTTGGACACCATCCGATTCCAATCGGCGTGGTAAACGTCGGGCAGCAGCGATCCTTCGTCGTGCATGTTAATGATCTGCGGCTCGTCGTCGTTGAACGAGATACCGTAGAGGAGTCCGTCGCCGCCTTTAAAATCGAACGACGGGGAGAAATAGGCATGGACCTGTACCTCGCCCGGTTCGTGGACATAGATCCGATATTCAAGGCGAGGGCTGTCGCCGCCGGGTGTCTGGTCCTCGTAGGTAACCGGCGTCGGGGTGACAGCGTGATGCGTGCGGCCGAGGTTTGGAATTGTGAGCCAACGGATTGGTGCAGGCTCGACAGCGCGGGCGTAGTTGGCGGCATTGATCGAGACGTATCCATCGCTCTCGACGAAGACGCTCGCGGGGAGGTTGTCGGCCGGATTAAATACCGGCGCCTGTACCACCACAGGACGATCGTTGGGGCCCGAGATCGTTATCGGCACTTGAGTTCGGCCCGCAGGTGCGGCGTCCCAGTCGACCGTCACATGCAGCCGCTGTTCATCTGTCACCCGCCCGTTCGCGGGGCTTACGCGGAGCCACGGTGCGCCTGCCTCGACGCGGTAATCGAACGGCTCGCTGCCTCGATTAAATACCTCGATGTAATGAGGATGCGCGTCGAATGGATCAAGCTCGGGCAGCACTGCCGTTGCCGATGATCCCGGCCACCAGTCTGTCGAACCTTCCACCGCCACGCCCATCTCGGCGCCGCGCACCGGCGTAACCTCGCGTACTTCCGGCATAATGTTATGCGGAGGGTCGCTCCAGGTCGTATAGCCGATGCGAGGCTGGCTCATCA
>CAZKDQ010000325.1:0-2518 GCA_964551345.1 uncultured Rhodothermales bacterium
TGTTCGGTTTCCTCCCGTACTGACTAAGAGCTATGACGGGTACCTGAAATCGCTTGGCGACATCCTTGAGCCCTCGAGCGATCGCCGAAACGCGCAGTTCCTCAGAGTACCCCTCCGTCTGTACCTTCTCGTCGTAGTCCACAAACACCGCGATCAGGCCTTCGGTAGCGGAGATATGTTGGCAGCGGGCTACAATGTGCTGAAGCGTGGGAGCGGGCTCGTCGTCGATGTGTATCGGCAGCTGCGCAAGTGCGCTAAGAGAGGATTCGTATCTGTCGCAACCCTCCTGCGTAGCGTCACTTCTCAGTTGTCTAATGTTTATTCTGGCGTGATTCGAGGCGCCACGAGCGGCCAATTGCTCCCGAGTCATCTCACACGAGAAGACAAGTACGGCTCCTCGTTTCGTCGTGGCTGTCGCTCGCTTAGCTGATTCGAAGGCGCATTGCACAAGTAGTGACGTCTTTCCACCTCCCGTCATCGCGGCGATCGTGGTCAGTTCGCCGACGGGAAATCCTCCTATCGCCTTATCCAACCCGTCCAGTCCTGTTGGAGCGAAGTCCGTCGCTTTGCCTTGTCTCCACTCTGCGCTGCGTCTTTTCGCCTCTTCTACGGCATAGCGAACGTGCGTTTGCCTTGTCGTACCGATAGAGAGGGCGGAAAGGTCGTAAGCTAGTCTGTCGACAATTTCTAAGACATCACCTGACCCGATCTCAGAGACTGCCCTCCTGCAGAGATGGCTCGCCTGTCGCTCCATCCACTTCTCGATAACAACGCGTGCGTGATATTCTACGTTTGCTATCGATGCCAACGCGGCATCAATTTCGGTGATATACTTACTATCAATGGCGGGGTCCGTGTCGAGTACCGTGACGTAATTCACCGGTTGCCCTTCGCTGAAGAGCTTCTCAATGGCTTGAAAGATCTGTCGGTGGAACTTTCCTTCGAAGTGCTCCGCCCTCAGGTGCATCACCGCCTGCGAGCACGCTGATGCGTCAAGCATCGCGGCACCGAGTACACTCATTTCGGCTTCGAGGGAAACGAGCTCCGATCGCGGAAAATCCTGTCTCAGTGGGGTCGATGCGATCTGTTCAATCGGATAGCGGCCACCATCTCCATTCATGTGTCGAGGTCGCATCATCGTTCCCAGTCCTCCCGGCCGTCCCATACTTCGACGGCCGAGTGGGTCCGAATAACGTGCACCCATTGCTTGATAACCGAGTCCAGTTTTGCGATGGGTATTCCGAGCGACGCTCCAATCGTGCATGCGGCCACGAGCTTCACCCAGCCCAAATCCGACCTGTACGATCTCAGTGCACGACTTTCCACCGGAGTCAGTCCGTGACCTCGCCCATACGTATTGGATTTGAGCGCCTCCAGGCTTCGGTCGGCTCTCAGCAGCTGGAGGGTTTCGAGTATCAGGCCCCGGAACCGCTCGTCGCCATTCGGCAGGAAAGACAGATCTCCGTGCGAGGCGTCGTCGTCATCGTGCTCGCGCGCGACATCAACCCTATCAGGATTATATATATCTTTGTGCGGGCCCGGATCTGTCCTACTGCACTGGTCAGCGGATGTCCTAGTCTTAATCGGGACGCGGTCGCGAAGTGTCCGCGTATCACGCTCGTGGGGATCGCATTCTTTCGCCAGAGTTTGCGCCTCTTGCCATCGAGTTGACATTCGAATCTGCCGCGCGCTACCCTCCCCGTCGCGTTCGATATATCCAGCTTCGTCGAGCGCCCTGATCCACCTGCGGACACTGCGAATCGACACGCCGTACAGAGTTGCGAAGTAGCGATCGCGGGCGAAACAGTAGCCTTCCTTGACGCAGAGGTCCGCAATATCTGCCAGCAACGCACGCGCATCACCAGCCAAGGCGCGATTCCGTCGCGCGTGTTTGACCGCGCCCAGTGTCTCAATACGCCTACTCATCGCGGCCTCCGTTCAATTGTGACGCCTGCCGACTGTTCAACAGCCTCGAGAATGTCGGAGAGACGGTCGCGGTGGGCGACAACTAGATCGTAGACGACCTTAAAAGACATGTCTTCGCGGCTTAACTCGTCAGCGCTCAGGGCTCTTATCCGGTCAATCCGCGAGACGCCGCCGACGGCTCTCGAAGCTTTGTCACGTCTGGCCGTCAGGACGTGTCGTCGTCTCAGGCAGTATATTCGTCTGAGCCACGTGTCTTTTAACCTGAGAATGCTTTGAAACACCTTCATCGTCCAGCCCTCCCCGCCTGGCGCCGGCGCGGCTTCTCGGTCGCGTTGCGAAGATAGGCGTCGATTGCAGCACGACTGAACCGTCGAACGCCACCGATCCAAAGCGGGGTTATGTGGCCTTCTGCGATGAGCGTCTCGACCTGGCGTTCCGAGACGTCGAGGTACCCGGCCAGCCGCTTCAAAGTGAGGAGCTTCTCAGGCGGAGCTTGCTGAATCGCCTCCACCAAATCTCTCAGCTCGTCGAGCTTCTTGCTGATCTCCGCAGGGTGCGGTATCATATCCATCGTCCTTATTGCGTCTGTGCT
>CAZKDQ010000326.1:0-2512 GCA_964551345.1 uncultured Rhodothermales bacterium
TTGAGATGCTCGATCGCTTCGGCCCGGTGCCGGAGCAGGTCGACCAGTTGCTTCGCGCCGCCCGCCTGAAACTACTCGGTCAACCACTGCGGCTCCGGAAGGTCCTCTACAAGAACGAGCGCTTATTCCTCTACCCGCCGTCCCAGGAAGAGGACCCCTACTTTTACCAGCACATATTCTACACATGGCTCGCTCAGCTCAATGATCTCGAGAAGCGGTACGTGCTTCGAGACGAGAAGGGTAAGAAGATGAGAGCGATCGTCCAGGAAGTGCCTGACCTCGAGGCGGCGATCGAGATCATGCAACGCCTGCAAGTAGATGGCGAAAGCATCGAATTGCAGACCACGTCCTCCGAAAACCGGGCCCTGTAAGTGGTCGGAGGCGCGTGATCTCGGGGCGGCCCGACATGCAGTATCGCCTCGTCGCGGCGATCGCCAGCGAGGCCATACGGCGCTCTGGCGGCGTGTCGTATTCAGAAATGTCGCATGAATGGACTATTTCGTGTTCGCCTGGAGGATTCGCTCAGCTTCCTCTCGAACCAGCCGCCGCAGTCGATCGGGTTCGACTACGCGGACTTCGCCTCCAAAGCTCAGCATCCAGCGAGCGAGGAACTTCAGGCTCTCAATCTGAAACGCCACTTCGACCTCGTTCTCATCTTCGACCTCTTCCACAACCCGGGCCGGTATTCGGGTTCGCGCGAGGCGGTAGGCCGTGGCTGAGAAGCGAAGCCTAACGTCAATCATATCGTCGGGCGCTGCGCGTTCCTCGAGATACTCGCGTAGATCGAAATCCGCTGGGGGCTCGAAGCGTTCCGACAAAACCCGCATCGTCAGGATGTGATCGAGGCGGAAGCTTCGGATTCCGTTCCGCAGCAAATCAAAGGCGATGAGATTCCAGTGGTCAGTGTAGTAGACGAGTGCAAGCGGATGGACGGTCCGGCGCGTGACTTCGCCGCGGCTCATCACAAGGTATTCCATGATGACGGCGTAATGCTCGGCCACCGCTCTGCTGAGCTCGTACCACCCCCCTCCCTCCGGCTCCTCTTCATCGGCCGCCGCATGGATCCAGTAAGGATCGAGGGCTGTGCGCTGTTTCAGCCGGTCGACATAATCGCCAATTGATCGCGGCAACACCTCTCGGATCTTGAGATCGACCTGGTCGGCATCTTTCCTGAGCGACGGGTCCGACTGCAGCTTCATGAACTCGGCACCCATCAGAAGTGTGGCAGCCTCCCGAGCCGTTAGCATGAGTGGTGGTAACTGATAGCCGTCGAGAATCTCATAGCCACCGCCCTCGGCATAGGTGAGCGGCACACCCGACTCTGACAAGGCGCGCAGATCCCGAAATATCGTCCTGCGACTGACACCGAAGTGTTCAGCAAGGTCGCGCGATGTCATGTTCGGGCGCCCTTGAAGCTGCAGAATGATATTGAACAGGCGTTCCGTCCGATTAAGGGCGCGCTCGAGGTTACTCATCTTCTGGCCTTGTGTAAGCCGATACGATCTCCTTCTCGACAAAGTAGGGATCGTTCAATAACGAGTCGACCGGCAGCCGCTCAATCACAATATCCGGTTCGAGCTGCCGCAACGCTTCAATTTCCTGATCGAGCTCGCCACCTTTTAGACAGACCAGTCCATGGGCCCAGACCTTATCTGACGTCGGCTGCGGCACAACCGCAACGCGGCGATGCCACGTCCACAAATCCGAAAGCGGAGCGGTCGCTCGAGAAACAGAATACCGAGCATCAAGTGCGACCTCCTCGGCGCGGCTATGCACGACATCCACGTTATCGAGCCCAAGGCGCCGGGCAAAGGTCCTCACCGCTTGTATTTTCTTGCCGACGGCATCAACGCCGACAAAGCTCACCTCGGGAAACACAATCGCCAACGGAATCAGGGGCAGCCCGCCTCCCGTACCCCAATCCACAACAACCGACCGATCGGAAAACGACCTCACGGCCAGCGCAAGGCAATGAGGGATGTGGCGACGCAGAATCGCATCCTCGTCTTCGCGCGAGACGAGGTTGATCCTCCGGTTCATGCTGCGGAGCTCTTCCGCAAAGTGCTCAAGTCGATCGAGCGCCGATGTGTCGAGCTCGAGACCCTCGGGTATCGTCATGCCTCAACGGATTGAGAGACCGACGTATGATGGCCACCGAGCTTTTTCAACATCACCATCAACACAGACACATCCGCCGGTGAGACCCCGCTGATTCGCGACACCTGACCGAGATTATCCGGGCGGATTTTCGTCAGCTTCTCGCGCGCCTCCATCGTGATATTAGATACCCCGTCAAAGTCAAAGTCATCAGGGATCTCCCACGACTCAAGCTGCTCCATCTTGCGAACCGTCTCGTGCTCGCGCTCGAGATAGCCTTCGTATTTGAGCTCAATCTCAACAAGCTGCTCCGTGCGGTCCGCACCCGGAGATGGAATCGCAACGTCGTCGACAATGCCGACATGATGCAGCAAATCGGTAAGCGACACCTGCGGCCGCAACGCCAGTTTCTCGA
>CAZKDQ010000327.1:0-2511 GCA_964551345.1 uncultured Rhodothermales bacterium
GTGACCTGAGGGATGTGGCGCGGATCGCCCTGCGCGACCGTCCGCAGCTCCTCGAACGCCTGGGCTTCATGGTCCGGGGATCGACGTGAGCCCGCGCGGCTGACGTATCACCAGACCCGCCAGGTTTCGAAAACCTGGCAGGTCTTTAATCACGACAACGCCTCGGGTGGCTCACCGCCCGGGGCGTTGCTGTGTCTGGGGCGCGTTGATATTCGTCGATCCTGCCCCAGCGGCGTGACGCGGTTGGCGTGGGCAGTGGCGAGGATCGGTGCAGCGGCCTTAGCCACGAACCTCTCTCCCAATTATCTGATTACGAGTGGGCCATAAAACGAGAAAGATGACACATGCATACAACTGTTATGCTGCACCTGCGTGAGGACTACCCTATCATGAACGACTGATAATTAATGAAATGGCGACAGGGGACCGTATCGCCTATATTCAAGCGACACCCTGTCGAGAATATTATTGTTGTTCGTCAGGGTAAGAATGGAGGAATGACCGAGGTTTTGACTTGCGACATGGATGATTACGATAAGATTCGGCAGCAATCGTGGGATCGCGCGCTACACTCTTTTGGAACTGGACACATATTCCAACGTCGTGCTGATCTGTTGAGAGACAGGCTGAAATACTTGTCGTTTTCGGGACTCATCGTACCATTACTTGTCGGTGGAGTCGTTCTCTCTTTCGGTACCGACTACAAGTACGTCCATGTGGTTTTAACTGTCGCGGGTATCGCGAGCGTCGCTCAGTTGGCTCTTTCTGCTTGGGCTCTTACTTCAGATTGGCAAAATTCATATGCTTACGCCATCGAGTCGTCGACGGCCAATCGCCGACTTTCCAAACGATTTGAAACGCTCGGGTCAAATCCTCCCAAAGACCTACCTAATCTCCAGAAAGAGTATCAGTTGCTGGAAGTTGAGGATCAGGCTCGACGAGATCTCGATAGTCAGCGCGGGCTCACCTCACAGGAGGAGCGTGCCGGGATGAGGGTCGCCCTCCGTAAGTTTCGGCGTGAATGCGCCTCATGTGGTGAAGTACCACAGTCCACACAACCCACTACCTGTTCAGTCTGCGGCAAATTTCCCAATCGACTAACATGAACGATCGCACGAAGCTCGTCCTCAATGGCTTTCTCAAACTCAGCGTTTCGGAGCAGAACGACCTAATCCGTGCCATCAACGGAACTCGTGAGCAAGAGCCGATGGAGAAACGCGCCTACAAATCCAGTATCCTCAAAGACGTGCAAGGGATGGATTTAGGCCCGACGAATGAGGTCTGCACCTGCTGCGGCCGGTAAATCCGCCATATTTCAAGGCAACGAAAACGGATAGGCGTACACACCCGTCGAGCCAAGACCTGTTGACGAGTCCGCCGCTTCTACTGACGGCAGAGTTGCACCTGCCGCTTATTGCTAAGCCGTCATGCGTCACATGCGAAATACTGGCAGTCACCTTATTCGATGGCCACGTCGCGCACTTGCTTGGCTGAGGCGTGCCCGGCTGCCTATGTTCACCGTTTTTGTAGTGATGCTTGCGCTGATACTGCCACTGTATTGTTGGCAAACGGAGCCTAGTGTCAGAATCTCCGGTCTGCTCTTGCAACTCCTCGGTATAGCTGCCGCCGCTGTTGGCATTCGCGACACTCGTAGCATGTTTGGGAAGCCGAGTTTTCTGGAACAAGTCCGCCTTTGGCTCAAAGCAGTGCCTCGTCTTAAGCCGCGTACTATTTCAGTTTCAGCAACGGGCACTATCGGTATATCTGAGTCGGCAAAGGGCACCCTTATAGGGAATGAGGCAGACACAAACCCTACGCTTGAGTCGCGCATTTCGGCTGTCGAGGTAAAGCTAAAGAAGCTGAACGAACATGTCCATCTCGTAGAGTCAGCTTTCGAGGCGCACGTGCGGAGCTCTCAGGATCTGCTTCGTAAAGAATCGGAGGCCCGTACGGAGGCTGTGCGTGAGTTAAACCGGAAGATCGAGGCAGCATCTACAGACGGCCTTCATTTAGCGGCAGTCGGTGTTGTTTGGCTCGCCTGTGGTGTGATCATGAGTACGGCGCCAAGTGAGCTACTGAGTTTGGTCAGGTGACGCATAACAACATCCCACACGCCGCCGCGTGGCGGCGCGCATTAATTCAAGCCTTATACCCCTGGCGCTGTGCATACTAAGTAGTCATGCGAAGCCTGCAAAAATATCTGAACCCACACGACTATGTCCTGAACACCATCAGCTTCGACTACCAGAATGGCCGCTATTTAGGACGAGGTGTCATGCGGTGGAATCTTGATGGGCGCGATGGATCAATGGGTGCGTGACCTGAGGGATGTGGCGCGGATCGCCCTGCGCGACCGTCCGCAGCTCCACGAGCGCCTCGAGTTCATGGTCCGGGGATCGACGTAATAGACGTCGACTCCGTGAACCGGCATCGTTCACCAACAACGCCTCGGGTGCCTCACCGCCCGGGGCGTTGCTGTGTCTGGGGATATGCAATTTCGACGATCCCACC
>CAZKDQ010000328.1:0-2506 GCA_964551345.1 uncultured Rhodothermales bacterium
AGGGCAGTTGGATCGGTGTCCCCGCCGCCGCAGTGGCAGGTGGCGGTAATCGTCGTAATCGGCGTCCTGGTCGGCCTGTTTATCCTCCTCTTCCACGTCTCGCGGGCCTCCTCGTATTTGTCCGACGCGCCGGAGACCTGCATCAACTGCCACGTGATGGCGCCGCAGTATGCGACCTGGTCGAAGAGCGCCCATCGTACCGTGGCGACCTGCAACGACTGCCACGTTCCGCAGGACAACATCTTCCGCCACTACTACTTCAAGGCCTCCGACGGGCTCTATCACTCCACCGTCTTCACGCTCCGCGCCGAGCCTCAGGTCATCCGCATTCGGGAACCGGGGCAACGAGTCGTCCAGGAGAACTGCGTCCGGTGCCACATCGACAACATCCATGTCACCAATCTCGCCAACGTCCGCGGCGACGATCAGACGCATCAGGAAGGCCTGCAGTGCATCGACTGCCACCGGGCGACGCCGCACGGTGAAGTCAACAGTCTCTCTGCCGTTCCCTATGAACACGTACCCGTTCCCGGCAATCCCATCCCGGACTGGATGCGCCCGTGGCTTCAACGAACGGCAAATCGCTCCCTCGACCAACAGGAATGACCACTCACTATTATGGCACGAATCTCGGAGGTCGTATCGAACAGACCGTGGGTCGGCTGGCTTCTATTCCTCGGAACGCTGCTGATCGTGTTCCTCGTCGGCCTTCTTGGCGCGTCCATCATTGAGCGGCGCACCGAGGCACAGTTTACCTCCGGCGTCCCGATCCGGCCGCTGCCTGAGTTCGAGCCGCGAAACGCCGTCTGGGGCGAGCAATTCCCGAGGCAGTTCCAGAGCTACATTCGCACGCTCGACACGACATTCGTCTCAAAGTACATGGGCGCTCGAAATGAGGATGAGCTCGAGCGCCACCCGGAGATGGTCGTACTCTGGGCCGGATATGCCTTCTCGCGTGACTACACGGAGGCGCGCGGCCACTACTGGGCCAACTATGACATCAAGACGACGCTCCGAACGGGTGTGCCGCAGCCGGCAACGTGCTGGACGTGCAAGAGCACAGACGTGCCGCGCCTGATGAATGAGATGGGTGTGGATGAGTTCTACGCAGGCACCTTCCATGACATAGGCAACGAGGTCATCAACCCGATCGGATGCCAGGATTGCCACGACCCGACGACGATGAGCCTGCGTATCACGCGGCCGGCGCTCGTCGAGGCGATGAACCGGCGCGGTGAAGACATCGAGCGGGCCACGCATCAGGAAATGCGATCCCTCGTCTGCGCCCAGTGCCATGTCGAGTACTACTTCGAACCGGAAACGAATTACCTCACGTTCCCGTGGGACAACGGCCTCGACGCAGAATCCATCGAGACGAACCTGAACGAGCGCGGCCACACAGACTGGGTGCACGCCCTGAGCCGCGCGCCGATGATCAAGGTTCAGCACCCCGACTATGAGCTCTACACGACGGGCATTCATGCCTATCGAGACGTCTCTTGCGCCGACTGCCACATGCCCTACCGGCGCGAGGGCGGCGTCAAGTTCACCAATCACCACATCCAGAGTCCGCTGAACGACGTCGCGGGCGCATGCCTCGTCTGCCATGGTGGAAGTGAAGAGGAACTGATCAACCGCGTCTACGAAAAGCAGGACAAAGTGGTGGAGCTGCGTCGGCGTGCCGAGCGTGTTCTCGCACAGGCACATATCGAAGCGAAAGCGGCATGGGATGCCGGCGCTACCGAAGCGCAGATGGAGCCTGTGCTGGAGAAGCTTCGCTCGGCCCAGTGGAGGTGGGACTGGATCGCCGCCTCGCACGGAGCCGCGTTCCACGCGCCCGAAGAATCCGGACGCATCCTCGGTGCCGCCATCGATATCGGTGCCGATGCACGCCTGGATCTCTCCCGCATCCTGTCTGATCTCGGTGTCGATCAACCGGTACCGATGCCCGATTTCGAGAGCAAGGAAGCTCTTCAGGCCTACATCGGGCTGGATATGGAGGAGCTGGAGGAACGTAAGCTCGAGACGATTCGGACCGTCATCGCGGAGTGGGAGCGCGAAGCCGCTGAGCGTCGTGAGGGCCCGACGGATTACATCCCCACAGTTACGCGCGACGGCGCACCGGAGCGCATCGAGTAAGAGACGGCGATCGGATTATCAGCAAGGGATCAGCCCCGCCGGACGAGCTCCTGCGGGGCTTTCTTTGTCTACGCTCGCGTGAAATCGGGCCAACGGATGCCGCCGGCGTAACTCTGCACGCCGAGGTCACGTCTGGTGTCAGGTCGATCATCGGAAGACGGCAACCACATCAACAGAGGAATTACGACATGAAAGCGACACACATCCTCAGCTCTGCCGTCCTGATCGCACTCTTCACGATGCCTGTGATGGCACAAGATGGCCCCTCAATCGAATCACAGCCGGACTCGTTCTGGCGCGTGCTCGAATATCAGGTCGCAACCTCACTGACTTCCGACATCGAAGACGTGAAGCTCGCACAGATGAA
>CAZKDQ010000329.1:0-2485 GCA_964551345.1 uncultured Rhodothermales bacterium
CGGGCGAGCACAGCCTTCCTCTGAACACCTCGGCGCTGCCGCCGGGTCTTTACCTCGTTCGCGCCGCCACGCCGGAGGGCGCCGTGGCCGGCGGCCGGGTTACGGTGGTGCGGTAGTGACGCAGGCGGAGGCCGACTCGTCCTGCGACGTCATGAACTCACCCTGTAACACAGTGACTCCTGCCACAGGTGCTTGCCGAGAAGGGTCGTCGACCGGTATCCTCCCATGGCTCGGACGCTGGATGTCCGTCGATCCGCACCATCCTCCATCATTCCACCAGCGCCATGCCGGCAGTCTGTTTTCGTCGGTCTTCATCTTCCCCGGCATCTCTTGTCGCCGCGCTAATCGCGATCATCTTCGCCGCGCTGCCCGCGTCGGCGTTCGGCCAGAACGTATATCTACTGCACGATCGGTCCGTACCGCAGGCCGCCTATGGTGCGGATCGGCTTGAACGAGCGCTGACCGATCTGGGCTACACAATTATCGACGACCGGGCGGGGTACGACTTCCTCATCAACATCGCGACGAACGCCGTCACGCTCGACAGCGAGGCGTTCGCCATCATCCCGGAAGGCCGCTTCATCACAATCAACGGCGGCGACGAGGCGGGGATGGTTTACGGAAGCCTCGCGCTGGTAGAGCAGCTGCGCAACGGTGCCCGCCTCGAGAACGTCGAGGCCGTGACCGAGCGGCCCCACTTTCCGTTTCGCGCGATCAAGCACAACCTTCCGTGGGACACCTACCGCCCCAGCCTCGCGCTCGATCAGCACTACGAGACCGCGCGAAAAATCGAATACTGGGAAGCGTTCCTCGACATGATGGCGGAGAACCGGTTCAACGTCCTCTCGCTCTGGAATCTGCACCCGTTCACCTACATGATCCGGCCGGTCAACTTCCCGGAAGCGAGCCCGTGGACGGAAGCCGAGCAGGAGGAATGGCGCGATCTCTACACCGCCATCTTCCGGATGGCGCGGGAGCGCGGCATCGACACGTACATCGTCCCGTGGAGCATCTTCGTGAGCGAGGAATTCGCGCAGGCGCACGGCGTCGGCCTCGAGAATTTCTATCCCCACTACTACGTCCCGGGAGATACGTCCGAGATCATCAAGCGCTACACACGCGAAAGCGTGACACAGGTGCTCAATGAATACCCGGACCTGACGGGCTTTGCCATTTCCCACGGCGAGGGCATGGCCGGCATGACGCCCCGGCAACGCCAGAGCTGGATGGACGAGACAATCATCGAAGGCATGCGCCTGGCCGACAGGCCCGTGAAGTTTATCCACCGTGTGCCGTTTTCGGCAGGCCTCGGCTCCGAGGGCTCCACGAGCTACGAGACCGAGCGGATCACGCGGGAAGCCATGGAGAAGCTGGACTTCTTCGAAGGCCCGATCTGGGTCGAGATGAAGTTCAACTGGTCGCATGCGCACTCCACGCCCCACCTGGTCAAGGTGCACGGCGGCGAGCTCGGTCCGACGTACTTCGAGCCGGAGCCTGAGAACTACAAGGTCACATGGATGGCACGCAACGAAGACATCTTCGCGCTTCGATGGGGCGTGCCCGATTTCATCCGTTCCCACATCGAGATGAACGACGCCTCGTACGTGGGCGGCTACTTCGTCGGGTCGGACACGTACATCCCGGCGAAGGATTACTTCACGGCCATCGACGATCCGGTCGACTGGGACTACGCCTTCCAGCGGCAGTGGCTCTTCTACCAGCTCTGGGGGCGGCTGCTCTACGACCCCGAGACGCCCGACGACGTCTTCCGGGAGGCGTTCACCCGGCGCTATGGCCCGCAGTCCGCGGATCTGCTCGAGGCCTATTCGCTCGCCTCGGCAACGGCATTGCGCCTGGCCTCTGCGTGGGATTTCCGGTGGGATTTCACGCTCTACAGCGAGGGTTTCATGTCGCTGAACGAGATCGAGGATGACTACGAGCGCTCACAGATGGAGTACATCTCCGTCGACCGGCTGATCGCGAGGGCGACGACGGACCCGAACTACGTCTCCGTAGAGGATTACGTGGCCGGACGCGCGGCGGGGGCTTCATTTAGGGATGACCAGGTCACGCCGCCGGTGCTGATCCGCATGCTCGAGGACGACAACAGGCGAGCACTCGCGCTTGTCGAGAACATCGAGACTCACGGCAATGCGTCGCTCCTGTACGAAGTCGCCGACGTGAAGACATGGGCGAACATCGGACTGCACTACGCCGAGAAACTGCGCGGCGCCGTCGCGCTGCAGGAGTATCGCACGGGCGCCGGCGAGGATCGAAAGGCGGACGCAGTCCGGCACCTCGAGAACGCCCTCGGCTACTGGGATGAGGTCATCGCCATCACGCGTCCGCTCTACCGCGATATGCACCTGACGCACTACATGGGCGGCAGCTTCACCCGCGACGACGAACGGCTCTTCCACTGGGAGCACCTCCGCCCGGAGGTAGCCATGGATGTCGAGATCGCGCGGTCGGCGACCCGGGGCCG
>CAZKDQ010000330.1:0-2475 GCA_964551345.1 uncultured Rhodothermales bacterium
GGCTATGAGATTCGTTTAGAGGATAGATTACGGTCCGGGCGCTCGTCCGAACGGATCGACGCAAGATAGGTGGGGCAGGGCGGTGGCTATGGGCATCCCGGCAGTCGGCGGTAGTTGAGGCGAGGCCGCACCCGGTTCATCCCCTGAATAATAGAGCTGTGGGCTTGCCAAGGATGATGAGGATCGCTTCCCGCTCTATCTCAAAATATCCACCGCAGCATCGGGCTCACGGCCACGTTCCATCCGTCCGAGACGAACCGGTTGGGGAAGTTGTGTGACGGCTCGATCTCGACGCCGATCTGAAGGTGATCATACAGCCGCAAAAGGAGCTGTGGCTGGGCAACAACGACGGCGTAGGATTCGTTTTCGGGACCACCTGCACGGTTCCAGACGTCGACGAAGCCCGTTAGCATTCCGTCCACCGAGCCGAGTGAAAACGGCAGGGTGTAGACCCACGTGAATTGCCATCCGAGGTCATGGCCGCGCTCCTGCCGGGCTAGTAGTTGCGTGTTGAAGACAGCGAAGCGCGGCACCGACCATGCCAGCTCGACACCTTCCAGAAAGACGCGGTCGATGGGGAACGCGCCGGCCTCGCTTCCGGCCGTCCAGCCGGCGTTGATCTGCGCCGTCACGCCGACATCGCGCAGCACGCCGCCGTCCCGCATCGGCAGGATTCCGAGTCCGCTCAGGCTGAAGACGGGCGCGTACTCGAGGTAGAGGCCGGGCTCGCGCTGGAAGAACCCGAGCCCCGGGCTGTCCACCAGGTCGACGAAGAAAAAGTTGCTTCCATACCGCCACGTGCTGAAGTGCTGGAGGGTTAGCACCCAGTACGGATCGTCCGTCCCGGGTGCACCTGCCGTCATGAGAAAATGTGCGTCGGTAACGGAGATACGCGGCGGTGTGTCCTGGGCTGCGGCCGCACGCGGCAGGGTGATCACGGCCAGGAGGACAATGAGAAGTGAGCGCCAGCGGACGAACATGATCATGGGGCGAAACAGATAGCCAGAAAAGCAGATTGCCCGTAAGGCACAACGCGCTAAATGTAGTGCGCATCGGTTTGAAATACTGCCTCATCAGTGAATCCATAAAGCCCTCCGACACCGTGGTGGCATGCGCAGGAGGCGGTTCTCTCATCATGGATGAAGCAGAGACACCCGAATGGCGGCTTTGCGCTTCGACTTAGATAGAAAAAGTCTATCGGTATCGCTATGCTCAGCACGCTTCATCGCTCGTGCGCACGTGCCGCGGGCGTCATACGGCGGCGGCTCGCGGACCAGTGTTTCCCGGCTCCGGGCGTGAAATGGATTTCTCTCTCCATCATCCGAACATCAGCATGACGATTTATTTAAAGGCGGCGTCGTTGTTTATCGCCCTGGGCGTGCTTCTTGCCGCGACGGCATTCGCCCAGCAGGCCAATGTCAATCTCGATTACAACCCGCAGAAGGATACCGAGGGGCTGACGCCGTTCAGCGCCCGGGTGAACTCGCCGGAGGTCCATGACGACCGCACCGTCACCTTCCGAATCGATGCGCCGAATGCGAGCAGCGTTGTGCTGCCGCCCGGGGCTATTCACACGGCCAACGATCTGGGGAACGAGCCGCTCGCGTTCGAACGAAAAGATGAGGGGTTCTGGGAGCTGACCATCGGGCCACTGCTACCGGATATGTACGCGTATCACATCGTGGTCGACGGCGTGCAGATGGCGGATCCAAATAATACCTACGCCGCCTTCACTGCGATGCCGCCGTATAGCCAGCTGGTTGTTCACGGCGACGGGCCTGCATATTACGACGCGAAGGACGTCCCGCACGGAGCCGTTACGCGCCATGTGTACCGCTCAGATGTGACGGACGGACAGCGCGAGATCTACGTTTACACGCCTCCAGGCTACGATGCGAGCCGCCGGTATCCTGTTCTTTACCTCGTCGGCGGAAGCGGTGAATTGCCGTCCAACTGGGTCTACGACGGCCGGGTCAACTTCATCATGGACAACCTTCTCGCCGAAGGGAAAGCCGAGCCGATGATCATTGCGATCCCGAATAACCAGATCATCCACCGGAACCATCCGCAGCATACCGAACTGACCTTCGATCTCTTCGAACAGGAGCTTAGAAACCATGTGATACCACTGATCGACCGCGAATATGCCACGATCCCGACGCCGCAAGGTCGGGCGATATCTGGCCTGTCGATGGGAGGTCGCCATGCCATGTTCATCGGCTTCCGGTCGCTCGATCTGTTCGCGAACTTCGGCATTTTGAGCGCAGGAGACGTGGAAGCGGAGACGTCGCTTGAATCATTTCTGACGGATCCCGACGTGAATGAGAAGGTCGATTACTTATTCGTCGGGCAGGGCACCAAAGAGGCGCATGGCTTCTTCAACCGGCGGGTTGCGGCGCTCATCGAAGCCCTCGAGGCGCACGGTATCGAGCATGAGTACTATGAAGGCGGCCATGGCGGGCACGACTGGAGCAC
>CAZKDQ010000331.1:0-2470 GCA_964551345.1 uncultured Rhodothermales bacterium
GCCAGCGTCGGTGGACCGACGGCCGTCGACCGCTGCTTCCATCGACGTGCGCTCGCCAGAACTTCCTCGAGAGACTCATCCGAGAAGCCTGGAAGCGGTGCGGCCTCGCCCCAGCCTTCATTTCCACTACGATCCTCGAGCTTCAGGAGGATGCCCTGCCGATCAGACAGAAGGCGGCCGGGTGCGATCTCAATTGCTCGTCTCAGCGGAAAACGGTAACGAAAAAGCGTCGCGGTCGCGGAGTCGGGAAGCCGTGTCAGCCGATGATCCATCCGAGCGAGAGCACGAGGCTGTAGGCGAAGAGCACCTGGGACGTGCGGCCGAGCATCGGGTTGAGGCGGAACGCGTCGCGCTCGCGGCGGAGAGTTCGCACGACCGGCCATCCCGCTGCCGCAACCGGGGATGCGATGAGAACGGTGATCGGCGCGGACGTCATCAGAACGAGCAAGATCGGCACGAGCACCGCCGCAACGAGCATCAGCGCGTAGAGGTTGACGCCCGCGCTTCGTCCAAGCCGTACGACGAGTGTGCGCTTGTTCGCGGCGCGATCCTCATCCACATCACGAATGTTGTTGACGAGCAGGATCGCGACGGCCAGCGCACCCGGCCCGACGCCCGCGAGGAGCACCGCCGGTGTGACCGCGAGTGCCTGGACGAAGTACGTACCGCCGACGGCCACGGGACCGAAAAAGATCAGCACGAAGACGTCTGCGAGCCCCGTGTACGCCAGCGAGTAACGACCCGCGGTGTACCAGATGCCCGAAATCACAGACAGGACCCCGATGATCAGGATCGGCAGGCCGCCGCGGTAGATCAAATAGAGCCCGGCAAGAACCGCGAGTGTGAACGTGATGATCGCGGCCCGGCGCATCGCCTCCGGCGAGACGAGCCCCGCCTGGGTAGCGCGCGTCGGACCTTTGCGCGCCTCCGTGTCCGCCCCCTTGACGAAGTCGTGGTAGTCGTTGCTGTAGTTCGTGCCAACCTGGATGAGGATGGCACCCGCCAGAGCACACAACGCCGCGGGCAGGTGCAGGACGGAATCCGCGATAGCGATGGCCGTCCCGACGATCACCGGTGAGACCGCTGCCCAGAGCGTTTTCGGCCTGGCCGCCAGCATCCATGTGCCGACGGCGCTGCGCGGTTCAGCGGAGGTCGCCATGTTCACGGCCGATAGGGAAACTTGCTGAAGTCCGGCTTCCGCTTCTCGTTGTAGGCGTTGCGTCCCTCCTGGCCCTCTTCGGTCATATAGAAGAGCATCGTAGCGTTGCCTGCCAGTTCCTGAAGGCCCGCCTGCCCGTCGCAGTCCGCATTCATCGCGGACTTGAGGAAGCGGATGGCAATCTGTGAGTTGGCGAGGATCTCACGGCACCACTGCACAGTCTCCTCTTCCAGTTTTTCGAGCGGTACGACCGTGTTGACCAGGCCCATATCAAGCGCCTGCTGCGCGTCGTACGGGCGGCAAAGATACCAGATCTCACGGGCCTTCTTCTGGCCGACGATCCGCGCGAGGTACGAGGCGCCGTATCCGCCGTCGAAGGAGCCAACCTTCGGGCCCGTCTGCATAAAGCGCGCGTTCTCGGCCGCAATCGTAAGGTCGCACATAACGTGCAGGACATGGCCGCCACCAACGGCCCAGCCCGCGACCATCGCAATAACCGGCTTCGGGCACGTGCGGATCTCCCGCTGGAAGTCGAGCACGTTCAAGCGCATCACGCCCGTTCCCTGCTCCTTGTAGCCGGCGTCACCACGAATGGACTGATCGCCTCCCGAGCAAAACGCGTCGGGCCCCTCTCCGGTCAGGATGATGACGCCGATCTCGTGGTCGTCCCGCGCATCGTTGAGTGCCTGGCGCATCTCACTGACCGTCAGCGGCGTGAAGGCGTTGCGCACATGCGGCCGGTTGATGGTGATCTTTGCGATCCCTTCCGCCTTGTGGTACTTGATCTCGGCATATTCGCCGGCCTCTTTCCAGTCGATAACGCTCATATCAGTTCGTTGTGTTCAAATGATGATTCAGCAGGTCGGCGAACCGTGCCGGCTGTTCGAGATGCACGTTGTGCCCGGCGTCCGGAACCACGTGCAGTGTCGCATGCGAGGCATGGCGGACAAAGTCGCGCCCGATTTGCGCGTAGCGATCATCGAGTGCGCCTGCCACGAATGTAGTCGGCATCTCTAACTCCTGCAGCCGCGGCCAGAGCGACGGCTGCAGGCCCGGTGAAAACGCCTCCAGTGCCCGTGCAATCGTCCCCGGATTCGCATCGCTGCGCCTCCGCACGACATCTTTCAACAGCTCCGGACGCGCCGCCAGCGAAGCGAACAGCGGTTGACGATACCAATCGCGCAGGAAAGTAGCCAAACCAACGCGCTGTAGCTGTTCACTTCTCGTTTCGTCGACCGCGACACGCTGCTGCCGCGCCTCCTCACCAGCAATTCCGGGCGAGGTAGATTCGAGGAAGAGCGATCGAACATG
>CAZKDQ010000332.1:0-2461 GCA_964551345.1 uncultured Rhodothermales bacterium
GCGATGAGCGATGATGCCGCTTTGCCCGCAATAAGAGTGACCATGAGCAAACCGACGGTACTTTTCGTCTGCACCCACAATAGCGCCCGTAGCCAGATGGCGGAGGGGCTCCTGCGCGACCGTTACGGCGACAGACATGAAGTTTTGAGCGCCGGCACCGAGCGGACGCACGTCCGGCCGCTGGCGATCGAGGTGATGAAGGAAATCGGCATTGACATTTCCGGCCATACTTCGAAGACGGTGGAGGACCTTGGCGATCGCGACTACGATGTCGTTGTCACCGTCTGCGACAGCGCGCGGGAAGCATGCCCGTACGTGCCGGCTCGCCGGACGATGCACCAGTCGTTTCCCGATCCGTCTGATGCCAGGGGAGCGGAAGAGGAGAGGCTGGCCGTTTTCCGGGACGTTCGCGATCAGATCGCCGAGTGGATCGAGTCGACATTTGCGTCGACGGAGGCCGTTGTCGGTCGCTGACGTCGAAGTCGCGGGAGTCGCTCCCTTAGGCGTGACACCGAGTGAAACGCCTAAGTAGTCCGATGAACGCATTCCCGAGAAGCGGTCGTCCTGCATCCACTTTTGACAGAACGTGCGTCCACTAAATCGTATAATCGCGATGAACGATCTGTGGTGACGACATGCTGACAAAGGCCGACGAATTCGACATTGGGCTGGGCGAACTCGCCGAACAGGCGAAGGCGCTGTCGCATCCGGCGCGGCTTGCCATTCTGAAGCACCTCGCCGCGCAGAACACCTGCATCTGCGGGGAGATCGTGGAGGAGCTGCCCCTCGCGCAGGCAAGTGTTTCGCGCCACCTGAAGGTGCTGAAGGAGGCCGGGCTCATCAACGTGACGCAGCGCGGCCTCACGTCGTGTTACTGCATCAGTCCCGAGGCCATCAGCCGCCTGCGCAGCCGCATGGACGCATTCTTCTCAGACATCGAGACGAGTGACCCAGCTTGCTGCTGATCGCCTCAGCCGAATGAACGGCCAGTCAGGAAATCTTAGCAGGGTGCAGGAGGCTACGATCACCTGCCCCGAGTGCCGGGCGAATACGCGAGCCGCGATACCGACGGACGCCTGCCAGTTCTTCTGGGAGTGCCCGTCGTGCCACGAGGTCATCTGGCCAAAGCGGAGCGACTGTTGCGTTTTCTGCTCATGGGCCGACACGCCCTGCCCGAGCAGCCAATCATCTTCTCATTGTTGATCATCCGAACCGTTTGTCGATGGAACCGAGAACCCTCACCGATACACCACCGGCCCGCGAGACGGGCGAAGCGTTCGCGCCGAGATCTCCGAAGGAGCGCAAGCAGGGCCTCGGCGTCTTCGAGCGCTACCTGAGCGTCTGGGTGGCGCTCTGCATCGTGGCCGGCGTGGCGATCGGCCAGATGATTCCCGCGATACCCAATGTGCTCGGTCAGATGAACGTCGCGCAGGTAAACCTGCCCGTCGCGGTGCTCATCTGGGCGATGATCTTCCCGATGATGCTCCAGATCGACTTTCAGAGCATCCTCGGCGTCCGGCGCCAGCCGAAGGGCCTGACGGTGACGCTGGTCGTGAACTGGCTGATCAAGCCGTTTACGATGTTCGCCTTCGCGTGGCTCTTCCTCGAGGTCATTTTTGCACCGTGGATCGAGGGTGAGTTGGCCACGCAGTACGTCGCGGGCGCTATCCTGCTCGGCGCGGCTCCCTGCACGGCGATGGTGTTCGTGTGGAGCTACCTGACGAAGGGCGATCCGGCCTATACGCTCGTTCAGGTGGCCGTGAACGACCTCATCATGCTCTTCGCTTTCGCGCCGATCGTAGCCATCCTGTTGGGCGTTTCGGACGTGTTCGTGCCGTGGGATACGCTGCTGCTTTCCGTCGTGCTCTACATCGTCATCCCGCTGGCGGCGGGCTACGCCGTCCGCACGGCCGTCATCAAGCGGAAGGGCGCCGTCTGGTTCGACACCGTCTTTTTGAAGCGATTCGGACCGGTCACGATGGTCGGACTGCTGCTGACGCTGGTCCTGCTTTTCTCCTTCCAGGGCGAGACGATTCTCGGCAATCCGCTGCATATCGCGCTGATCGCCGTCCCGCTCATCATCCAGACGTTCTTCATCTTCGCGATTGCATACGGATGGGCGTATGCGTGGCGGATTCAGCACAACGTCGCGGCTCCGGCCGCACTCATCGGCGCCTCCAACTTCTTCGAACTGGCGGTGGCTACGGCGATCGTGCTGTTCGGTGTGACCTCCGGCGCGGCGCTCGCAACCGTCGTCGGCGTGCTCGTCGAGGTGCCCGTGATGCTGGCGCTCGTCCGCTTCGCCAATGTTTCCCGAGACAAATTCGCCCTCCGTGCGGCGACGGCCTGAGCGAGATGCCCGACCGCCTTCCCATATCGATCGACATCACGCCTGACGCCGCCGATTTTCATTCGCGAGAAGGGTGGAGCCGTCATGCTTCGCTCCACGCTCAAGCACGGG
>CAZKDQ010000333.1:0-2444 GCA_964551345.1 uncultured Rhodothermales bacterium
ATTATGCTTCGACTTCGAACGTCGGATGGGATCGAACTGTCTGAGTTGAGCAACAGATACGGTGCCGACTTGCAGTTCGAGCGTCAGCGTGAGTTATCCCTTTTTGAGGATGAAGGATTAATACATTTGAGAGACGGTCGCGTTGAACTTTCCGATGAAGGTAAACACCTTGCGAATGCGATCACTGAACGGCTACTACTGGAGGAATGATGACCTTTAGTCTCAGCGGAGAGAAATGCATCAACTAAAGACGCGGGTTGCCGTCGCATTATTCATGGCCACATCGATGATGATGGGATGTGATCGTGAGCCGGAGCCGTCGGTTCTGCGCCAGATCGAGTTTCGCCGCGACGGCACGATGGAAGTTCTTCGTCCCGATGGATCCACCTCCCATACGCTCGCCATCGAAATTGCGGAAGGTGATTCGGCTCAGGCACGTGGTTTAATGGATCGGCGCTCGCTGCCTCCGATGAGCGGCATGTTGTTCGTCGGGGATGAGGTTGAGGAGAAGAGCTTTTGGATGGAAAACACGCCGATGCCGCTGGATATAATATTCATCGGGCCGGATTCGCAGGTCGTGACCATCGCTCGCCGAACACGGCCCTACTCTCGCGAGAACATCCTTTCCGACGGACCGGCGCAGTACGTTCTGGAGATCAGAGCGGGAATGGCGGATCGACTCGACATCACCGATTCTACCCGCTTTCGATGGTCGATCGACTAAACATTATCATGATGAAATACAATTCCATTGCTGCCATCGGATTACTTTTGCTTATGGCAGGATGCGAAGCGGATACACCCGCAACCTTTCCGCAAGAAACTGGTCCGGGCGTGGATGCAGATGAAGTCGTTGGATTCCGGCATGATGGAACGTTGACATTCATCCGCGATGGTGAGCCGCAACTCGAAATCAATATCGAAATCGCCGCTACGGATTCGTCCAGAACGCGCGGGCTTATGCAGCGGACGTCTCTACCCGAGCGCAGCGGCATGCTCTTCATTTTTGATGGCGAAACTCCGCGCAGTTTCTGGATGGCCAACACGCCGCTCTCGCTTGACATCATGTTCGCCGACGCCGATTCCCAGATCGTCACGGTCAGAAAGTACACACGCCCGATGTCGCAGCAGAGCGTGACGTCAACCGCACCTGCGCAATTCGTCGTCGAAGTACCCGCAGGCTTCAGCGACTCGCACGGGATAGTGGAAGGTGATCGGATCAGGTGGGAGGAGAGCGGGGAGCGGTAAGGGTGAAGACGTCTGACGTAAGGCAATAGACGTAAGTCTATCAGACGTTTGACTACGCAAGAATCGATCTCGCGTCAGTGGCATCTGACGTTGCTGTCGTCCAGACCGAGATCTGATTCCTGATGCTTGATGTCTGGCAACCGCTGCGAACCTCCCGCCTCTGCATGTGTATCCCCTCACATGGATCACACACATCATACTCCGCCGCCGCGTAAGGGTCGCGCAGCCGCGTTCAACACGCCTAACCGTTTCGAGCCGCTGCACATGCTCGAGGATGCCGCGGCATTGGAGGAAGACGACCTCAGGCAGATCCGGACGGAGTTCCTGCACGACACGTCGAAGTCGATCCTCTCGAAGAACGACAGCCCGGACGTTCCCTTCACCTACAGCATCAATCCCTATCGCGGCTGCGAACACGGGTGCATCTACTGCTACGCCCGGCCATCACACGAGTATCTCGGTTTCTCCGCCGGTCTCGACTTCGAGACGAAGATCATGGTGAAACCCGACGCGCCGAAGCTCCTCGAAAAGGCATTCATGCAGCCGTCCTGGCAGCCGCAGGTGCTTGCGATTTCTGGTAACACGGACCCTTATCAACCCGTCGAACGAAAGCTTCAGCTGACGCGGCAGTGCCTGGAGGTATGCCTGAAATTCGGTAATCCCGTTGGCATCATCACCAAGAACCACCTCGTCACGCGAGACATTGATGTCCTTGAAAAGCTCGCCGAAAAGAACCTGGTGCACGTCACGGTATCCGTCACCAGTTTGCGAAACGAGATCATAAACGTGATGGAGCCGCGGACCTCGCGTCCGGCACGGCGACTCGATGCTATCGAGAAGCTGGCAACCGCGGGCATCTCGGTCGGCGTGAATGCGGCACCTATCGTTCCTGGTCTGACCGACGAAGAGCTTGTGCCGATTCTGACGGCCGCCGCTGAACGCGGTGCAAACTCGGCCGGCTACATCGTCATGAGACTACCCGGACCCGTGAAGGACCTTTTCGTGGATTGGATACGACGCGAGTTTCCAGATCGCGCCGAGAAGGTTCTGCGGCGAATACGGTCGATCCGAAACGGAGAGTTATCGGACCCCCGGTTTGGAAGCAGGATGCGCGGCGAGGGCCAATGGGCGGAGATGCTGGAAGAGATGTTTCGCATGACATGTCGCCGGCACGGACTGAACCGGCGCCCGACGCT
>CAZKDQ010000334.1:0-2407 GCA_964551345.1 uncultured Rhodothermales bacterium
CTTCGAACTTCGCCTTCCTCCACCCGCATCTGCTCATACCACGACGACGCGTAGCGTCCACCAAGCTCCAACAGCTCCTCGTGGGTGCCGGACTCCACGACCTTGCCCTTCTCCATCACATGAATAATATCCGCCTGCATCGCCGTCGTGAAGCGGTGCGTGATGATGATCGCCGTACGATCTTTGACGAGCCGGCGGAATCGCTTCAGCCATTCGTTTTCCGCCCAGGAATCCATTGAACTCGTCGGCTCGTCGAGCACCACGATCTGGCCCTGGCGCAGGAACGCCCGCGCGAGCGCAATGCGCTGCCATTCACCACCGCTGAGATCGGTGCCGTTGGCGAACAGCCGCCCGAGCAGCGTCTGATAGCCCTTCTCGAGCCTTGTGATGAAGTCATGCGCCCCCGCGCCCTTCGATGCCTCGACAACCGCCTCATCAGACGGATTCTGCTCCACGGCACCAACCGAGATATTGTCTGCCGCGACGGCCTGATACTGCACCGGCACCTGAAACATGATTGCGATCTCCCTCCGCAAATCATCGATAGCGAGATTGCGGATGTCGACGCCGTCGATGTCCACCGATCCTTCCTGCGGATCGTAAAAACGGCAGAGGAGCTTGGTGAGGGTGCTCTTCCCCGCTCCGTTGGCGCCGACGATCGCCACGGTCTTTCCGGCCGGAATTTCCAGCGTGAAGTTCTCCAGCGCGGTGCGCTCGCTGCCCGGATATCGGAACGTGATGTTGTTGAAGACGATGCCCTGGCGCAGTCGCTGCGGCACAGGCACGGGCTTCGGCGGATCGGTGATCTCGGGCTCCTGTTCCAGCAGCACGAAAAGGTGCTCGAGAAAGAGTGTGTTGGTGTAGATCTGGCCCGCGTTGTTGAGCAGGTTGCGCATCAGGCTCTGCCCCTGGTTGAACGCCTGGTAAAAGAGGCCGATGTCTCCGAGCGACGCCGTGCCCCGCAGCGCCCGGAGGCCGATCCATGCCATGACCGCACCGGTAATGCCTAGCGCGACGAGCCCTGCCGCGAAGCGCGCGACGGTCTGACTGCGCAGCAGTCGCAAGCGCTCGGTCCGGAGGCGCCGACGGATGTCCTGATAGTTCGTCGAGAAAAAGTCGCCGAGGTTGAAGATCCGCACCTCGGCTGCAGAGCGCTGCACCGTCAGCAGCGTGTCGAAGTAGTACGCCCAGCGACGATCCGCCGTCGTCGCGTTCCACCAGTCGTGCAGCTTCTGGTTGTGCTTTACTACGACGTAGAGCGCCGGCAGCGTGCTCACCAGCAGCACCAGCGGCAACCACAGGCTGTACGCAAGCAGGATGATGGATATCGACAGCAGCGTAACCGTCCCTTGCAGCAGCCCGCCAATGTTCTGAAGCAGAGCGAGCGAGCGCTGCGTCGCCTGCGTGTTGGCCATCTCGAGGCGATCGTAGTACTCGGCATTCTCGTAGAACGCGAAGTCCACCTCGACGGCCTTGCCGTGAATCAGGTGCTTTACGTGATCCTGAACGAGCTCCGTCTGCGCCGTGTTGATCCACTCTACGATGCTCCCCAGCAATTGCTGAAGCAGCAGCAGACCCACCATCGCGAGCGTCGGCACGAGCACCGTCTGGATCACTTCCCACGAAGCCCCCGATCCAACGGCTTCCGCGATGGCGTCGATGAGCCACTTGGTCAGGTAGACGATGCCCGCAGGCACCACGCCTTGCAAGACGAGCGCGACGAGCCACGCGAGCGTCCAGGCGCCGGCCGCATCGCGCACGATGCCAAGCGCAGATCGTGCGTAGACGCCGCGCTTTCTAAGATCCGATAATACCTTCTTGATGCGCTGCATATCCGCAGGATTCTTCAGACAAACACCTGCTCACGCTCGACGAGATCCTTGATCTCAGACAGCGCCTCAAGCGATTTCTTACGATGAAGCCAGGCCGTCGGAACGGAGTGCATCAGCTTCGCACACTGCTGAAGGTGCCTGGCTTTGTATGATGGAGCCGTCATCAGGTGGCCGACACGCGTGTGGATGATGAGCTCCCGAATCGCATCCTGATTGGTGATCGGCTCCACGCTGGTTTCGTCTGCTGCGTATGGCTGGAGGAAGTACAGTCGGCGCAGCGGCACCGGATCCCGCTGAAACATGTCCGTCCAGACAGAACCGCGCTTGTCACCTTTGTTCGAAATCGGACGCAGCGCGTCGAAATCCTTCCTGAGAAATGCACCCGCTTCCTCGCGCAGTTTGATCTGGGGATAACCCGGCACGATCCTGATCACGTCTCCCGAGACGTCGAGCGCAACGACGTCATCGTTGATGAGGCGATAGCCGTTCTGGCAAAAATATTCGGCGAGGGTGGATTTTCCCCAGCCCGAATCGCCGACGAAGGCAACCGCTTCGCCGTCGCGCGCGACGCTGCA
>CAZKDQ010000335.1:0-2389 GCA_964551345.1 uncultured Rhodothermales bacterium
AGAAGCACCAGCCAGAGCGATCCTATTGTCAGGATCGTCCTTCCCCATGGTTTCACCCACTTCTTCGTCTTCGGCGTGCGGCCAAGAAGCAGTAGAATGAGACCGATGACTATAGCGGCCATCCCCCAGATGGAGGGCGCGAGGAAGAGGCCGATGACTTTGCGAAGGGTGAACAGCACGGCGCGTGAGAGAAGGGACTAACTTCGTACGGCCAAAAATAATCGGCCCGGGCGGCGGAATGATAAGCTATGCCGACGCTTCTGGACGAGTGGAACCGGATCACCCAACAACTTACTGTGCGGCTACACCCGCATTGGGACGTTAAACTATCTCAACCGGTGATGGCAGGCGGAATTCGCCACGCCTCTCTCCTCCTGGTCATGAGAGTAGCTCGCCGAGAACACTGAGGACGCGAATAGTCCGTTCACTGCATCCTGGTGGTGAAACACGAGCTTCACTTACCGGATGACGCATCGTCCCCCATCCGATCCTCTTCAGTACAGAAACTCTCGGATCGTCGCCATCAGCCGCTCGCGCTCACGCGCGGCCTCCTGCTCATCGCGGATCACCTCTCCGCCTACCTCCACGACGATGGCATCCGGCAGGTTGGCGAATGAGATCTGCTCCGCAAAAGGTACGACAACGGCCTCATTGCGACGCAGACGCGTTCCGCCGTGCTCGATCAGTCGCCGGATGGCCGGATCCGACGGATCGACATAGACGACCGGATAGTCCACATCATCCATTCCCTCCGGACGATAGATGAAGTGAAGGTCGAGGATCGTCGAGTTGAGACCGCGAGGCCCGGCTTCCAGTCGGTACCTTACGAAAACCCGATTGGCGCTGGTGATGTCCAGTCCGTCGCGATTGAGGTCCATCAGCAGGTTCCTGAATGACTGACGCGGTGCATCAGGAGCACGCCGGACATCGACTGACTCGTTTTCAAAAAGAGCTGCCAGAGAGTCGAGGAGCGTGCGTGTCGCGCGGTCATCCTCAACCGGCGCAACCAGTTGCACATGCTGGAGCCAGCGCGCCTGCCCGGCCGCCGGCTCCGCGACGAGAACCAACGCGAAAAATGCGATCAGATAGCGCAACATGGTCTATGACAGTGTGAATGCGAACGTCAACGAGCCGCGCTGGAACGGCACGGCGATCGCTTGTCCGGCGTGGTTGATGCGAGAGACGCCTTCCAGGACGACCGTCACGCGATCACCGGGGCGGGCATCGCGGAGGGCCGACGTCAGCACGAGTTGCCCCCCGTCGAGTGAGAACACGCCGAGCTCGCGACTGGCCGTCATCCCCTGATTCAGGTGGACGCGGGCACGCGCGACGCTGTAGCGGGCATCCTGCGGAAAGCGGCTGCGAAACTGCTCATCCGGCACGACTTCGAATGCGAGCATGGCGCGCGCTCGCGGCAGGTTGTCACCGCTGCGCACCTCACGCCCCGCGCTCGTGACGCGCAGCTCCGGCCGCGGGGGCTCGATCACGCTGAACGACTTCGTACCGAGATAAATCTCATCCTCACCATCGACAAGCGAAACGCGTACCGTCACATCGTCGCCGCTCGGGCTTACCGTCAGCGCCCGGCCATCGACTGTGCGCCCGCCGGCGGATAGCCGAAGCTCTCGCTCCTCAAGGCCCGGGACGTCGATCCGAATCTGATTGCGCGATTGCCGGTAGAGTGCAGCCGTCGCTTCGCTTTGTGCGACGATCTCCGGACGGCGCACCCGGAACGTTCCTTCAACGGGCATCCTCGCCATTCCGCCACCGACTTGCGGGTAGGTGATGGTGGCTTCATAGGGTATTTCAGCCTCGTCAGCGTCCTCGTTCAGAAGTCCGGCAGTCGACATCCGAAGCACTTCGTTGCCTTCTGCCGTCAGGTCGCCTGCCGGATCGAGATCCTGCCCGCCGCCGTCGCGCACCGCCAGCAGCGCACGCGCCTCGAACGGCTGCCCGAGCACGACGGTCTGCGGCGCGACCACCACTGGTTCAAGGTTCTCGACCACGAAGACATCGTCCTCGAGGTCGAACGTGCTGAACGCGTACAGCAAAATCGGGAAGTACAGCGCCAGCATGATGTTATATCGCAGATCCTTTAGCGGCATCACGACCTCCTCTCTCTCGTTGCGGAAACGCGCGCAACGCTCTCCTGCCCGTTATCGCGCACCGCGGCGCCGTTGAATGCCCGGAAACGTTCGGCCATGAGCGTCAGGTCGCGCCGCATGGTCTCGACGGCCGTCCCGGCCTCTTCCATGCCTTCGGCGACGGATCGCATGCCGGTGCCGAGGCGCTCTGCATCGGCCGCGAGATGTCCGGCGGCGGCTTCTCCCAGCGCGACCCGCATCTGATCGATCGCCTGCCGCGCTTCGGCCAGTGACTGGCCAAGCGA
>CAZKDQ010000336.1:0-2388 GCA_964551345.1 uncultured Rhodothermales bacterium
CTCCGATTCCGTCAGCCGCCGACGAAGCTTCTCCTCGTTGACATCCGGAACGCGGCTCTCGCCGATCATTCGTAACTCAAGTGCATCGAGGCCCCATAGGAGTGCATACTGAATGGCACGATCGAGATCACGCGTAAGGGAGTCGGGAAGTAAGGCGAATTTCATGGATTTGACTGAACAGCAAGATCCGTATCAATTGGGGGAACGATGCCGGCATGTTGTTGAACCTGATGATGAGCCGCAGCGGCGAGTTCGAGCACAGCGTCCACGGCATTCGAAAGAAGTACCGATGAATCCACCGGCCGCGGACGGTCGTCGCTGCCGGCAATTGGCGATCGCGAATGCGCAGCGCGTGCGGATGCAAACGTCGCACCCTGCGCGGCTTCAGCGTCCGGAGATCGACGCACGACCTCCAGCTCTATTCCATGCAGCGTGAGCACATCCCGAACCGCGAGCTCATCCTCCGGACGAAGACCGATGTAGATCACGCTCCGTATGCGATCCATCTCCCACGGCGCCGCCGATAGCAGCTCCTCCATACCCTTACCGCCCCGACTTCCCGCTGCCACGAACATCAACGTTCGCATCGGATATGGCCAGTTCCGCGCTACCGACTGCTCGTTTCGCGCAACCTCGAGCATCGCCGCCAGACCGACTCCAAACGAACTGCGGTCCGTCACCCGCTCACCGGCTATCAGCGGATAAGCGTTGATGTCGGCGGCGATGATTACCAGCTCCCGCGCCAGCGACGAATGACGTCCTGCCAGGTATCCGCCTACGTTTGCCGTTGCCGCTGTCGGATAGAATGTGGTCTTCACCTCAGCTCGAAGCCGATGCGGAAGCGATCGAAGAACAACCCCCGGCTGATCCCAGATCGAATCGAACATGCCACGGGGAACGCCGAGAACAAACGAAGCCGTGCGCGGCGTCACCTGCACGACCACCATGCCGTCTATCGGACGAGAAGCCGAAATCGGAGCAAGCTCTTGCACTACGAGCGCCAGACGAAAGCCGGCCGCGGCGAGCTCTTCAAGGCCATCCGTCGACGCGTCGACACCACGTAGCATGACCGCCTGTGCTTGCCGTCCAGCCGACGCAAAGACTTCGGCGGTGCCCTCCGGCGCCAGATGCACGAAGTTGATCCCGACGCTTCCCGAGTCGGAACGCCCATCGGGAAAGAAGTCGTAGCTCAGGGACAGTGAGAGCGAGTCTTCCCGGATAATGGAGAGGCGGGCCGATGCTATACGGTGCTCACGGACGCTGAACGGCATCCAGAAACCCGAGTGGTACACCGGCTGGAGACGATAGTCGCGCATGCGGGAAGCGAGATACTCTGTGGCCGTGGCCATGGCAGGATTGCCCGGTGCACGCGCCGCGGCCGAGGAGGAGTTCAAAAACTCCAGGTGTTCGAGCACATCTTCCCGATCCCAGACCGGCTGCCCCGGCACCGACCGCTGTGGCATCTCCGGCTCACGCAACGCCCCACAACCACCGATCATCAACATCAACACGATCGCCGCCGGCAAAAACGCTGGGTCGATGAGGCGCGATACGGGGTTTTTCAAGCTCTTGCAGATATCGGTTGGCGGAACGCTGCAGACTTTGTACGATTTACGACGGTTCAATGCCACGTCCTCTCGGGCTCCCACGTTTAGAGTCGCCTACGTACTCATAGATGGCCGCAGACGTTCTCCCCCTTTTCGGCCAGGTCGGTCGGGCAATTCGCAGGCTGCGTGCGGTAAGTCTGGCCATGGCCACCATCGCTGCCGCGGCTCTTCCATTTGTCTTGGTCTACGCCCTGAGCTACCGATGGCTGCTCACGCTCGTCGTCGCCGGTTATGCCGCGAGCAAGATAGCGCAATTCCTCCGAACGGATCGCTCGCTCAAACAGATTCGGCTGGAGGAGCGATTCTACCGCCAGCAAATGGACGGATCGACGCTGCGCCGCTGCGTTCGTCGATCGGCACATTTGTGGGATGATTCGATGACGCTGCGCGCGCTGCGAAGCATCCTGACGCGCCCGCTTCCGCGCATTCTATCGGAGGAGGAGAAGGTTCTGCGAATCGGGAGGCACTATAGAAGGCACTTTCGAAGACTCGAGCCAAGGCTCCTCACAGCTTCGACTCTGGTGCCGTTCGCTGGACTCGTATGGCTTCTCGCCAACCTTCAGCCCGTCGATCCGCCGGGTTGGATGTCCCTCTCCATCTCCGTTCTGTTGATCGCGTGCATCCTGGAGGTGATTCAGGTCCGGACGGTTCTCGGCCTCCGCTCACTTCGCGATCGGTTCGTCCGCGCGCTCAGCAAGTGGACGATTCGGAGCATCGACGAGATCGAGGTCACGCCTCGTCCAACGTCCTACCGCCACGACCTGCTCTACCGCGCCGATCC
>CAZKDQ010000337.1:0-2384 GCA_964551345.1 uncultured Rhodothermales bacterium
GTGTATGGACAGGCCATCCCCGATAACGTCCCCGACACTCCAGAGGAGCGGCCGGGTGAGCGCGTCAATGAATGGCTGAAGGAGCGCCATCGGACGGAACTGGCCCCCTTCTTCGCATCGACCAGCATGGCCACTGCCGTCCCGGGGCTACCGGCTGCGGGCATGCTTGACTTCGTGGCCTCGGGCGGCATCAACACGGTCAGGGGCGACGCGATCTACCTCGGCGTCGGTACGCGCTCCATCCCGGCGGAAGACGGTGCGCAGCGCAATTTAATGCGTTTCCGTTCGACGCTCATCACCGCAGGCTATGAAATCGGCCTATGGCGAATCGAACCGGGCGATCGCTTCTGGCGGGACGCCCGACTCGGGATCGGCACGGCGATCACGCTCGGCAGTCTGAACGATCTGCACATCGAACTTAGCCCGACCTACAACTTCCGGTTTTCTCAGCGCTGGTCGATGCCGATCAGCCTGAAGCTCGGGGCGGCAGTCGCATCCCGCGAGCATACCCCGATGAGCCGGTTTATCATCGGCATATCATTCGGCACGCGCATGAATCTGCTCTCGCGCGACCGGATGGTGATGAGGTGATTTGTAAAGGCGGAGGATGGACCGGCGAGGCTCGAGGGTAAAGGAGTGCGCTCGCGCTATATCCGATTCTCAATTCTCAATTTTTACAGCGCACTCGTATCGGGATGAACCTCGAGCGTATCATGCTCAGCAAGCCCTTCCTCCGGCAGATCGAGTTCGGTATCCGGCGGGAGAACCTCGATATCCCGAATCACAGACCCGTTCTCTGAGACAACGTACAGGAAGCTGATCGCGTCGCCCGGCTGCACGTCGTGCGCATCTTCGGGGTTGGCGAGGCGAAACGACATCCGCATCGCCTCCATGTAGCCCGGAATCGGCTCGTGATCCACACGCAGCGCCAGACCTCCGAAATCCGGACCGACGACGCGCCCGCGCACTTCGTAGACGTCGGCGGAGGAATCGCTGCCGCATCCCCATAGCAGCATCATCACGAGCAACATCGGAACGGTTCTCATACGTCTTGCAGGAATGGGGACAATCGCGGCGACCGCCTCTATCTTACGGCGTTTTTCCCAGTAGCGCCATTCGATCCCATGATTCTCGATCTCGCAGCCGTTGCCGCCGGTCTGGTCCTGCTCGTTCTCGGTGCGGAGGGACTCGTGCGCGGCAGCGTTCGCGTTGCTACCGGCCTCGGAATGACGCCACTGGTTGCAGGGCTCACTGTCGCGGCGTTCGGGACGAGCTCACCCGAGCTTGTGGTGAGCTTACGCGCGACGTTGGCCGGAAGCGGAGAGCTTGCCCTCGGCAATGTCATCGGATCGAACATCGCCAACATCCTCCTCATCCTCGGCATCACAGCAGTGATTCGGCCGTTGCGCGTTGATGCTCAGATCGTTCGGATGGACATCCCGCTGATGATCGTTGCTGCCGGACTGCTGATCGGTCTGCTCTGGAACGGCGTCCTCAGCCGGGTCGAAGGCGGAATTCTGTTCGTGCTTCTGATCGCGTACACGGCCTGGGCCATCCACTACGCGCGCAAGACCGTGAGCCGGGCGATGCAGGATCAACAGAAGCCGTTGCGTCCCGAACTCGTCCATTATCTATTGATCGTGGGCGGCCTCGCCATGCTCATCATCGGCGGGACGATGTTCGTCAATGGGGCAACCAACCTGGCGCGAGACATCGGCGTAAGCGAAGCCGTGATCGGATTAACGCTGGTCGCCATCGGCACGAGTCTTCCTGAGATGGCCACCTCGGTCATCGCCGCAGTACGTGGCCATGCGGATGTCGCTGTCGGTAACGTGGTTGGGTCCAACCTTTTTAACATCCTCGGCACCCTTGGCCTCGCGGCACTCCTCGTGCCGATTGCCACGGGCGATATCGCATTGCGTGACTATGCGGTGATGGCGGTAGCTTCACTGGTTATCCTGCCGCTGGCCCGCTCCGGCTTTACCCTCGTACGGTGGGAGGGCGTGCTTCTGATCGTTGGATACGTCGCGTATGTGGGATGGGTGTTTACCTCCTGAGCCGTAGGCGTTAACGTCGTTCCCGATGCCTCACCGGCCGCGCATAAACGCGATGGCGGATCGGTTGAACTCCTCCGGCTGATCCACATTGCAGACGTGTCCCGAATCGAGGATCACATGCAAGATGCTGCTTCGGTGCCTGGCAACCATCGCCTGCACCGCCGGCAGAAACATGTGATCTTCCTCCCCCATCAGGTAAAGTGTCGGGTGAGGTAGCTCGCGCTCGCGGAAAAGCCTGAGCAGCGGGTTGATCTCGTACGTCAGCCGAAACCAGCGTCGAAACTCCGCGCCGTAGAGCTTGCGTGCCTCGCGCACGAACATGTTGCG
>CAZKDQ010000338.1:0-2376 GCA_964551345.1 uncultured Rhodothermales bacterium
TCCCTACCACCAACCTCAGATATGCCGGAATTGATGGCGCAGTGATCTGTCGAACTCGATGAAGAATCCGACGGCGTCGTTGATGACGGATTCGGCGGAACTACGGCTGCCGCCGAATTGATCACCGGGCCGGGTAATATGAGCGGAGAGGTGGCCGATCGGGGCCTCGGGTTCATCTTCCACCTGTCCGTATAAGTCGCTTCGGTCGGGGGGCAGCAGGTCCCTGATTCGTACGTGATTGCTCATGGCTTGCCACTCCCGGATGTCAAAGTCGAAATCGAGTCCGACGGCATTGTTGACGAACGCCTCGAAGTCGTCCATCAACCGGCGGCCGGCGGTTTCAATGGGCGCCGCATTCTGGATTTTCAAGTGGTGGATCAGATACTGCGAGAAGCTTCGCAGCGCGCCTTCCCACTCAGCAATGACGGCGGCCGTCAGACCGGCCCAGGCGTGATCTGACAGCAAGGCGGCATCAACCGCCGCCCCGGCTGCACGCGTCTCGAACTCCTCATGCGGGTGCTCGCCTGTTTGAATGAAGCGCTCAATTTCTTCGATCGACCACAGCCGCCGGTCGTGTGACCACCCCGCCTCGTGCGAGGCGCTATGCCCCGGTGCCGAGCCTGACGTGGCACCGATGCTGATGAGCTTCTTTTCGAGGCTCATTCCCAACTCGCGCAGCCGGTAAAAGCCGCCCGTAAGGACGAAGACGAACTTGTTGAGCTGCAGTCTCAGGACGTGTTCCTGTAACATGGCCCTCGTTATTATGAACAGATCAACGGGAAATATCGATCGGCCGGCCGGTCGTCACGCTTCGCTGAGAGCGCAGCGCCCATCGCTCACAGCTCACCTTGCAACTCACGCCCCATAACCCAGGGCTCGCAGAGTCGTCCAATTTCGGCATGCGACATCGACGCTCATCCGCCGGCGGCGCCTCGGCGAGAACCCCCGGTTGCCGACGCCACGGATGCCTCGGAGGGACGTGCCTACCGCCTCAACAACCGTCCGCTGAGCCGTAGCAGCTCGGTCTCCGCCACTTTGGCTTCGTACAGCGCGGCGATGAGCCGCGTCTCCGTCTCGAGGCGTGTTCGCTGAACCTCACGCAGCTCAATGGCCGTGGTCGTGCCGAGTGTGAACCGTTGGAGTGCAATCTCGACGCTGCGGTCGGCGATGGCGATATTCTCTGTCTCGAGCGTGACAAGCCGCGAGGCGTTCTCGAAATTGACGAACTCGGACCGCAGCCGGATTTCAACCACTCCGCGGACGTCCTCGAGCAGCAGTTCCTGGTTCGTCAGTTCGAGACGGGCGTTCTGGATCTGCCGCCGCGTATTGAACCCGTCAAAGAGGCTGAGCCTCGCGGTTATGCCGTACCGATATCCCTCATTGATGAGCCTTCCGGATGCGCGCGCCCGGTCGTCATCGGTGCCGAGACCGTAGCCGGCCGTGAGATCGATCTCGGGAAACCGGCTCCGGCGCAGTTCCGAAAGCTGATACCGGGAGACATCGGTGCCGAGCTCGGCTGCGGCAATGAGCAGGTTGTTATGCTGCGCCTCGGCCTCAAGGGCATCTCGAGAAAGCGATTCTGCGATCTGGATCTCGGGCTCGACGGCAAACTCATAATCCGCCGGTAAATTGAGTGCGTCGATGAGGCGAAGGCGGGCGGTTTGAAACGCGGCCTCTTCGCGCAGGACCGCCGCGCGGTCGGCATTGAGATCGGCCCGCGCCAACAGCAGGTCGTATTCCGATGCCGAGCCCAGCTCGACTTTCTCTTCGGCAATGCGAAGCCGCTCTTCAGAAATCTCGACCGAGTTGCGCAGTGCCCGCAGCCGTTGCTCAATCCGTGCGATGTCGTAGTAAAACGCGATGATCGACGTCACGATATCCTCGATCACAAGGCCGGCCTCGGCTTCTCCGAGACGCGCCAGCGACGTGAGACGGTCGTACGCTGCGAACATGCGTAGTCCGTCGAAGACCGTCCATCCGGCTGAGGCCTCGAGATCGGTGGTGACGCGCCCGGTGATCGAGAGATCATCGCGCGACGCTGCGCTTCCGGAGAAGGCTTCGGTTCGGTCGGCCGTTACGCCGACCTGCGGCAGGAAGCCGGCGTTGCCGAGCGAGCGGTTGTTACGCGCGATCTCGGCCTCGTGAAGCGCCACCTGGATGTCGGTATTGTGATCGAGGCCGATACGGATGGCCTCTTCGAGCGTGAGCACGTTCTGTGCATGCGCGGACGCAAACGGCATCACCAGGAACGCGGCGAGCACGAGCGCAGTGCGCAACGAAACCAAATGATTCACGCGAGGGCGGATGGTGGCTGTTGAGGATGGGCAGGAGCCGTCTTCCCGACGATCATCATGTACATGGCCGGGATGACGAAGA
>CAZKDQ010000339.1:0-2373 GCA_964551345.1 uncultured Rhodothermales bacterium
ACGGTTGCTACGTGCGACGGTCGCCTCTCCATCTGCGATGTCCTTTTGCCTTGATCCAAAAAGGACGCAAAAAGATCAAGGCTGGACCACATCCGGCTGATGCTGCGCTCCACTCGGCTGACGAATTCGAACTCGGCCCGACTGCGTCGGGACTCAAACATGAATTCGTCTGCTCGCCTCGCTGCGCTCCGCATCCGAGACGCCGGACGTGCTCAGGCCGGTTTGCGTTCAAATTGAGAACCGATGCCATCGGCAGGACGCCGTAATAACATTACTCATTGCGAGCCCCGATTCATCGAAGCGCGGCAATCTAGGACCAGGCCGGCAAAACCCCGTAGCGACGGGGACTCATCTCGCTCCCTCCACTCCGCGTCCGAGACGGCGTTGTGGCTCAGGCCGACCTTCTCGCGCCGACCGTTGAGTCAACTCCAGCGCGCTTTCTCGTCATCCCGGACCTGATCCGGGATCCACGCTTCGACCGGATAGCACCATACTCAGTCGTTTGTGCGGAGTTTATCGTTTAGCTTGTATCCAATGGAGACTTGCTCGGCGAGTGCACACAGAAGTCAGACTTGCCATCGAGTTTCCAGACATGGTCATACAATGGCTGTTGCGAAAACCAACTTCGGCATATGGCTCTTCTAATCGATGAACGACGCACAGTACTTCGGCCTCACACGTATCGAACGGAAGCCGAGTTCGAGGCGGTCGTAGTCGACCTTGCGGATGAGATATTCGGTTCTTCCACCATTTACATCGACGTTAAGCGTCGTCTGCGTGGGAAGGAAATCGTGACGATACCTGACGGATACCTCGTGGACATGACGGAACCACAGGATCCGCGGCTTTTCATCATCGAGAATGAGATCGTTTCGCACGATCCCTTCCGGCACGTTGGCGTCCAGCTCCTGAAATTCGCTACCAACTTTGAGGATGTCCGGATCCAACTACGTCGAATGTTGATGGGCGAAATCGAGAAGAACCAGACAGCATATGATCGATTGCGGAGAGGATGCGACAGCGCGAATAGCCGGAATATCGATCATTACCTTGACCAAGCGGTCTTCAGTGGATTTCGGGCCCTCGTCGTTATCGATGAAGCTAGGCCGGAGCTGCATCGTGTTCTAGAGAAGATTAATGCAGACATCTCCGTTCTAGAGTTGCGAACCTTCGTATCGGACGATGGGGCGAAGGTCCACCAGTTCGATACGCTATACGAGGAATTTGAGGAAGCGAAACCTGAGGCCTTAACGGCTCGCGAGTCATCGACTAGCAGCACCGAGGAGGAGCGGCGGCGACGACGCGAGCGCCTGTCGCGTTGTGATACGGTCATCGTTCCCGCACGGGAGGAAGGCTTCCAGCAAGCCTTTATCGAACAGGAAAAATGGTGGGCGATTCGAGTCGGTGCAGCGATGAAACAGCGAATCAAGTATATCGCGGCCTACAGGGTTGCGCCGGTGAGTGCTATCACACACATGGCTGAGGTACAAGACATTAGACCGTACGAGGACAGTGGTAAATACCTTCTAACCTTCAAGCGCGCTGCCGAAGAGATCGCTCCCGTACCAGTCGCAGATCCGAGTAAATCGCCTCAAGGGCCGGTCTATGTGCGAAAGGAGGCGTTGCTGGCGGCTGAGAACTTGGAGGAAGCGCTGGAGAACAGTTGATCAGGTAGCCATCACCAGCCAAGGAATCGAGCGTAGCGAATAACGAAGTAAATGCCGCACCCTACCGATCGGGGGCGCTGATTATTATCCGAGTGCGCTGATCTTCCAATCTTCCCATCCTCCACTCATACCATTCTCCCCATTCTTCCCGCTCTTCCCGCTCTTCCCGCTCCTCAAGCCCCCACCCCCTCCCTCACTAACCCCAACGCCACCAGCGCCTGCAGGATGTCTTCGATGTCGGACTGGCGGGCGCGTTTGAAGCGGCCGGCGACGGTGCGGGCGTCGAGGGTCGCGGGCTCGGAAGTGACGAGCTGCTGCACGGCGCGCATCCGTTCGGGGAGGGTCTTGGGCCAGTCCAGGCGGGATGCGGAGGCGGTGCCGGACCTCGACGGGGCATGGCCCGTCGCTACGGGTGCCAGGTCCAGATCGGCCTGCCGGGCATCCGGGGCCTGGAACTCCGGTCGCAGGTAGCGGATGATGCCGCGCTCTTCCTCGGCGGCGCGCTCGTGGTTCAGGGCGACGAGCCGTTCGAGAATCTCTTCATCAGTGAGATCGACGGGCCAGCCGTAGGCCTCGGCTACGGCCTCGTCGAGCTTCTGGTGGATCTCGTGCAGGATGCCGACGAGCCCGCGGTCGTACACGTCGCGGTCCTTGGCGGTGAGGGCTTCTCCGGCGCGGACTTTCTCCAGAACGTTGTAGAGTCCGG
>CAZKDQ010000340.1:0-2368 GCA_964551345.1 uncultured Rhodothermales bacterium
ACGCCGGGTGGTCCGAGCGCGGACTTGAAATCCGAACGCATGACAATCATCATCGCCGCCACCATTCCGGAAACCGATTTCGAAACGTCTGGCCCTCGCCTGAATCTGCTTCGTTCTGGCGATCGGTCGAGTGGATGGTGGGGCGAATCTTCCATCGGAAAGTCTCCTTCCCCGCGGAATCCATCCCCGTCGATCCGGCGCGGCTTCGGCGACGCCCCGAGTCGATTCGAGTAACCTGGCTCGGTCATTCCACACTATATATTCAGACCGCCGATCACCACATCGTCGTCGACCCGATGTTTTCGGCGCGTGCGAGTCCGTTCAAGTCGGTCGGCCCCAAACGCGCAGTCGACGCCCCGCTGAGGGTAGCTGATCTACCCGATGTGGACATGGTCGTGCTCTCGCACGATCACTACGATCATCTCGACAAATACGCGGTACGAGAACTTCAGGAGCGATATCGGCCCCTGTTTATCGTGCCGCTGGGCGTCGAAGAGGTCGTTCGTTCGTTCGGTGCGCGCGATGTCGTGGAGCTCGATTGGTGGCAGTCAGTCGACGTTGACGGGCTTACGCTCCACTGCCTCCCGGCGCGACATTTTTCGGGGCGGAAGCTTTATAACCGCGACGCCACGTTGTGGGCAAGCTGGTATCTGCTGGCCGACGGTGTGCGGCTGTATTACGGCGGTGACACCGCGTATTCGGATCACTTCAAGGAAATCCGCGAGGTACTCGGCGAGCCGGACGTTGCGGTCCTGCCGATCGGCGCGTACAGCCCGCGCTGGTTCATGTCGAGCGTGCATGTCGATCCCGAAGAAGCGGTGCAGGCTATTATCGATCTCGGCGCGGATATCATGATTCCGGTGCATTGGGGCACGTTCGATCTGGCCGACGAACCGTTACACGAGCCTATCGAACGGGTCCGTACGAATGTGGCGGAACGGGACATCGCCGCGCGGCTTGTCGAGCTAAAGGTGGGAGAAAGCGTTGATTTCCCCGTCGATGATCATTTCGCTGCCGAGAACGCCGCCGTCCGTTCGACTAAGCACCGCAAGTAGAAGCCTGTCCACGCTCGTATATTTTCCGACCGTTCCTTCCGACACGATTCTCCCCGAAGACTGTGACGCATATCTGTCTGTTCGAAGACGAAACCGTCGATCACCTCCGGCCGCTGGTCGATATCCGCCCGGTGTACGATCTCCGGACGGGGATGTGGACGAACCTCGAGCGCCTCCGGCAGGTCTTCCCCGACGCCGCCGTCTTCCTTCATTGCCGCGACGCCCTCGCCAACGTCAGCCGCGAGCGTTACAACGCCTCGGTCAACCGCATCCCGGCTGGCCTCGATGTGCTCTTCGTCAACGGTCGCTTACTTCTCGATGAGGCAGCACTCGAACAGCTCAAGGAGTTGCAAAACGGCGCCGGCTCGCGAGTCCTTCGGGCCGGCGGGTCCATCGCCGCCGCGTGGATGCCCTCGGCAGGCATCGATATAACCGGCGGACGCTATTTGTCTGCCGAGGACTTCGGCGATCCCGCAGTAGTCTCTGCCGATGGGCTGATCTTCATCGATCGCGTATGGAATATCCTCGATCACCTACCGCACATGATCGAGCTGGATTACGGCCGAGCGGTCGGTCACTATAACATCCTCGAACGCCCCAACGCGGAGGTGCACGACCGCGCGGTGCTAACGAACCCGGAGCGCATCTTCACCGGCAAGGGCGTGCGGATCGCGGCCGGCGCCATACTCGACGCCACCCGAGGCCCGATATACATCGACGACGAAGCGTCCGTATTGGAGAATGCCGTGCTCAAAGGGCCGCTTTATCTCGGCTGGAAATCCCAGGCGAAGGTCGGCGCGCACCTCGAAGGCAGCGCATTCGGACCCCGCGTCAACGTGAACGGCGAGGTCCAGGGCACCGTCATCCATTCCTATTCAAACAAGGGCCACGCGGGTTATCTGGGCGACTCATACGTGGGCGTATGGTGCAACTTCGGCGCCGGCACCAACAGCTCGAACCTGAAGAATGATTATGGGGAGGTCAGCCTGTACGATGCCGTCGAGGGCGATTTCGTCAAGACCGGCCGGCAGTTCATCGGGCTTATCATGGGCGATCATTCCAAGTGCGGCATCGCCACCATGTTCAACACCGGGACGGTCGTCGGCACGTTCTGCAATTTGTTTGGGGATGGATTTCAGCCCCGCCACATCCGCTCGTTCAGTTGGGGAAGTCCCGCGGATGGTTACGTCGACTATCGCGTCGACAAGGCGCTGCGAGTGGCGCATGCCGTGGCTGCGCGGCGCGATATCGAGCTGAGCAAAGCGGAGGAGGAGCTGCTTCAGGTCGTTGCGGCAGCGGCGATGAGTTGATTC
>CAZKDQ010000341.1:0-2313 GCA_964551345.1 uncultured Rhodothermales bacterium
CGCTCGAGCACGGCTGTACTCTCGCGATGCGTCCAGATGTGCGCCATCACGTCGTAGATGTCGGTGTCGCCGCCGTTGCGGATGTTGATTCGGTACCGGTGGCCCCACTCTCGCATGCTGACGGTTCGCGGACCAATGACGCTCGAGTAGATGATGGGCTCGGCGGGCGATTCAATGATCTCGAATGCACCGGGGAGCACGACGCGGTTTCCTCCGCTTTCGACCACGACATCCCAGAGCCCGAGGCTGCCGTTACGGAGATCCGCCCGGCCGCTGATGGACGACTGGCCAAAGCGCGAATCTACCTCGCCGTCCGTCACGTCGATGCGCGCGCCGCCACGCTCCAGGTAGAGCTGGGCATTCGCAGCAAAGCCACGCCCAACGGCCCGCAGCTCGACCGTGCCGCGATCGCCGCCGCGCACCGGCGAAACACCGGCCACGGCAAGGCTGGTCGACGAGACGCCGCTGTCGATGATGGGGATGTTGACGACGCGGGGAATGGTGGTATTGACGGCGTACCCCGTGCCGTCGGCCAGACGAATTCCGAGGCGTTGATTATTCGTCACCACCCCGTTCTCGATGGGCGTGAGGCGGACGATCCGCTCATGGACGCCTTCGGCAAACGCCAGCGACGTTCCGGCCGGATCCATCAGGAAGTCGCGGTAAGGCCGTGCCGTCCCAAAAATGTTCGAGAAATTGACGTTCATCCCCCTCGGGTTGCCGAAGCGGGTGATGCGGACATAGCCCGGCTCGCCGGTTGCCTCATAGAGCGTATCGGTGAGCGCCTCGATGCTGAAGACGGGCGCCTCCGCATTCCACACGCTGAAACACGTTTCGAGACCTGCATTCAGAAAACACTGCTCCTGGAAACTCCCCGAATTAGTCGTCCAGCCGAAGTACATGTGCTTGAGTCGGTTCACGCGGAACTGCGACGAAGGGACCGTCCCGGTCCATTTCGTTACCTCGTGCACGATCACGTTGCCGTCGACGTCGTACAGCGTCGGCAGAACCTGTACGGATTTATGGTTCCAGAGGATGAGTTCGGTCTCCGAAAGCTCGAGGCGGGCGGGCTCGGGCACGGCCGGGGCATCGGCCCAGGTCATGTAGCAGTACTGCCCCGTATCGGCAACGCCGGTCAGATCGAGCACCACATCGCCGGTTTCAAGGTCTTTTGCCGTGATCCAGCACTGCCCGTCCGGGTTAAGAGCGTACGCAATATGGCGCGCATCCGGCGAAAGCTGGAACGACGACCTGATCAGGTGATCCGCCACGGCCGGGTGAGAGCCGACGACCTCGCCCGACGTGTCGTCGACCACGAGGACGTTGAATCGGGGAGGGTTCAGAGAACTGCTCGATTCACTCGCTTGCGCAAACAAAATGCGGTCGGCCTTCCAGTCGATGAGCTGGAAGCCAATGTGATAGCGGTTATAACCGTAATCGGATTCGACATAGACGTCGCGCAGGTTTGAACCATCAGCATCCATTACGCGCACGGCCGGTGTGCAGAGATCACCTAATCCTACGTGCGATCGCATGGCGTACCCGAGGAAAGCGATCTCGTCCCGGTCCGGATGATAGACGGCCTGTATCACCTCGTTGCATCCGTTCGGGTCGTTGATTTCGAACAGCTCCGGCGCGGCACTCCCGTCGGACGGCATGCGAAAAAGCTGTCCAGTCTCTTGTCGCCCGCCATCGACATTGGTCATCCGAAAGGCGGCGAGGATAACTGTCTCTCCGTCAGGCGACACCGATGGCCGGTACGAACGATCGGGGCCGCCACCCGTACCGGCACCCCCGCTGTGGTACGGTCCGGCAATTACCACGCGGTCCGTCGCGTCACGGTTTTGCGATACGATGTGGAACGGGTTGCCGTCATTATCAGCAAACCAGTCCACCACAAACGCCATCCGCCCCGATTTCGAGAGCGACGGGTTCCAGGAACTCGTTCGGGCAAGGCCATGGTGAGCACCGACGACCAGCCCGCTGAGCGTATCCGTATTCGAAATCGTGCTCTGCCCCAGATGCGGCGTCACCGAGACGTTATAGAGCCGCTCGGGGTCGGGGTTGTAGAGCGAGATGTTGCGGCTCCAGAAGCCGCCTTCGCCCGAGCCTGACATCAGGACGCCGTCGAGCGTCTGCGCATTAACTGCGGCTGCCAATGAACCCGTCAGCAGTAACGTTAGAAGGGAAAGTGGGAACGAAGAGCGAATTCGTAGCGATCGAGTCAAACGTGAGGTCAGATGCATGGCAAACGGCGTGCGATGTTAGGAAGTCCGGCCGAGAGTCATCATGGCCTATCTATACATCCGTAAT
>CAZKDQ010000342.1:0-2313 GCA_964551345.1 uncultured Rhodothermales bacterium
ATTCGGCCAAAAACACCGTTCAACATGTCAAAGAACGGGTAAAAAAACTTGGTACCCCCTCGTGGCCGTACTAACGTCGAACCATCAACAGCCCATAACCGAACGCCTTTCCTCTCCCAAGCCCTGTCCCGAGGGTCCGGGCAAATGATTCCTGGTCGGCAACTTTGAGCGTGCCGGTGAACTCAACCTCATGAAGAGTGATCGGTCGGGCCCGTTGCCGGACATCCCGTACAATTCGGCGCTCAATAATGGGTCCAGGCTCCGCCTCCTCAATTCGGAACCCACCATCCTCGCCCTTTCGCTTCAGCCAATCGATGAGCTCCTCGCGCCGCCACTTTGCAATAGCGCTCGGAGTAGACGGCGCATCCTCCGGACGTCCCATTCGACGGAACGCCAGCTCCGGATTGATGCCGACGGCCACCCGCCGCTTCTTGCCGTCCTTGAATCCTTTCCGATCAACCGTCGGGTTCGCCCGCAGGAAGAACCGAAGCTCCGTTCCCGCACCGATCAGGCTCGGGTCGAACGACTTGGTCTGGACGCTGCCTCGATCCCCAAGGAAATCCCACGACTGTGCAGTCGTACTCTGGACCAGCAGACTGTGGTGCGTAGAGCGATGGTCCAGGCTGAAGAGGAAGGGACGGTCGCCCTCGGGTGTGTCAGGAAACGCCTTCCACACGAGCTGGTGCGCCTGGTACGGATCGAGCGGACGGTCGCGACGAAGTTGTAGGAGACTAAGATGCAGCATGGAAGAATGTGTCGTGGTTGGAGGCATCTGTCTTGGGTTCTTCGATCCGCAGGCGCGTGAACGGCGCCGATGCATAGGCTCGCCGAGCGCCGACAAGGCGCGCTCGGCGCGCGCCGTGGCTGACAGATGCTTCGCGGAACACCTCGGGAAGCTCCGCGCGGGTTAAATGGCCATCGAGCCAGACTGTGAGCGTGCCTGCTCGCCGGCGGCGTCTCCACGTAGTGTCGCCACGCGGGAACTCGGCGAGCGACGTGCGCGCGGCCTCAGCGAGCGCCACGTATGGATCACCCTCGATCGGTTCGGGCTGCAACGGCAGCGCCGGCGGGCAGGACCGCCTGCCCAGAAAGGTCCCGTAGACGGGCCGACGAAGAGCCGCCTCGGCCTCGACAAGGAGGTCCTCATCCCCCATGACCAGCGCCACGAAATGCGCATCGTGGTGATAGTCCCGGGAGGTGAGCGTGCGCGGCTTGCCCTCGCGCGTCTCGACCGTGTGGAAATCCCGCAGGACGCGCCCGGGGCGGAGCGTGGCCACGTGAACATTCAACGCCTCGTGCAGCGAAAGCAGCCGGTCGTCCGCCCGGGGGATGCCCATGGCCGCCGCCACGATGCCGAGCACGGCGGCGCGGCTCGGGAACTCGCCGGCCTCGCGCAGCTGCCCGAATCCGGTGTCCGCCCAGCTCTGCATCGGCCCATACAGATGAAGAAGAAATCCCGTCATTGGCTCAAGCATCGGGTCCGTTGGTGTTGGTGCGCAGGAACGCCCAGAGCTCGGAGAGGCGGTCGGCTGTCTCGTAACGGTCCGAGGCGGGCATGTCACCGTTCAGCGTGAAGGCGATAGCGCGGTCCTCGAGCTCATAGGCTTCCACGAGGCGCTCATAGCGCTTGAGCATGCGGCGCGTGCTTTCGGCGGCGTAGCCGTTCTCCGACGCGGGCACCGGCGCCTCGAAGGCCGCCGCGAGCGAGCACGGCGTCTTGGCCTCCCGGATCACCAGCAGAGCGGCCTCGGCGGGGCTGTGACTGGCGAACGAGTTTTGCTTGCCGGAGGGCGTCACGCGGCAGGCGGCCTCCAGAATCACCGCAAGCCCATTGAGGGCCGAATCCTTGTCCCCGCCCATGTTCTCGACGAGCGCGTCGAGGTCGCACGAGAAGTACTTGTAGTAGACGGCGCTGTTGAAGTCGATCTCGCCGATGTGCCCGGAGCCTCGCGTATCGGTGTCGCCGCCGGAGCCGCCGCCGGCCTTCCAGTCGTCCACTGCCGTGAAGTAGTCGGTCTCGGTGACGGTGGTATGCGTCGCAATGGGATGGGCAACCTGCATCGAGGCATCGACGGCGGCGAATGAGGCCGCGTCGTCAGTCGTCATGCGCCCGAAGAGGGCCATGTCTACGGCGTCCGTTGGGCGCGTGTCTAGGCCGATGCTCTTGGAGATGGTGTCCCCGAACGCCTTGACCTCCTTGCCGGTGAGACGGGTACCGTCGGCCATCTTCTCCGCAATCAATCCGCGAATGCGCCCGATCTCATCGGGGGTCAGGAAGACGATCTGGCTGGTCTTGAGCGCGTTCTCCTTGTC
>CAZKDQ010000343.1:0-2306 GCA_964551345.1 uncultured Rhodothermales bacterium
TTTCGAAGCGATTCGGCATGTTGATCGACCGGTTCGGCACGCCGTGGATGATCGACGTGGCGGACGAGACGTTTGAAGGTGCCGCCGAAGAAGCGACGGGCACCGTGGCATAGCGTTCGTACCTAGTAATCCGACTGAAGTGCTCCCGTGGACGGAAACATCCACCTGCGAACATACGAGTCGCCACTGGGCCGGTGGGTTCAGGGTAATTGGGTGCCGCCGGGTCTCGCGCCGGTCGTCGAGCGGATCTGGTATTTCGAGGGGATGATAAACGCGAGGCGCGAGCGCGTATTCCCCACGGGCCGCGCGGAGTTGGTGGTCCACGTTGGGCGGCCCTACCGGAGCATCACGCAGGCATCCGATTTTTCGTCGGTGAACGCCAACGGGCTCATGCTTCGGCCGGAGGTGATCGAAGGCCCCAACGAGCACTCCGTTGTGATGGGCATCCGGTTTCAGCCGGCGGGTATGTTATCTGTCTTCGGTCCGGCGGTCGAAGACATGACGGATATCACGCTCGATGTAGCTGACCTGATGCCTTACGCTGCGCGTGAACTCGAGGAGCGGTGTGCGACCGCTGACTCTCCGCGACGCCGACTGCAAATCGCGGCCGGCTGGGTCGCGGAGCGGCTTCGCGTCCACGCGCCACCCGCCCCCGTGGTGGGCTGGGCCACGCGGGCGCTCGACCGTTCAGGGGGGCAACTGGCAATCGGCACGCTGATCGACATGTCGGGCTACTCACGTACGCGCTTTTTCGAGACATTTCGTCGACATACGGGCGTCTCGCCCAAGATTTATGCTCGCCTCGCGCGGTTTCGCCACGCCATGGAAGAACTCCGCAGCGCCGATGATTCAATCGCCGGCGTCGCGTTCTCGTCCGGCTACTACGATCAATCCCATCTCACAGCCGAGTTCAACACCTTCGCCGGTATGTCGCCTCGCGCCTTTCGCCGTGCCAGTCGCTACCCCGACAGCATCAACCTCGTCGAGCCCTCGAACGCCTGAACATTTTTCCTATAACTGGTGAGGCACGGCTCATAATCTGTGAGGCATCATCGATTAACCAACCCGGAAACGTGTCATGGCTCGAAAACCGTACATCCCCGAAGGATACGCTGAGGTAACCCCGTACCTGCTCAACGACAACGCCGCTGCGGTCATCGACTTCCTGGTTGAGGTCTTTGGCGCGACGGTGATCGAACGCTCGGATCGTGAAGACGGATCACTCTTGCACGCCGACATCGCCATTGGAGACGCACGCCTGATGATCGGCAACGCTACGTCCGAGTATCCCGCCATGCCCGCCACGTTCTATCTATATGTGGATGACGTAGACGCGGCGTACGAGCGCGCCCTTCGCGCAGGTGGCACGTCGATCCTTGAGCCGAGAGATATGGACTACGGCGATCGGAACGGCGGCGTTGGCGATCCCGGCGGCAATGTGTGGTGGGTATCCACTCCGCTCAAGCACCTGAAGGCGACGTCGAACTCAAACGGCACCTGAGCCGTCGCTGTTAATCGAGGCGTTTGCCGTTTACGCGACGAGGTAGCGGCTTAGATACTCGACGACATCGTCGGGGCCGCCGAGGTGGTAGCGGGCGGCCGTCTCTCCTCCGCCAACGCGGATGGTCACGGCATCGGGCACATCAACCAGCGCCTCGAACGCGTCCTCATCGGTCGTGTCGTCTCCGATGTAGACGGGCGGCCGGCCCGGATGCCGTTCCATGAGCGAACGGACGGCCGTGCCCTTCGAAACGCCGCGGGGCCGAACCTCATAGACCTTCTTGCCGCGGATCACGTCAAGCACCGAAGGAAGCGGCTCGACCCAGATCTCGAGCGCCTCGAGGGCCGCCTCCTCATCCACGGCGTCACGGTAGTGGACCGCAAACGTTGGGCCCTTGGGCTCCACGACGATCCCCGTGAGGTTCGGCACCGAGTCGCGCATTCGGTCGAGCGCCGCACGCGCCTCGTCGGAAATGAGATCAGTCGCATCGCCATGGATCGTGCCTTCCTGCATCCCGTGCAGGCCGATCGCGGGGTAGGGCTCATCGATGAATGATTCGAGCGCCTTCAAGTGGCGCCCGGTGACGATGTACAGCGGATGCCGGCGTTCAAGCTCAACAAGCAACCCCGGGGCGGCGGGATGAGGAAACGCCCTGGTGGGATCGGGGACGATGGGCGCGAGCGTGCCGTCGTAGTCGAGAAAAAGTATGGGCGAGGATGGGATGGGGATGTCGTCGGAGGTCATACGTCGGATTCTTCCGATGGCACGAGAGAGTCGAGAAATGTACGCGCCCAAACGTGGACGT
>CAZKDQ010000344.1:0-2297 GCA_964551345.1 uncultured Rhodothermales bacterium
CGTGGTTGCTGATCTCGCGTCCGTGCGGCAGGTGGTCGTGCGGACGGATGTAGAACTGGACGCTCCCTTCGCCTTCAGGCGCCGTCTTGTTGGGCGGCAGGAAGCCCTCCATCGCCTCATTGGGAAGCTCGTCGGCGTCCGGATCAAGCGTGGTGAGCGTCCAAACCACGCGCGCAAAGTTGCGCTCATCGTCCCGCTCGAGTGCGGCGTGGATGTGGATCCTGTGATCAGCCTCCGGCCGGCGGTCGATCGTTGTCGTGAACGACGTCACGCCGAAGGGGGGCTCGGCGATCACCTCGTCCGCGATCTCGATCGCGCCGAGGCGGAACGTATTGACATCGTACACTGCCAGATCGAGGGTATCGGTGATGGTCACGATCTGCGCCGGTGCCGTGGCCGAGTCCACGTTCTCGAAGCGGATCTGGTAGGGCAACTCCATGATCGATGCGAGGTGGCGCCCTTCGCCCTCACCGGAGAGGCTGAGCTTGTCGTTGGGGTCCCGGGAGAAGACAATAGGTGAGCATGTCGATGCGCCGCCCGACGCTCCACCGGAGCTGCCTGAGCTGCCTGAGCCACCCGGGCCGCCTGGACCACCCGGACCGCTTCCAGGACCCAAGCCAAGGCTCGCGGCAAAGTCGGCATCACTCTTATAACCAGTAAAGCTGCCGATAACCTGATTCAGAACTTGTCCACCGATGTACTCACCAGCGGTGAACCGCCGGGGGATGCTGGTGACCGCCTTCTGCATGCCGTACTTCGGGATCTCGGCCGTCGCCCGGAAGAAACGAGCTCGGTCGTTCTGCAGGCTCATCGCCAGATTGAAGGCGTCGTCCGCCTGATTGCCGCCGCCGGTCGACGAGCCGAAGCCGTCGCATTCCGACGATCCACTCGACTGGCTGAGAGGGACTACAGGCGAACGCTCATAAGTAACCTTTCCGGCCCCCATCTCTTCCGCGAAATGCGCGAGGCGGCCGAGATACACGCCCAGGTTCCACGGGAGCGCCTCTTCTCCATCCTCGTCGAGGATTCCGGTCCAAGTGAACGCATGGTCTGGATTCGGTGTGTTGTGAGTCACACCTACCAGCAGATCCTGGCCGACCAGCTCAACCGGGTTGACCACATGCAGCGTTACCTCGACCGATTCGTTGGCCGGCAATCGGTAGATCCAGATCGGCGCGATTTGGTAGTCGCCACGGTCGACAAACATAGGTGCCGACGCATCGTAGTCCGCATCGTCGAACTCGACCAGGCCTCGTTCCAGCACGGCTGATGTTTCCCGGTGCGTCCAGATATACGCCATGACGTCGTAGATGTCGGTGTCGCCGCCGTTGCGAATGTTCACCCGGTACCGATGGCCCCACTCCCTCATGCTTACCGTCCGCGGACCGATGACGCTCGAGTAGATGATGGGCTCAGCGGGTGACTCGATGATCTCGAACGCACCCGAGAGCACCTGCCGGTCGCCGCCGCTTTCAACGACGACGTCCCACAATCCGAGGCTGCCCTCACGCAGATCCGCGCGGCCGCTGATCGACGACTGGCCGAAACGCGTCTCGACCTCGGCATCCGTCACATGGATGCGCGCACCTCCCCGCTCGAGGTAGAGCTCGGCATTGGCATCAAAGCCGCGCCCGACCGCCCGTAACTCGACGGTGCCGCGATCTCCGCCGCGCGCCGGCGCAACACCGGTCACGGCGAGGCTCGTCGATGAGACGCCGCTGTCAATGATCGGGATCTCGACGAGTCGGGGAACGGTGGTGTTGACGGCATACCCGGTGCCGTTATCCAATCTTATCCGTACGGTTCGGTTATTGGTCACCGTGCCGTTCTCGATGGGTGTAATTCGGATAAGCCGTTCGTCTACACCTTCAGCAAAGGCGAGCGAAGTACCCGGTGGATCCATCAGGAAGTCGCGGAAGGGCCGTGCCGTGTGCCGGTTTGAGATCTCGACATTCATGCCTCGCGGGTTGCCGAAGCGCGTGATGCGTACGAAGCCCGGTTCACCGGTTGCTTCATAGAGGGTGTCGGTGAGCGCCTCGATGCTGAAGACGGGTGCCTCCGCGTTCCATACCGTGAAGCACGTTTCGAAGCCGGCGTTCAGAAAACACTGCTCCTGGGGGCTGGTCGAGTTGGCCGTCCATCCGAAGTACATGTGTTCGAGGCGGTTCACGCGGAACTGCGTCGAATGGACCGTCTCCGTAAATCGCCTTACCTCATGCGCGATGACGTTGTCGTCGACGTCGTAAAGCGTCGGCAGAACCTGCACGGCTTTCTCGTTCCAGAGAACGAGGTGGCTC
>CAZKDQ010000345.1:0-2297 GCA_964551345.1 uncultured Rhodothermales bacterium
CGTGTTTCATAAAAGCAATCCGACTTCTGACGGCCTCAGATCCTGTGCTGGAGGCACGTATTCGCTTTACGGTCGGGCTCGTCTGCGGCCACTTGAAAAGCAAGTTCTACGGCGAGATGATCGCGTGGCAGGAAGGGGTGCGGCCTGAGGAACTCGTAGCTGTCGACTTCCGAAAGAAGTACCCGGGATCGATTGCCAAGCAGAAGGGGATGGAGTTCACCGTTGAAAGAAACGGCAAGACCGAGCAGGTTGGCGACATCGTCCAGAAGTACTTCGGGACGAACTATGCCCTCGGCCTTTTCAAGTACAACGCCTGCGACTACTGCGACGACGTCGTAGCTGAGACGGCCGATGTTGTAGTAGGTGATGCGTGGCTGCCGCAGTACGTCGAGGACGGAGGCGGCACCAACATCCTGATTGTTCGCAACCGCGCCCTTCAGGAGGTTGTGGACGAAGCGCTAGAAGAAGGTAGAATTGCGCTCGATGATCTGAGCGTCGAAGAGGTCGTCCAATCTCAGGCCGGCGGGTTCAGACATCGACGTGATGGACTGAGGTTCAGGCTCAAGATGAAAGACGATCGTGGCGAATGGCGACCTCGAAAACGCGTCGAGCCGTTGGATTCGCACCTGAGTGCCGCGGATAAGGATAAGTTCCTTCTACGCTTAGCGCTGGTCGAAGAGAGTGTCGCGGCCTATCGAGAGGCACGACGCAAGAACTCATTCGACATATTCAGACGCCGCATCAGTACGCTGGTACATTTCTATGAATCGGGAGATATTCACCGAGGATGGCCCGAGAGACAGGCTCTGCGTGTTCTGCGTCTTGGCAAACGTGTCGCTCGAGGTGTTTCTCGACGTATGAGGCGCGCCCACGTAGCGAGAGATTGACCGGTCGCGAATTCGGGTCCTTTCCAGCCCTATGCACAGGTATCGAATGCTCAGCATCATCGCCATGCCCGACCGCATTCTTGAGATTGCAGCGGTGCGCTATCTCTATGACGCGCTGGGAATGACGTCTCCGCAAGACATGGTATTCTGGGCTGCAGTCGCTCTTATCGTCATCTTCGTCATAAAGAACTCGTACATCGCCTGGCTAGCCTATATGAAGGCCCGCTATACCTCGAGCCGCCAGGTGAACCTGTCGAATCGACTCTTTCGGGCCTACCTCAATACATCATATACGTTCCACCTGCAACGCAACACCGCTGAGCTCCTCCGCAACACGAACAGCGAAGCTGGCGCGATTACGTCAGGCGCCCTCATGCCGATCCTGGTCCTGATCATGGAATTCATGACGCTGGCGATGATCTTCGTGTTGCTCTTCGTGGTCGAACCGTTGGTTACGGTGGGCGCCTTTGCCGTGTTAGGCACGATTACCGTCGTCTTCTATCGGGCAACCCGTAAGAAGATTTCCTGGTACGCCAAGGAAGAACAGAAGCACCGAAGGCAGACCGTGAAAGCGGTGAACCAGGGCCTCGGTGGCGTAAAGGACGCCAAGATTCTCGGGCGTGAGAGCTTTTTTCTACAGTCGTACCACGAAAGCTCGTGGTTCAAGGCGAAGGCCGCGCGGTTCAAAGCGGTCGTTGAGGCGCTCCCACGGCTGTTTCTCGAAACGATGGCCGTTTTCGGGATGCTCGGGATTTCGGCCCTGCTGGTATACCAGGGACGCGCGACGGAGACGATCATCCCGACACTCGCGCTCCTCGCAGTGGCCATTGTGCGGCTCATGCCGAGCTTTCAGAAAATTGCGGGCTCCTTCTCGGCTCTCAAATGGGGCGAGAAAGCCCTCGACGTAGTGTATGAGGATCTCCGCGAACTGGAGGAGAAGGAGCGGGAGTACAAGCGTCGTCTTGAGGCAGGCCTCAAGAAGCCGCTTCCGTTCGAGCGTGAACTTACGCTCGACAACGTTAGCTATGGGTATCCTAACTCGTCCGAGCAGGCACTGCGGAGTGTCTCGCTATCGATTCCCCGAGGGGCAGCCGTGGGGTTCGTGGGGTCATCGGGAGCCGGAAAGACCACTATCGTCGATCTTATTCTCGGCCTGCTCTCGCCTGATGAAGGCGTCATCAGCGTGGACGGCGTCGACGTTCAGGACCGCATGCCTGCGTGGCAGCGAAAGATCGGCTACATCCCGCAGTTCATCTACCTGACGGACGATACGATCCGGCGCAACATCGCCTTCGGGCGCGACGACAAAGAGATCGTTGAAGAAGACGTGTGGGCGGCTGTCGACGCCGCGGCGCTGCGCGAACTGGTCGAATCCCTGCCGGACGGGCTCGACACGGTAGTGGGCGAACG
>CAZKDQ010000346.1:0-2284 GCA_964551345.1 uncultured Rhodothermales bacterium
TTGGTTTTTGGTTTTTGGTTTTCAGTTCACTCTCGTTGTTCATGAAACTTCTTTTGTTTGACATCGACGGTACGATTCTCCTCACGCACGGCATTGGCCGCCGGGCCGTTGAGGCGTCGCTTTCGGAATTGTCAGGCCGCCGGATTGACACCTCCGGCATCTCGTTTTCAGGAAAGACCGATCCACAGATCATCCGCGAAGTGCTCGCGGCGAGTGGCTTCAACGGCTCCTCGCTGAATGGGCTTGTGGAGGAAGGGCTCGAAGCCTACACCGAGCTGATGCGGGAGTCCATACGTCCGGAAGCGACCGAATTGCTCGGTGGTGTAAAGGAGCTGATCGAAGAGCTCGCGCTGCGTGACGACGTTCAACTCTCGCTCCTCACCGGCAATCTCGAGCCGCTCGCTTACCTGAAGCTTAAAGCGGTCGGCCTGGATCATTACTTCCCTTTCGGCGCCTTCGGCAGCGACCACGAGGACCGCTATCAGTTGCCTCCGATCGCCATGGCACGTGCGCGCGAGCACACCGGACAAGCGTTCGACGGGAGCGACGTCGTCATCATCGGAGACACCGAGCACGACATCGGCTGCGGACGTGGCGTAGGCGCCTTCTCCGTCGCGGTATGCACCGGGCGGTTCGACCGCGATTACCTGTATCAGCACGAGCCAGACGTCCTGCTCGACTGCCTCGACGACCCGGACGAGTTCATCAGTGCCGTATTCAGCAACTGACATCCACGAGTTCGAACGGCGCGAGATTGAACTCGGCGGCTACCGTCTCGCCTACCATGTATCGCATGTCGATGACGCGCGAACGCCGCCTGTCCTTGCGATCCACGGCTTTGGCACCGACGGATACCGCACGTACCGGCACATCCTCGAGCCGGCACGCCGCGCGGGGGTTCGGCTGGTCGCGATCGACCTGCTGGGCTTCGGCGGTTCAGACGCGCCGGATATTCGCTACGCGCTGGATCATTACGCTGAGCTGCTGCGCGACTTCTGCGACGCCATTGACCTTCGCGAGCGTCCCCTCGTCCTCGGCCATTCGATGGGCGGTAAAGTTGCCGCAGCCGCGGCCGTCACGTTTGAAGATCGGTTTTCAGGGCTCGTTCTGGTGAACAGCGGGGGATTTACGCGGCGCGAGAACCTGATCCCGCTGCTCGGCTCGCTGCCGCTCTTCCATCGACTGATCGACAACGATGTCGTTTTTCAGCACGTGCTTCCGCGCACGCCCCTCGGAGCGATCTTCAACTCCGACGTCAGTCGTCGTCAAAGCAGACGCTTGCGTACGTCTCATGCGTCGCTCGATCTTCGCAGGACAGGCATCCGGTCGAAGCTGGCCGAGCTAACGATTCCCACGCTCGTTATCTGGGGTGGGAATGACCGCATTTTACCGCGCAACGCGCCGCGATCGGTCCGGCGGCATATACCGTCTGCGACGATCCGGGTGATTCGGGATGCCGGCCACGCGCCGATGAAAGATCAGCCGGAGGAGTTTGTCGACATCATTGCGGGATTCGCGTCTCGACTGTCAACCCGGTAATCAACTGCACCGCTCATCGGCCTTCCATATCCCATACTCCCGTGATTGATCATGAGCGATCCCAGTATGCATCGCCCTGGTATCGTCCTTAATTTAATACACTGCTCAAGTCAGGCGAGCCGTGTTATCCGGTGATCAAAGCCCTCCCTGCTGCATTCCGACGCCGTTTTCAGTTTCGTGCAGGGCGGGCACGGCGTTTGGAATCAGACAATCACCATCTCTCGCGAACCCGCGCCGAGCTTCCGATATTCGCTACTAAGAACTCAATACGTTCCCGATGAAGCTACTTCCTACAAAATCACTTCTGCTGATGGCGGCGCTGGTGCTGCTTTGCGCGCCGCAAGCTACCGCGCAGACGGCTGATGCCGTGACGCAGCGCTTCAACACGAAGTACGCCGCGCTCGAATCGCTGCGCGCCGAGTTTACGCAGACAATGACGTCGCAGTACAGCGACATCCGCGACGAACGCTCGGGGCGCTTGCTTCTGCGCGGCGAAAACTACCTGCTCGACACCGGCGATGAAGTCTACGCCCGCAACGGCGGCGACGTGTGGCGGTACTCGCGGCCCGACAATCAGGTCGTCCTGTCGTCGCACATGGACGACGGCTCGTCCTTCTCCGTGAATGATCTCTTCTTCCGCCACGACGAGCTGTTCAGCATCGAGGATACGGCCTCGGAATCGCTGAACGGCGCTCGACACAGCCGCCTCGTGCTCGAACCGCGCGACGAGCACTCGTTCTTCCAG
>CAZKDQ010000347.1:0-2275 GCA_964551345.1 uncultured Rhodothermales bacterium
TATCCGGGTGACATAGCATTTGGATCTCACGGGCGCCGCGGCGCAGTGCAGGTAGCCAGGTCTTCGACCCACGAAGGTCTTTGCTGACACTTTGCGTAAGACCGACGATCTTAGGTTCATAGTCAAAGACCACATGACGCACTATTTCGAAAGCCGCACTCCATGAACGCAGTTGAGATCGAACAGGCCATCACCGAGCTGGCGGCGCAGCCGTTCGATGCCGAGGAGTTTCCCTTTGCCTTCCTGGAGGCGTTTGGCAATAAGGCGACGACGATCAAGCGCCTGCGTGCCGGGTCCACCAATCGATCCGATCTCGGCGGCATCCTCCAGACCAACAACATCCATATTCTGACGTGTGATGAGGGCCGGGTCGCGGAGTCGCTTTCGGAACTCAGGAGCAGCCCGGCCACCGCGAAGGCGAAGGCCCGGTTCGTGCTCGCGACGGACGGATCTTACCTCGAAGCGGAAGACCTCACCAGTGGCGACACCATTGCGTGCGCTTACCAGGATTTCCCGGATCACTTCGGCTTCTTCCTCCCGCTGGCGGGCATCAGCACGGTCCGCGAGATCAAGGAGAACGCCTTCGACATCCGCGCAACCAGCCGCCTCAACCGGCTGTACGTGGAGTTACTGAAGGACAATCCGGAATGGGGCACGGAGGAGCGCCGCCACGACCTGAACCAGTTCATGGCGCGCCTCATCTTCTGCTTCTTCGCCGAAGACACGGGCATCTTTCCCGAGAACGGCTGCTTCACGCACACCGTGGAGCAGATGAGCACCCGCGACGCGTCGAACACGCACGAGGTGATCTCGACCCTCTTCCGCTCGATGAACACCCGACGAGAGGAGCGTGACGACGTCCCGCGCTGGGCCGATAAGTTTCCTTACGTCAACGGGCGGTTGTTCTCGGGGAGCGACGACGTGCCGCGCTTCAGCCGGATCGCCCGCTCATACCTGCTCCATGTAGGCGGGTTGGACTGGACGAAGATCAACCCGGACATCTTCGGCTCGATGATCCAGGCCATCGCCGATGACGACGAGCGCGGCTCGCTGGGGATGCACTACACCAGCGTGCCCAATATTCTGAAGGTGCTCAACCCGCTCTTCCTCGACGACCTCCGCGAGAAGCTGGAGCAAGCCGGCAACAACGCGCGCAAGCTGCTGAACCTGCGTAAGCGCATCGCCAGAATTCGCGTGTTTGACCCCGCCTGCGGCTCGGGCAATTTTCTGGTGATCGCCTATAAAGAGATGCGCGCCGTCGAAGCCGAGATCAACAAACGGCGAGGCGAGGCCGACCGACCGACGGAAATCCCGCTGACCAACTTCCGCGGGATCGAACTGCGTGACTTCCCCGCCGAGATCGCACGGTTGGCGCTGATCATTGCGGAGTACCAGTGCGACGTCCTGCACCGCGGTGAGAACCTGGCGCTCGCCGACTTCCTTCCACTAAAGAATGAGAACTGGATCGTCTGCGGAAATGCCCTACGTCTGGACTGGCTACAGATCTGCCCGCCAACGGGCACGGGCGTAAAGGTCCACTCGGATGACCTCTTCGAAACACCGCTCGACCAGGCCGAGATCGACTTCGAGAACGAAGGCGGCGAGACGTATATCTGTGGGAACCCGCCGTACCTGGGTTCAACCTGGCAGTCAAAACAACAGAAGGCCGATCTCAAATCCATATTCGACCACCGCACGAAGAAGTGGAAGTCGCTCGACTACGTGGCGGGCTGGTTCATGAAAGCGGCCGATTATGGCACAAAGACATCAGCGGCGACGGCCTTCGTGTCCACGAACTCAATCTGCCAGGGACAGCAAGTTCCGATCCTCTGGACTCTCATCTTCGATACCGGCCATCAAATCCATTTTGCTCATACCAGCTTTAAATGGGCCAATCTCGCCGCCTACAATGCTGGTGTGACCGTGGTTATCGTCGGTATTACCACGCCGCCGATCAAAGTACGTCGACTCTTTTCAATGGGTGAGGGCGATAATCTGGTTGCGAAAGAGACAGGTAATATTAATGCATATCTCGTAGCAGGCCCCAATGTCATTATTTCTCCACTATCCAGGCCGTTGGATAATCGAGGCCTGATGGAATGGGGTAATAAGCCGACTGATGGTGGAAATCTCTTTCTATCGGCTTCGGAAAAGGAGACATTAGTAGATGAGAATCCCGATGCGGATTCATTTGTGAAGCGGTTCCTTGGTGCCCAGGAGTTCATACGTGGATTGCAGCGTTACTGTTTATGGATTGAGGACGAGGAGCGAGCGT
>CAZKDQ010000348.1:0-2274 GCA_964551345.1 uncultured Rhodothermales bacterium
GCTCGGGTTCCGCGCCACAACGATTGGTGAACAACGCCACGATACGCCGCACGGCTGACGGTACGTCGTCCCTCAACCTGACATTCGAAAACAACGGCCTCGTCGACGTCCAGGCCGGCACGCTTCAGATCCGTGATGAGAGTTACCATGACGATGCCCGCCTCATCACGGCAGCCGATGCCTCACTACTTTTCTACAGCGGTACGCACACAGTTTCCGGCAGTTTCGAGGGCACCTCGGCCGGTGTCATCGCACACTCATCCAATATGATCATTGAGCCGGCGACGGTCTTCAGTTTCGACGGCAACGGTTTTCAATGGCATTCCGGCACGCTCGACGGAGGCTCCGGACTCACCAACGAAGGTCTCATCGTCCTGGCGTCGGCCTCCAATAAAACGCTGCGTGGTCACCTCATCAACGATGGCACCATCCGATGGAACCAGGGACACATCTACCTCGCCACCGGCGCCGTCATAGAGAACCGTGAGACGTTTCGGGCCGCTACCACTCATGGCATCTATCCGAGCGGAAGTGTTCCTCATCGCTTTCAAAACCTCGGAACACTTCTCAAGGACGAGCCGCAAACGACCTCCACCATCGATATCGAATTCGACAACCGGGGCTCGCTGGCTGTATCAGAAGGTACGCTCCGTTTCTCAAGCCAGTCTGAACATACCAACGTCACCCTGGACGTGAGGCCGGATGCGACACTCGAGTTCTCACTCGGCACCCATTTTCTTACGGATGTCGGCCTCGTTGTACCCACCGGTGCAACCCTGACGTTCGGCAGCGGCACGCATATCATCACCGGGACTTTGGCAGGCGACGTAGAGGGTCTCGTTCAGTGGACGTCCGGCACGATGCAGGCCGGTAGCGGCGGAGGCACGATCAACATCGCGGGAAGCGGACTACAGTGGCAACGTGGTACGATCTCGACGACGGACAACATCCTCACCAACGGAGGTGATCTACACATCGTCGGCCCGGCGGCAAAGTCCTTGACCGCGGGTACGTTGCGCAACGAGGGGATGATTGAGTGGATCGGGGGAAGTTTCGACATCAACCGCGACGGTATCCTCGAGAACATGGGGTCGATGCTGGTGAAGGTCGAAATCGAACATATGGGTCCGACCTTTTCGGAGGCTGGGGCGCTGCTCAATTACGGCCGGTTCGAAAAACAAGCCGGTGAGGAACGGGTCGAGATCTATCCGCGATTCGAGAACAAGTCCGGCGGCAATCTCGCGATCCACGTTGGCGAACTCCGCTTCCGCTCATTACACAACGGGCCGGGTGCCGAGATTTCGGGCGACGGCGGATCGTTCCTCGTTGCCGCCTACGACTTCCTCAACGAAGGGGTCGTTACCCCGGGTGCATCTCCCGGCCTGCTGTCCTACACGGGGACGTACCGTGCGGCCAGAAGCTCGGAACTGCAGATCGAGATAGCGGGGCTGGAACCCGGCGTCAGCCATGATCAGTTCCGTCTGACCGGCTCGGGCTATCTCGACGGCGCACTGGACATCCGTCTGCTCGACGGCTATCGCCCGCCGGACGGCGCTGAGCTCATGGTTGTGAAGACCGAGAATCTCGCGGCGGCGAAGACGGAAGACACCGCGAACCTGTACGGCGGCTTCACCGAGTTGCGCGGGGCCGTCAACCCGGCGCTTGGCCTGGCACTCTTCCCATCGATCACACACGAAGGCCTCATCCTGACGGCCGGGACGCTCGCGGAGCTCGAGTCTGAGATTACGGTCTCGCCGGCCTCCATCCAGGCGGGCGCCCTGCGCGAGGTCGTCGTCTCGGGGGCGGGGTTCTCGCCCGACGTCACCGTTTCTCTGAGTTGTATTGAATGCGAAGAGCCGGACTTATTCGGGTCGATCGAGGGGCTTGTCTCGAGCGTAACCCCCTCGAAAATGATTGTCTGGTTCGATCTTTCACAGGGTAATATTTCGGGGGATTACGAGCTGTTAGTGACGGATCCGCGCGGTGGCGAAGCACGCACGGAAATGGGCGTTGACGAAGGACCCATATTCCTGACGGCCAAGGTCGTCAAGGAAGCCTCGGCCGACGGCCGCAACCCTGGGATATTCGTCGTTCGCGCCAACCGCACGCTGCGTGAACGGTTGACGGTGCCCTTCCACCTATCGGGCAATGCACAACAGTACGTTCATTATATGACGGATGTCCTGGGCTCATCACTCTCGATTCCGAGCGGTCAGGACTCCGTCATGATGAGCGTCTTCCCCATCGCGGACGTTTCGGACCGATCCGTCCATC
>CAZKDQ010000349.1:0-2268 GCA_964551345.1 uncultured Rhodothermales bacterium
TTATTCCTTACCACCAGATACGTCGTCACCAACGTGGCGGCGGTGCCGAGGACCTGGAGGACGGTCTGGGTCGTGCGGATGCGGGCGTCGGCGCGCGAGCGTTGGGTCTCGAGAACCAACCGCTGAAGCTCCGCCGAATCCGCGATGTCGGAGTAGCGATCCACGAATATCATGTCGCCCGAGCTGATCTGCGCCTGCCGTGGCGTCAGCTGGCGTCCCGTACCGGCTTCGATGACGTAGGTGCCGGAAGCCAGTGTGCTTCGCCCGCCGGCCGCCTCGATATAGTACTCGGCATCAGCACCTTCGCGCACCGCTACGAATCCCGGCAGGTTGACCTGACCGAACACATAGACCGTACGCTCGTCGCGCGGCACCACGAGCCGGTCACCACTTTCAAGCACAACGGTCTGACCGCCCGGCTGCAGCTGTTTCGGATCGATCGAGACGCGGTTCTGAAGACGGAGCTCCTGCGCAAAGTAGGCGCGGCTTACGAAGTCCAGGTCCGTCAGACGCATGTTGCGCAGAATCTGAAGCGAGTCCATCCGGACGATCTGCCGGGACCTCGGCGAAAAATCAAAACGTCCGGCCCGGCGCATGTCCAGCTCGGGCATGGGCAGGCTGCTGCGCTGCAAGTAAACGCCACCCAGGAGCGCGCCGTCGCGCAATCCTCCGCCCATCTCCACGAGTTCATCAAGTGTCGTCACGCCGGGCTCGATCGGATAGGTGCCGGGGAAGCGGACCCAGCCGTCGATCTCAGCCGACCCGCGAAGCGCATCGTCTGCAATGACGTGTACGTGATCGAGCGGTTGAAGCGCAACCTCCGGCCGCTCGCCGTCACTGACGCGAATCGCGCGGACGTCCGTCCGACCATTCTCTCGGCTGGTTACCCGCACCTCGCGAACCCCTCGCAGACGCGGATTCTCACCCGTCGCGATGGCGATCAGGTCGAGCGCGGTGTCGCCCTCACGGTAGGCATAGGCGCCGGGAAACGGGACGGCGCCATCGATATAGACCGATTCGCGCACCGGATCATAGACGCCGACGGAGATCACATCCCCATCCTGCAAATACGGGTTCTGCGTGCGATCGCCGGTCGAGAGATACCGCTGAAGATCAAGCGATCGCGCCGTGCCGTCGCTTCGTTTGAGTGTCACCTCGCGAAAGGAAGGACGGTAGGTCGGGTTGGTAACCGGCGCCTGCGTTGTGTCGGCAAAAGCAAACTCGAGCACGCTCGACACGCGAGCTACAGGTGTAGCGAGATATCGGCCCGGCACAGGCACCGCACCTGAGACGTGCACGTAGAACTGCCGGGGCTGCGCGAGCGCCACATCGAGCTGAACTCGCTGAAATGACGGCCGCATCGCCGCCATCACGTCGGCACGCGCATCCCTCAACACCTTGCCCGCCACGACGATGCCACCAACTCCCGGCACGAGCAGGCGCCCGTCCGCTGAGACCGGAAGCGTGGCCACTGTCGGCTCGGGGCCGCCGATCGTGACCGCGAAAATATCGCCGGGGCCGATGACGTACTCATCCTCATCGACGGCGCCCTCCATCGGCACAAGCGCATTTATCGACCGCTCCTGCTGAAAAAATGGCGCGTTGAGCGATCTTCGATCGTTATCGGGCCGAAAAGTCTGGGCGGTTGCGGGCTCAATCGAAGCCAGAAGGAGCGTCGCGACAATGCATACGGACGCCCACCGGAAATTCAGAGTCATGCGCGAGACAGGAGAAGGAGACACCACGCCGGGGGTACCTGGTCGGAAAAGCGATAAAACTGGGGAACGTCGTACCGCTGCGGCTATAGGCGTTGTGAGTGTCTCGAGAGGCGGGTTCGAATATGGCTGAAAGGTACGCCGCCTGCCGCGTTCATGCAACGCATCTGCAACGCATAGCTATCTCCTTCATAAATCCGCATTTATCGATGCTATCCCGGCAGGCCCGTGCGAAGGTGAACCTCGGCCTTCACGTCCTCCGCAAACGCTCCGACGGCTATCACGATCTCGAGACGGTGCTTCTGCCGATCGAATGGACCGACACGCTGACGCTGGAGTCGGCGGAAACGCTGTCGTTCACGTGCGATGATCCGACAATCGCCGGGAATGACAATCTGGTGATGCGTGCGGCGAATGCCCTGCGCGAGCATTTTGATGTGGAAAAGGGAGCACGGATCCATCTCGCGAAGAGGATCCCGTATGGAGCGGGTCTGGGCGGAGGATCCTCGGACGCGGCGGTCGTGCTTCGCCTTCTGGTAGAGTTATGGGATTT
>CAZKDQ010000350.1:0-2266 GCA_964551345.1 uncultured Rhodothermales bacterium
CGTTAGACGTCGGGCTCGTTGGAGATACGTTGTAGAGCTACGCACCGGTCGCGCTTTCGGAGCGTGCGCCATATGCGCTTCGGTGAGCGTTTAGGGCCATACGAGACGGCCTGGTAAACGCCGCGCTTCTCGTGTAGCGTGACGGACGCCATTAGCTGTCGGGTGTTACGCATTGCTGCGCAGGGTTGCACCATGCGACGGTGCCCGTGTATCGGTTGATGCGCATGACGACATCGAAGTTGGCTCCGGCGACCGTGCGGTATTCGTACCTATTGAGCCAGGCGATGGCCGAGACCACAACGATGATCGTGACGGCTGCAAGGAGTGTTCGTTTCCGAGGGCTCACATCGACGTCGGTTATCGTGATCGAAGCAGGATCTCGTGCAGCGCATCCTCTGACCTCTGTGCCGCGATCTCGACAATGAACGCCGGAAACCACTCGGCGGGCGCTGGAAGGATGAAGTTCATCAACGCGGGCACGACGAGGGCTGCTGTCAGTCCGGCAAAGAATCCCCCGACAACATGCGATGAGGCGGTGCCCTTTAGATCTTCTCGGTGGGCCGGGATCAGGTAGAATAGCCAGATGCCGGCAACCCCTCCTGCGCCCATCGTGAAATACAGCCAGTACCTGTTGCGGTCTCGAAGGGCGGCGTTGTGATAGTATTTCGCACTCTCCACGTCGTTCTTGAAATCAACGCAGCCGATTCCGTACTCCATCTTGTACTCATACATGCCTGGCGGGTCGTGGCACCAGTCAGGATCCATTTCGACCGACGGAATAAAGAACGCCGACCATAGACCCGAGGCGATGTAGACCACCCCACCCAACAGAACGAGCTGCAGAATCTTTATCGTTTCTTCCCGACTCACCGGTTCAGTAAGTAGAGGTACGTCACAGAGAAGGTGACGAGGTGGATGCAGCAACCATAGAAATGGTGTCTCATCGACCGCTGCGTGAGATGGGTTGTTAACCGGAGGTCTTCGACATCCGAAATCCCATGTAGCATCGCATTGAGTGTGTTGCGAGCGCGAAACCGGGCTATCGCAAAGACGGCGGCGGTTATCAGGAGCATGTAAAAGAAGCCGCCGTGGAGTTGTAGCCAGAAGAACACCGTAGCAGCTGCCACCGAATACCCGAAAAGCATTATTCCATGGTATGTGGCGTTGCCGGGGCGCATTATTATTCGGGAGAGAAATAGCCCGGTGACAAGGAGGTTCATCACAATAAACCCGACGAACAGAAGCCCGTCTATGCCATTGTCCAGGAGGAATCGGGTTACTATCGCGGCGCCGCTCGCCACAACGAATGCCCGGCCGACGACAAAAAGGACTATAGTGTTTTCTCGTCCGACGGGGGCAGACCGCACGGCCTCTACGTCGGCTGAGTTCAGCGCGCCCAGGTTCAGCATTGTCTCGACGAGCTCCGGGTCATAAGACCTCGCCCGAAGGAAGGCCGCGCGTTGCGACCGCGCCTTCGGGATTTGCGTAGCGGCCGCCACTCCGCACAGCATGAACAGCATCGACCAGCTCGTGGCCGCGGCGCCGGCGATGACGCCGAGGATGATGGGAGCAATCATGGATCCCTCAGTTGTGCTGCTGTTATCATACAGCCGCTGCAATTCACTCGACTCAACTATAAGGCACGCGAGCGAGACGTGCATGTGTCTATGGAAGAAACCGTCCCTGACGAATTAGTCACTCCAGAGCAGACCCGTTAGATCAAGGCCGCGCTAAGCCTGGCGGGTCTACAACAGAAGGAGTTCGCCGCCGCGCGCGGATTACACGAGGCCTGCCCGAGCAAAGCTTCTAGGCCACAGCTATTACTTTCACGCCGTCGCCGCGTCGAGATCGTCGATCACATCGTAGTAGGCGATACCGCATTCTAGTGGCGAGCTGAAGTGCGAGCACAACCGCCGACCGCACCTCGTGGCTAGGGCGACTGGTCAGGTTGTAGACGTGCTTTGGTTAGATACCGAGAAGGGTGCCGGTCCGCCAGTCGGTGACGACCCGCCTCTCCGATTCGCTGAACCCATGCGTTTTCCGTACGAGCGCGATGGTCGGGTGCATTAACCGTCGGCGTAGGCCATACGTAGACGTGGTCTTGCGCGGCACGAGTATAGGGGCAGAACTCGCGACGGTATAGGAAAAACCCTTGTAATAAGACGTGAACGCCGCTTCCGTTAGGCGTCGGGCTCGTTGGAGAAATCGCGGAAGCCGAAGTAGTGGAGGACGAACTTCATCTTCATCACCTTCAGTTCGCCAAACC
>CAZKDQ010000351.1:0-2238 GCA_964551345.1 uncultured Rhodothermales bacterium
TGCGAGACATTCTGGCGTATAGTTTCCGCCGGACTGCTGATAAACTTCGATCATCACGCGATAGGTAAGCCGTTTTTGACATGAGCGACCAGACGATTGCACTTTGCATTCCGGCATACAATGCATCGGGACATTTACCACGCCTGTTAAAGTCTGCCGCGGTACAGACGATTCCCTTCGACGAGATTCTCGTCTACGACGACTGCAGCACCGACAACACGGCTGAGGTTGCAGAGAAGTACGGGGCCACGGTCGTGTGGGGCGGGGAGAATGTCGGCTGCTCTACCGGAAAGAACCGGTTAGCTGAGGCAACTTCATGCGACTGGATACATTTTCATGACGCCGACGACGACATTACTCACGATTTCGTTGAGCGTGTACGGCCACACCTCACTGAGACTGGGGCACTGGATGTGCTTCTGCTTAACTTCGAGTACCGTGATAGTGAAACGGGAAAGCACCTCGGGGCACCGGGGTACGATATCGACCTCATGCGCCGCGATCCGATCTCTTTTGTAATCCGGCAGAAGGTGCCCAACTTTGGGGTGTATCGCAGGGTGGCTTTTCTTGAAGCCGGCGGTTTCGACCTTGATCCTAGTGTACTGTACAACGAGGATGTTGCTTTTCACCACCGCCTCGCGCTCGCTGGTCTGACCTTCGATTACGAGCCTGCGCTGACGTGCCTGAATTATCGCTACGGGGGGAGCATGTCGGCAGCCAACCAGCAGCGTTGCGCTCGTGCACAGGTCCGGGTGCTCGAGAAGACGACGGATGTGCTGCGCTCTCGTGGGTTCATAGACCGGTATGCCGGTGATCTTGCCCAGAGATTCTGGCTGGCGGGTACATTCGCCGCCAGTGTGTTGGAGTGGGACGCCGCGACCCGCGCCGCCCGCACTGCCGCCGCGCTCGGAGGCAGAGTACCTAGCGACGGAAGTCCAATCTTTCGCACGCTCGCAACGATCCACGGTCCGGCAGCGCTTCGCATTCGGGAGCATGCGATTCGGCGCCTGAGACCTCACCTTCGAAGCAACAGCAATTCCTAACCGATAGGTCACTGGCAGTGTCATCTGATCCACTGGTTTCCATCCTGATTCCGACGTACAACGTGGAACGTCACGTTGCCGCCGCGGTCGAGTCAGTGCTCTCGCAGTCGTACTCCGACATTGAAATCATTGTTGTCGATGATGGGTCGACCGATGGCACGTGGGATGTTCTCAGCGCGTACGACGGAGGTCCGATTCAGCTTTTCCTGCGACCAAATCAGGGGGCCGCTGCTACTCGTAATCATGCTTTTTCTCTTTCAAACGGCGATCTCATCAAGTTCTTCGATGCAGATGACATCCTTGATCTGGATCACGTGCGACTTCAGGTAGAGCGCCTGGATAATCGCCGCGACGCGATAGCGATGGGTGAGTGGGCACGGTTTTATGGTGATAACCCCGATAGTGCGGATTTCGAGCCTTTACCGATGTATCGCGACGCTGCTCCAGTCGATTGGCTCACTTCTGAGTGGATGAGTGCCCGGCCGATGACACAACCGGGAATGTTCCTGATTCCGCGTCTCTTAGTTGAAAAGGCAGGGGGTTGGGACGAACGCCTATCGTTGAATGATGACTTCGAGTTCTTCGCGCGGGTTCTTCTTAACTGCGAAGAGATTCTGTATACACCAGGCGCGCGACTCCGTTATCGATCGGGACTCGACGGGAGTCTTTCTGGACAGAAGAGTAGAAAAGCCGTTGAGTCAGCTTTCAACTCTCTGATATGGGGAACTCAACACCTACTGGATGCGGAGAGTAGTGAGCGAACTCGTCGTGCTTCCGCGAATCTCCTTCAGGATTTTGTCTACACATATTATCCTAACCATAAGGACCTGTTGACGTCTGCAAATGAGCGAATTGAACAGTTAGGAGGAAGTGATCTTGCTCCGGATGGCCCACCAAAGTTTCAGTTACTTCGAGGACTGATTGGCTGGAGGCTGGCGCGACGCATAGAGCATCTGGCGAGAAGAAAGTGAACTTCACTTCGTACTAGTGACGAAACGACTTCCACTCAGTCTGAGCGGTGGAGCTGGCTGCTGATCTTACTATCCATACATGCATATTCTGATAACGTCCGACCCTATGATTCCAGTCCCGCCGCTTCATTATGGTGGGATTGAGCGGATCATCGATATGCTCATACGAGGCTATCGCGACCGGGGGCACGAGGTCCTTTTGATGGCGCATCCCGATTCCCAAC
>CAZKDQ010000352.1:0-2236 GCA_964551345.1 uncultured Rhodothermales bacterium
CCGCAAATGCGAACTCCACGCCGGCATCCCGGAAACGCTGTCCGAGCGCATGGAACGCCGCCGCGCTTAGGCTGAGGTCGGCCGACGCAGAGTCGTGGATGCCCGATACACGGTCGGCTCGTACCGTGAATGCCGCGCTTAAGTCGGCCGCGTTGATCGCACTCGTGATGATGGAGTCGGCGCGGATGCTGCCTTCGGCGGTAAGCTCAGAGCCGAGTGATGCGCTGAGATCGAAAGCGGCGTCGGTATTGAGCCCGGCGAGGCCCGGATAGATCGATGACAGAATGCGGCTGCCAACGAACCGGCCCGATGCGGAGAGGTGTATCGGTGCCGTCTCAACGAGCCCCGCCGTTGGTGCATCGGCAGCGATTAAAAACTCATCGGAATCATATCGCTTCGCTCGCTCGCGTCGCGCCGTTTCAGAAACTGCTCGCGCCCATCGGTCGATTTCGGCGAGGAGAGCCGTCGGGCGGGAGTCAAATCGTACGTCGGCGTGCAGCACGTCACCCCGCAGGCGGATCTCAGGATATCCGCGCGGTCGCTCGATCACGAGGTGGTGCCGATGCGGCGGGATGACGTCTTCAACGCCGTCCTTCCAGATAGAGGAAGGATGGACGTCGGCCCGGACTTCAAGCTCGAGGTCGTCGAGTCCGCGTCCCTGTCCGGTTAACGCCACCTGGCCGTGGATGCGCGTCGAGAGTTCATCTCCTTTGAGCCACCAGTCGGCCGCATCGAGGCTGCGGATCGTAGCGTTCGCTGCAAACGACGGCACGTCTCCGCGCATCCCGTACGTGCCCGTCATGGTGGCGACAGTGACGCCCTGCCGGGCACCGGCGCGCGCCGTTACGACGCCGTTGGCGAGGTTTAGATCGACGCCGAGGCTGTCGAACATCCGGTCTCCGATGCGGCTGCTGCCGAGGTGGCTGCGAAGATCAATCGCTGCCGGCCGGCCGTCGACAAGGCGTCCTTCCGCCCGCACCACGCCGTTGATGCGCGTGCCCGCCGGGACCGCATCGATGAGCACCTCCGGCTCAACGCCCGTACCTCGAAGATCAGTCAGAAAACTGAGCACGCCGTCGCGGTTGTGGTTCAGACGCACCGGCCCCGCGACGACGCCGCGCTGCGTGTGCAAACTGAACGTTCCCTCGAGCGAAGCCTCGCCACGGCCGTCGTCGGCGAGGTTCACCACCCCCGCGGCGATGGCTTCGATATCGGAGCGGCCGAGGCGCCGGTAGCGATCTGTCGGTAAATCAGGCAGCAGAGCCGCGATATCATCCGGGTAGAGCCGCGTTGAAGACAGGCCGAGTTCGAAGTCGGCTTCGTGCGGCAGTCCAAGGATACTGCCCGAGAGCTCGACGCGCGATCGATTGTGGGCGAGTGATATTTCCTCGACGACAAGCTGGTCGAGCGCGCCGTGAAGCCTCACGTTGAGCGTCGTCACGCCGTGCAGCGGCGACGCCGGGAAAATCCGCCGAAGCGTCGCGCCGTCGATCTTCGACCGGTCGATGGTGAGGTGTGGATCGACCGTTGCCTCGACGTCCGCATCCATGGGGAGATGCGCGGCGAGGTGCACGTCGGTTTCGCCCGAGCGGATGGCCATTCGGGGGATGGTCAGCCGGCGGTCCCGAAAGACCAGGCCGCCGTTGATCTCGAAGGTGTGATCGCTGCCGTCGTCGAGACGAAATCCGAGCCTGCGCAGGGTAAGCGTCGTCCCCGTTCCGCCGGTGCCAAACGAGGCCTCGCCGTTGATACGGCTCGCGGCGGCGTTGGTATAATCAAACAATACGCCGCTTTCGATGAGCGGCGCAGCCTTGCCGCGTCCCGTGGTGCGGACGGTCCCGTCCACAATGCTGAGCCGCGTCGTCTCGAAGCGCCATGGGCGTGCACTGGCGCGCGGCGTTGCGTCACGGTGGAAAACCCGGCCGATATTGGTTGCTCCATCCTCGAATATCACGTGTAGCTCCGGCCGGATAATCGTCAGCCGCCCCGCAACGATCGACCGGTCGAGCAGCATCCGCCAGTGCGGCCGCGCGATCAGCGAGTCGGCCGCCAGCACGACGGCGCCCTCGTCGTCCTTGATGCGTACGCCCGATGCGAAGACGTGCTGGAGCATGTTGCCCTGCAATGCATCGATTTCGAGCGTACCGTTGAACTCAGCGGCAAACGACCGCTCGATCTCGGCACGCAGCACATCACGCCCGACCTCCGTCCGCGTCAACGCGAAGAACAGAATGAC
>CAZKDQ010000353.1:0-2227 GCA_964551345.1 uncultured Rhodothermales bacterium
TCGAACGCGCCGCGCGTCGCATCGTAAAGCTCCTGGCATGTCACGAGCAGATCGAAAACCGGCGCCTCCACGCGCACCGGCTCTTTCGAAGCCCGTGCGTTGATCTGCCCGATGGCACTATTCGGCAGGAAGTGCGACAGTCGCGCCTCGATCTGTTGGATCTCCCCCAATGCCTCCTCACCTGCGGCACGCAGATGCACGGCGTCCTCACCATGGAGGATCAGCTCGAACCGCGTGGCCATTGCCCGGCATGCCAGACGAACCGCTTCGCGGCCGGCGGTTGGGGTTGAGGCCCGTGCTTCGACCATGGATGAGGAGGCGTCGGTTAAGAGACGAGTTTCAGACAGGACGCGGCAAATCGCTATCGTGGATCTTTAGCCGCGTCGAGGTTAATCCATCACGCCGTAAGTCAGCAGCCCGAGCTCGCGCCCGCTTCCGGCCGTCACTTTGCGCGTCTTCTCATCGAAGTGAACCATCTCACCCAGGCGCTCCGACATCTCGGCCAGCGAGATGATCGTCTGCGTTTTGATGGCGAGGTCGATGTTGCCGTTTGGTGTGCGATTGTTGCGGATCGCGTCGAAGAAGTCCGCAATGTGCGCCGCGATGTTGACGCCCGGCTGAATGTTCGTCTGCTCCTCTCGGTCGACAAGGTCGGCGAACGGGCGCTCGGGCCGCAGCTCGAGCGAGTTGCCGCCGAGGTAGATCGTGCCCTCGTGGCCGCGGATCACCTGCCCCAGCCCCTGCTCATTAACCGTACTGCCGATCACCAGAATCGTGAGACCGCTGGGGAAATTCGCCAGCACCTGCGTGTTATCGGGGACATCACGATCGGGCGTGATCTGCCTGGTGCCGAGACACGTCACCCGCGTCGGAAACTCGGGCTCGCCGGTGGCGATGAGCAGTGGATGGATCTGATGAGCGAGAAGATCGCCGAGGATGCCGGCGCAGTACGGATAGTACTTGCGCCAGCGATGGTAATGATCGGCCGAAAACTCGCGATCAGAGACAGGGCCCAGCCACTGCTGCCAGTCGATATTGTCGGGCGTGGCGTCGGGATCGATCTCGTAGTTCCATTCACCTTCCGGGTTGTTGCGGCAGTAGTCGGCCTGCGCCAGCACGAGCGGACCGATCTTGCCCGCCCGTACAAGCTTGGCCGCCTCATGCCACTTCCCTTCGGTGCAATATTGCGAGCCGATCTGAAAGGTCTTTCCTGTCTCCTTAACCTTGTCGTGAATGTCGAACGCCTCGTTCAGATAGCGCGTCATCGGCTTCTCGCAGTAGACGTGCTTGCCCGCGTCGAGCGCATCTATCGCGATTCGCGCGTGCCAGTGATCCACCGTGCCGATAAACACCGCGTCGATGTCGTCGCGGTCTAGGATGTGCCGGTAATCCGCATAGACTTCGGCATCCGGATTCACCCGCTGCAGCTCCTGCTTTGCCTGGTCTCGCCGCTTGTTGAAGACATCGGCGGCGGCAACGCCAAGAGCGTTATAAACCTGATCATGCCGCGGGCGCCCATCGTCGTCCAGGTTCACCACGTTGCGAACGTGCGAGTTGAAACCCTGCCCACCGACTCCGATGAAACCGACGCGCATCTGCTCATTCGCGCCAAGTACGGACGGCGGAGCAAGCCGAGTGGCGCTTTTTGCGCCAGATGACATGATCGGCCACCCCGTGGCCACGGCCGTCGCAGCGAGCGCGCTCTTTTTGACGAAGTCGCGGCGCGACTCCGAACGACCAAACGGCGTACCTTTGTCTTTCACGGGCATCCCTCTTGCGGTTGATGTACAACGGCGATTCTGCGGCAGAGACGGCATGTGCGCGATCACACTCACAGAAGACGATGCCGCCGATGCAACAAACTTAGAATAAAAATAGATTACCGGCTCCGCTCGAATAACTCAAGCCTTGTTTTCCGATGACGAGGTTTCCCTTCCAAACCCGATCAACGATGCCTCCACTACTTAAGCCGATTGGACTGCTGCTCCTGTTGATGACATTCGCCTCGGCTCGTCCCGGCCAGGCTCAGCCTACGATCACATTTTCGATCCAGCCCGAATCGTCGTTGTGGGTGGATGGGAAATCGAACCGAGATGACTGGACCGTACATGCGTCTGAAGTAACGGGCTCGGTTCAGCTTGAGGGGTCGAAACTGACTCGCGCGGAGGTCGCCGTTTCTGCGCCTGGGATGTCCAGCGATCGCACGATTATGGATCGGCTGATGCAC
>CAZKDQ010000354.1:0-2223 GCA_964551345.1 uncultured Rhodothermales bacterium
TTGCCGTCGAACTCCGTCTCGGCGCCGTATCGGAAATCACCCACTAAAGCGTGACCGCGCGAAGCCAGCTGCACACGGATTTGATGCGCCCGGCCCGTCTCGAGACGCACCTCCAGCAAACTCACCGGCCGCTCGTTCCACGTTCCTCGCCCGCCGATCAGGTACGTGAGTTCCGCCTTTTTGGCCCCATCGTAATCCTGATCTACGACGCGCACGCTGCGGTTCTCCTTGACGAGGTAATCAACCAAGCGGCCGTCCTCTTCCACATGCCCTTCCACGAGCGCGATGTAAGTCTTGTCCGGCGAGCGCTCCCGAAACTGCTCTGACAGTCTTGCTGCCGCCTTCGATGTTCGCGCCAGCACCATCACACCCGATGCCGGGCGGTCCAGCCGGTGCACGAGGCCGAGGTACACCTGCCCCGGCTTGTCGAAGCGTTCCTTCAAATACGCCTTGCCAATCGTTAGCACGTCGGGATCCCCCGTCTCATCAGCCTGCGCAAGCAACCCGGCAGGTTTGTTGACCACCAGCAGGTGGTTGTCCAGGTAAAGGATTTCGACGTTCATGATCCTATTTCACACAGCGACGGCGCGCTTCGACGTGCGTTTGATGACAAGTGCCGGAGTAGCGGGGGAATCAGGTTATAGCGATGAGTCATAAGTCGCGATCGAGCCGAACGGGGATGATCGTAAGCCCCCGTCCGTTCGCAGATCCCTTGGCCTCTCCTTTACCAGAGTGCCGGCTCATTCAACGGATGTGTCGCGAAGCTCCGGCTGCCCATAGAGATGCTCACGGAGAAACGCTGCCGTCCGATCCCACGTCTCACGCGCGGCATCCTCAACGAAGTTCTCTCCGGATGGATTGGCGAAGGCGTGACCGGCACCTTCGTACACATGCACCTCCGCGTCCTTCCCGAGATCATCCATCGTACGCTCGAACTGCCGCACGCTCTCCAGCGGTATGCTTTCGTCCTCACTCCCGAAGAAGGCCAGCATCGGCATATCGATAGTTTCGAGATGCTCGCGTTCGACGTCGTCTAAGCGGCCGTAGTAAATAACAGCGGCATCGAGATGCGTGGGCAACAGGACCGCGCTGCGCAGCGCCATCGTGCCGCCGAAGCACCACCCCAGCACGGCTACATCCTCGACGCCATGCTGTTCGGTGAGAAACTGATATGCCGCACGAATATTCTCATCCAGCGCCTCCGGATTTTCCGTTGCCGCCTGCATCGCAGCCTGCGCCCCATCCGGCGTAGAAGCAACCTGCCCGCCGTATAAATCGACCGCCAGCACGCGGAAGCCTTCGCCCGCGAACCGGCGCGTCATCAGCTGGATGTTCTCATTCAATCCCCACCACTCGTGGATGATGATCAAGCCCGGCAGGTTGCCGCTGGATCCGCCAAGCGCCTCCGCTACCGAATCCGGATTTTCGGGCGCCGCCATGTATCCCTGAATATCCGCATCTCCGGCAACTCCGTAAGTCACGGTCGACCACTCGACCGGCAGCGTTGGCTCCGTCGCAAGTGCCGTCGCAACAGGGGAATCACCGGCATGTTGCTCGGCCATCTGGTCGGCGTAGGTAGTATCCCGGTCCATATCGCGATCGGAGCCGGTATCGCAGGCGGCGAGAAACATTGCGGTTGCGAGAAGAGCAGCGAGTATGCGCATGATCACAGGGTCGTCCTGGTGCTGGGTGTGTGTGGATCAGGCCTATGCAGTGGCCTTCGCGCCGGTCCCTGGCAGATGTCGTACACACGAACAGGTTACACTTGGCGCGTCGGGTCCGCGGTGGACGCGCGCTCCTCGATCGGCACGCCGCAAACCGGACACTGCTGAGACGTTTGGGGAATGCGTTTCAGGCCGCACGGGCACGTTCCGAATATCTCCGTGTTCTTCAGCGGCTCGCCGCACTCGGCGCAGAAGGCGGCATCAGGCGGGTTGAAGTGCCGACATTCCGGGCATTCCCCCGGCTCGAGAAATGGTGATTCCGCCACCAGCCGATGAATCCGGTGATGGGCGATGTAGGCGAGGATGCCGAGAAGTATCAGGCTTCCCCATGCCGCGACCGGCACGCGGAGGAAGAGCAAAAAGTTGGCGCCGGCATGGATGAGCCCTGCCAGAATCACCCATGGCGCCATCACCCGCGCGCGATTCATCTCCGGGTGGACGTATTTCGCCCGCGCCAGCCCATATCCCCATAACGCCGAATACGCCATGTGCGCGGGCA
>CAZKDQ010000355.1:0-2202 GCA_964551345.1 uncultured Rhodothermales bacterium
TTGATGTCGGCATGACCTCTGTTCAAAATCCCGTTCTCCGCGGCTTCAACCCCGATCCCTGTATCATCCGCGTCGACAACGATTACTACATCGCCACGTCCACGTTTGAATGGTATCCCGGCGTTCAGATTGCCCATTCTCGCGATCTCGTCAACTGGCGTGTGGTATCGCGTCCGCTTGACCGGTATTCGCAGATTGATCTACGGGGACGCCCTAACTCAGGCGGCATCTGGGCACCGGCTTTGACTTATGCGGACGGGCGTTTCTACCTCATCTACACGGACGTCCGCACCTGGGCAGGCAGCTACAAGGACGTCCACAATTACCTCGTCACAGCGCCTTCTGTCGAAGGACCTTGGTCGGAGCCGACTTACCTGAACAGCTCGGGCTTCGACCCGTCCCTCTTCCACGACGATGACGGCCGCAAGTGGCTGGTCAACATGGTGTGGGATCATCGCGCGGATCGTCACAGCTTCGGTGGGATTCTACTGCAGGAGTATGATCCGAACGAAAAACGACTGATCGGACCCGTTAAGAATATCTTTACCGGTACCGAGATTGGCCTGGTCGAGGCACCGCACATCTACAAGATCGACGGCTGGTATTATCTGACCGCGGCCGAGGGCGGCACCTTTACCACGCACGCGCAGTCAGTGGCACGATCGCGTTCGGTGGATGGACCCTACGAGGTGATGCCGGGCAATCCGATGATCACCAGCGCGGGCAGGCCGGAGCTTCGGCTGCAATCCGCCGGGCATGGATCGTTCGTGCAGAATAAGGACGGCTCGTGGCTCTTTGCCCACCTCTGCCGGCGCCCGCTCGCAAACGGTCGCTCGATACTCGGGCGCGAAACGTCCATCCAGAACATCGAGTGGGAAGACGGTTGGCCGCGGCTCGCCGGTGGCGGCAACGCTCCGCTTGACACGTTCGAGGCGCCGCCCCTCCCTCCTCATCCGTGGCCCGAGCCTTCTCCTCGCGACGACTTCGACGACGACACCCTCGGTATCGCATGGCAGTCGCCGCGCGTGCGCATCGACGAGAACATCGCGAGCCTTACCGCCCGGAAGGGCCATCTGCGTCTCTTCGGCCGGGAAAGCATCGTGTCCCATTTCGAGCAAAGCCTGATCGCCCGCCGGCAGCAGAGCTTCAACATCGAGGCGTCAACGCGCATCGAGTTCGACCCCGACAATTTCCAGCAGATGGCCGGACTCGTCGCTTTCTACAGCACCGACAATTTCTATTACCTATTCCTGACACACGCCGATCATTCCCGGCGGTGCCTTGGCCTCATGCGGTGCGAAGGCGGCAAGATCACATATCCGATTGAGAAGGAGTATCCGCTGCACGACTGGGACGCCGTGTACCTCAAGCTTTCAATTCGAGGCGAGCGGATTTCCTTCTTCTACTCGCGGGACGGCGAGAACTGGAGTACGGCCGGACGTGAACATGACGCCTCCATCCTGTCCGACGAACACGCCGAGCCGCTGGGCTTCACGGGGAATTTCGTGGGGATGGCCTGCCAGGACCTGACCGGCTCGCGAAAGTACGCCGACTTCGACTGGTTCGAGTACAGGGAGCTGGATGGATACGGACGCGGGTGAGCATAGTGTCGCGGCGCGGCATTCCGAGCGACGCTCAGGACCCAAGGCTCATCGCAATACCTTACCTCGTCGCATAAACCTGCGTCGACCCGTCGTGCATCAACGCGAGCACGTCGTAAGGCTGAGGATTTGGCCCCTCCATCCCCGGAGATCCGATCGGCATACCCGGCACGGCCAGTCCGCGAATATCCGGCCGCTCCTTGAGCATCCGGTCGATAACATCTGCCGGAACGTGACCTTCGACGACGTAACCATCAACAACGCCGGTGTGGCACGAGCTCAGGTGCGGCGGAACGCCATGCTGCATCTTCGTCAGCGCCAGGTTATTCAGGTCTTCCCTCTTCACGTTGAAGCCGTTGTCTTCGAGATGAACCGCCCAGAACTCGCAGCAGCCGCAAGTCGGTGTCTTGTACATCACCAGATCGTGCGACCGCGCGTCGCTCGATGAGCACGCGGAGAGTAGAACCGCTGAAAACACGAAAAATGCGATCGGAAAGAGCGAACGAGGCATGGCACCTGTGAGGCTTCGGTGGGGAATTCCATCAACATCAATGTCCGTCAACCGGATTCAATCCGCGAATGAAGCTTCAGGGGAAAGAGC
>CAZKDQ010000356.1:0-2191 GCA_964551345.1 uncultured Rhodothermales bacterium
TGCTCGCCCGTCTCCTCGCGATGCTCGATGACCCACTCAGCCATCGCGCGCCAGTTTACCGTGTCGCCGCCGATGAGGCTTCCGCCGGAGAAAACGACCGGCCAGCAAAAGATCAGCGCCACGAGCAGCAGAGCGCCGACCGAGAGGGCGTGCTTTGTTGTGGAGGACAGGCTCTCCCACCATGAGGCGCCGAAGACGGGCCCCGCTTCGGCCCGCGCCACCGAAGGCTTGCGCTTACTGCGTGCCATTAAGCCTTGTTGATGATGAGGGATTACTCGATGACCTTCGGCACGCGGAAGAACGTACCGTCGGAATCCGGGGCATTGCTCAGTGCCTGCTCACGCGTGATGCGCCGCTCCGCAACGTCCGGCCGCGTGACGTTGGCCAGATCGAGAGCATGCGACATCGGCTCGACATCGGTCGTGTGAAGCTCATTGAGCGTCTCCATGTGTTCGAGGATGGCGCTCATCTCGCGAGCCAGGCGCTCCTCTTCGTCGGCATCGAACCGCAGCCGCGCCAGGCGCGCGATGTGCCGAACCTCATCGATCGAAACAGGCATAGTTAATCACTGATGGGATGGGTCGGCGGAAGATACGAGTTGTTCACGATGATGTCGCAGTGGCTCATCCATCGTCTGCTCAAGCGTGCGGATGAGTTCGGGCACCTCCTTGCGTGTCATGCCATCGATCTGCATCGGTTCAAGCAGGCGGATGGTGACGGTGCCCGGGCGCGAGATCTTCTTCTTTTCATGCATCAACCGGTAGCCGTCGACCATCACCACCGGCACAATCGGCACGCCCGCCTCCACGGCGACCATAAACGCACCTTTCTTTAGAGGCTGAAGGTGCGGACCGTATGAGCGTGTGCCCTCGGGAAACAGCAGCACCGACATCCCCTTACGGATTCGCTCGCCGGCCTTCTGGAGACTTGCCACGGCCTTCCTCGGATCGCTGCGATCGAGAAAGACCGATGCCGAGTTTCGAAGTGCGAGTCCGAGCGCAGGCACGCGCGCAAGCTCCTGCTTGGCAACGAATCCGAACGGATATGGGAGGTATCCAGCCAGAGCGAGGATGTCGAGCAGGTTCTGATGATTGGAAATGAAGACGTACGGCTGCCCCGGGTCGAGCGGGGCGTCTTCGATGATCCGCACGCGGATGCCGCCGAAAGCGAGAATGCCGCGCCCCCAGAGGCCGGCCCAGCGTTTGAAGTTGCGGGCGGTCGGGCTGAACATATGCCCGAAGATCTGGAAAATGGCCGCCGGGATCGTGATGAGGATCGCCCAGACGATGAACCACATGAAGTGCAGCCGCGTCAAAAACGTTTGTCGTGGAAGATCGGGCGACGTGCCCTCGCCTGGCTGGTTCGTTCCCGACTGCGACATTCGGCGGAGAAATCGTAAACTGCGGCTCGTGAATTTCCGAGGCCCCTATATGCACATCATTTGTTTTCGTTCTTCAAGTCTGCTCGGCTGCCTGGTCATGTTGATGGCGTTCACTGCACCGGCATCTCCGTCCGTGGCGCAGGACCGCGATGTCTCTCTTCGCCTTGGGCTCTCGGCCACAACCTTCTCGGGTGAGGGCGACTTCGACCCGCTGATCAACCTCGCGGGTGCGCTTTCGGTGCGTCAGCGTTTCGGCGCGATCTTCCTGCAGACGGAGGCGCAAGTGACCACGCGCGGCGCCTCGATCGCCTTCGACGAGCCCTACCCTCGGCTGCCGGGATCCGACAACCGACCATACTCGCGCCTTCGCACGGATATCACCTACATCGACGTCCCGTTATTCGTCGGTGCTGCATTACCGGGCAGCATTCAGCCGCTGGTGTACGCCGGACCGTACGGCGGCATCCGTTTCGAAGCGCGCAACCGGTTCACGTATGGGGACACCGGTCTGACCACGACGCGCGATGCCCGCGATGTAGCGCTGATCGATTACGGCATCGCCGCCGGGGTCGGTGTGGAAGTAGCGACTCGCTTCTATAGGCTACTGATCGATCTGCGCGCCGCTGCAGGCCTGGCACCGGTTTTTGATGATCTGGATGATCAGCGCCATCGCATGCTGACGCTCACCTCGGGCATCATCTTCTGATAGGCCATCCGCGTAACTCCGTGCTCATCCGCGGACCAACATCTGCGTGCATCGGCGTTCATCCGCGGACCAACATCTGCGTGCATTAGCGTTCATCCGCGGAC
>CAZKDQ010000357.1:0-2182 GCA_964551345.1 uncultured Rhodothermales bacterium
CGTTCAACAGCCCGGTCTGGTTCAACGTGGGGCTGCATCACCAGTACGGCGTGCGCGATTCGGGAGACAAGAAGATCTGGGCGTGGGACGCCAAGAAAAAGAAGGTTGTCGGTGTCGATCCCTATGAAAAGCCCCAGGCATCGGCTTGCTTCATCATCTCGGTCAACGACTCGATCGACGACATCTGGCAGCTGATGGGCGAGAGCGCCCGCCTGTTCAAGTTCGGCTCGGGCGTCGGTGCAGACTGGTCGACGCTGCGTTCGACGAAGGAGAAGCTCTCAGGCGGCGGTCAGCCATCGGGTCCGGTGTCGTTTATGCGCGTGCAGGACGCCACGGGCGGCACGATCAAGTCGGGCGGAAAAACTCGCCGCGCGGCCATCATGCAGACGCTCAAGGTGTGGCATCCGGACATCATGGAGTTCGTCGAGGCCAAGCAGGAGGAGGAGAAAAAAGCCTGGGCTTTGATCGAAGAAGGCTATGACGGCTCCTTCAACGGCCCTGCATACGGCTCTGTGGCTTTCCAGAACGTCAACCAGTCGGTGCGTGTGACCGATGAGTTCATGGAGGCGGCCGAGAATGAGAAAGACTTCGGGCTGCGGGCGGTGCTCGATGGCAAGATTGTTGAGGTGGCCGATGCGGGACAGATCCTCGAAGGAATCGCCGAGGGCACGCACGTCTGCGGAGACCCGGGCGTCCAGTACGAAGACACGATTCAGCGGTGGCACACATGCAAGAACTCGGGCCCGATCAACTCGAGCAATCCATGCTCCGAGTACATGTTTCTCGACGACTCGGCCTGCAACCTCGCCAGCCTGAACCTGCGCAAGTTCCAGAAGGACGACGGCTCGTTCGACGTCGACCGCTACATCGCCGCTACGCGCATCTTCATCACGGCGCAGGAGATCCTGGTCGACAACGCGGGCTATCCCTCCGAAGAGATCGCCCGTAACTCGCACGCCTACCGTCCGCTGGGTCTTGGCTTCGCCAACCTCGGTGCACTGCTGATGGCGATGGGCCTGCCTTACGACAGCGACGAAGGGCGCGCCGTGGCAGGTGCGCTGATGGCGATCGAGCATGGAGAAGCTTACGCGCGCAGCGCGGAGATTGCCGGTAATCGCAAGATCGGTCCATTCGAGCGTTTCGAAGCCAACCGCGAGCCCATGCTCGAGGTGATGCGCATGCATGCAGCGGCCGTTGACGACATCGACGCCTCATGCCCCGAGCCGCTGCTCGAGGCCGCGCGCCGGACGTGGACGCGCTGCATCGACCTCGGCGAACGCTACGGCTACCGCAACGCCCAGGCGACGGTGCTCGCACCGACCGGAACCATCAGCTTTATGATGGACTGCGATACGACGGGCATCGAGCCGGACATCGCGCTCGTCAAATACAAGCTCCTCGCCGGCAAAGGCGACGGCATGCTGAAGATCGTCAACCGCACGGTGCCGCAGGCGCTCAAGCGGCTCGGCTATCGGAAGGGTCAGATCGATGAGATCATCGATTACATCGATAAGAACGACACGATCGAAGGTGCGCCGCACCTCGCCGACGAGCACCTGCAGGTCTTTGACTGCGCCTTCCGTCCGGCTAAAGGCGAGCGTTCGATCCACCACATGGGCCACATCCGGATGATGGCGGCGGTTCAGCCCTTCATTTCCGGAGCAATCTCGAAGACGGTCAACATGCCTGAGCATTCGACCGTCGAGGATATCATGGATGCCTACGTTCAGGGTTGGAAGCTCGGCCTGAAGGCGGTGGCGATTTACCGTGAGAACTCGAAGCGGAGCCAGCCGCTGAGCACGCAGTCGGGCGGCAACACGGCGAAGCGGAAAACTGCGGACGCATCCGGAGACGGCATGGCCGCGGGTGAGCCCGAGATCGTGGAGAAGGTGGTCGAGAAGGTTGTCTACAAGCCGGTGCGTAAACGCCTGCCCGACGAGCGGCCGTCGATTACCCACAAATTCTCGATCGCCGGCCACGAAGGCTATCTGCATATCGGGCTCTACCCGGACACGCAGATGCCGGGCGAGATCTTCATCACGATGGCCAAGCAGGGATCGACCATTGCGGGGCTGATGGATGCCTTCGCGACGGCAATCTCGATCTCGCTGCAATACGGCGTGCCGCTCGAGGATCTCTGCTCGAAGTTCAGCCACATGCGGTTCGAGCCGAGCGGGTTCAC
>CAZKDQ010000358.1:0-2156 GCA_964551345.1 uncultured Rhodothermales bacterium
GCTCGAGCGGCTGGCGCGAGCCATCTTCAAAGCCTGGTTCGTCGACTTCGAACCCATCAAAGCCAAAGCCGAGGGCGCCACCTCATTCCCCTCCATGCCGCAGGACGTCTTCGACGCCCTCCCCACCACGTTCGTCGAGTCGAAGATTGGGCCGGTGCCGACGGGGTGGGAGGTGAAGGCGTTGTCGGATGTCCTGGACATCGTGAGTGGCGGCACTCCGAAGCGGTCCGAGGATTCGTATTGGAACGGCGACATCCCGTGGTACTCTGTCAAAGACGCCCCCTCGGATGGACAAGTGTGGGTTATCAATACTGAAGAGTCGATAACGATGCAGGGATTAGAGGGAAGCGCCGCTCGACTCGTGCCGAAGGGATGCACGATTATCTCGGCGCGCGGAACCGTCGGAAAGCTTGCGATGGCGGGGCAGCCGATGACCTTCAATCAGTCGTGCTATGGTTTAATGCCAGCCGACGGGAAATCATTCAATTACTCGTATCTCCTCGTTCAGCGAGCGGTTTCGGATCTCCAGAAGCGGACGCACGGCTCGGTCTTCGACACCGTCACGCGAAAGACATTCGAAGCAGTCAGCACCGTTTCGCCTGAAGCGCGCGTTGTCGACGCTCATGAATGCGTCGTCTCGCCGTTGTTTGAGCGCATTCGCAGCTCCCTGCGTGAATCGCAGAAACTTGCATTGACGCGCGATTACCTACTGCCGAGGTTGATATCCGGGGAGGTTTCGATCAATTACGCAACGCTCGTCTAATAGCATGGCGAAGAAGAGGAAACGGGTCCGGCTCACCTACTCTGTCGCTCAGGAGCTTCTTCAGAAGTCACGAGAGGCGGCACTGGCCGCGGTTCAGATCTTCAATAGTCCGACAATATCCTTTAAGTCAGAAATATTCATCGTCCTGATGAACATCAGTTGGACCTATCTGCTGCATGCATACTTCCGAAAGAACAAGATCGAGTACCGATATTTCCGCAAAGCTGGTACACGACGCCGCTTCGATCGGACAAAGCATGGAGCATTCAAGCACTGGGAGCTTGAGCAGTGCCTCAACTCAAAACACTCGCCCGTGGAAAAAGAGGCGGCTCTGAACCTTCGCTTTCTGATCGGGATCAGGCACGAGATCGAACATCAGATGACCTCGCGCATCGATTCCTCCCTAAGTGCCAAGTTTCAAGCGTGTTGTCTGAACTACAATGAGCATATTAAGAGACACTTTGGCGACGAACACGGGATTGACAAGCACTTGGCGTTTAGCCTTCAGTTCTCGTCCATCAGTAGAGATCACGCAGATCAACTCGCAGCCTCAGAGTCACTGCCGGCGCATATCCAGTCGTTCATCAAAGGGTTCGAGTTGGAGCTTTCCGAGGAGGACTTCAATAATCCCAAATTCGCGTATCGAGTGCTATTTGTGGCGAAAACCGCGAATCGCAAGGGACAAGCGGACGAGGTTATTGAGTTTGTACGATCCGACTCGAAACTCGCAGAGGATGTGAACGCGAAGTATGCACTTATCAAGGAGACAGAGCGCAGCAAGCATCGACCGAGCACAGTCGTTCAGATGATGAAGGATGAGGGCTTCCCGAAGTTTGGTATGCATCAGCATACTCAGTTGTGGAAGTCTCTCAAGGCGAAGGACAATTCAAAGGGTTACGGCGTGACGGTGGAAGGATCATGGTACTGGTACGACTCGTGGGTTGACGTCGTCCGGGACCATTGCAAGGAAAATAGAGCCCTATACACCGAATAGCCGCGAGCAATGACATCCGTCCACGAATCCACCGTCGAGTACAACGCCCAGGGGCAGTTCGAGCGCCTGCTGTATTCGGCGGGGCGTGGCTCGGCACCGGGTAACTTCTAATGCCCCGCTCGCACCATAGCGCCCACCGCCCCAAAGCCGACGAGCCCCTCCTCCCGCCGCACGGCGGCTACCGGAGCCTGAAGAGCTTTGTCGTGGCGCAGCTGGTCTACGACCTCACCGTCCGGTTCTGCGATCGCTACATCGACCGGCGCAGCCGCACCCACGATCAGATGGTGCAGGCCGCACGGTCCGGCGTGCAGAACATCGCCGAGGGCAGCGTGGCGAGCGGCACCTCCAAGAAGATGGAGATCAAGCGCTTACGAACGTAGCACGCGCCAGCCTTGAGGA
>CAZKDQ010000359.1:0-2141 GCA_964551345.1 uncultured Rhodothermales bacterium
AGGTCGCAACCTCACTGACTTCCGACATCGAAGACGTGAAGCTCGCACAGATGAAGAACGCGATCGCGATGAGCACGCTTTACCGCCATCGGGTGGATCTCAGCCACGGCGTCGCAGCCATCATCGCCTATCACAAGTCATGCGACGATCCTCAGCGGCGCGCTCTCGCCGTCGCCGCGCTCCAATCCATTGATTCTGCGGAAGGACGACGGTATCTCCGCAAGAACGTCGAGGCGGATGAGATGGAAGCTGCGCGTGTTGAGATGATGGCGGTTCTTATCGCGAACACAGCGGGCGCACCAGTGGCTCGCCTGTAACACACGCTATCATACGATACTTGAGCGCCCCGTCCGGATGAGATTCGGCGGGGCGCTCATTTGTAGGATGATTGAGCCCGATCCGTTCTCACGTGTTCATCGACCAGATCGCCAAGTTCAGTGCCGTTGCGTAGCTGACCCAGAGCAGGTAAGGGATCAGCAGCCATCCGGCCATCGGCCTGTAGCGATAGAAGAGCACGATCAGCACCACGATCATCACCCACAAGACGATGATGTCGAGCAGCGCGAGGCCGGGCATCTCAAGGCCAAAGAAGATCCACGACCAGGCTCCGTTGAAAAGGAGGTGGACGATGTACAACCCGAGAGCCAGAGGCGCACCCTCGGAACGATGCTTGCTCCAGACGAGCCACGCGGCGACAGCCATCAGGATGTACAGGACGGTCCACACGGGTCCGAATAACCACGAGGGCGGCGTCCATGACGGCTTCTCCAGTGCATCGTACCAGGGACCGGACTCGAACTGACTCCCAAAAGCAGCGACCAGCCCCGTGATCACCAGCCACCCGAGAAGGCCAAGTATCTTCTTCCAGCGCTCGTTCACGATCATCCCATTATTGGTTGTGTGGAGGTGAATATACCTGGGCGATGGCAGCCTTGACCCACGGCTCACGAGATCGTATCGGTCTGAACGCAAAGTGCCTTGCGGTGGCATTCGAAACCGTTTCTACTGCGGAATCTGCGACTGAGGGCAGGCGGAGGTGGGGCATGATGATGGAACGGTATGTGCACCCCAACGTATTGCGAGAGGAATTTCTAATGATTCAGTGATGCACGTTTCCGCAACGATCAAGCGATCAGCATGGCTCCTCCTCTTGACCTTTGTGGTCGGGACGGTTCTCGTGCCTGTGGTGCATCACACCTTCCACCCCCACGGCGGTGGAAACGTTGACGGTCCGCCTGCCGAGGCATCGCTCGTAGAACAGATCGAAGTTGCCCCCGCACTCGGGTGCATCGTCTGTCATGCGAAGGCGGCAGCCCCGATGACGCATTTGCCGGAATCAATCATCCGGCTTCCGGAGAGCACGCTTATCAGCGCGTTCGCCCACGAGCTCTCGCACGACTGGTACACTTCCCTTCCTGCACGCGCGCCTCCTGCCGCGTGATTTGAGCCTGCGCTCACCCCTCCCTCCCTGTCTTTAGTATCGATCGTCGGCCGATATCGGCCGCAATCCCCGTAGACATTCGTTTGCATGCCGTTCCTGTTGATAGCCATCATTCTGGCAGGATTATCCGATCCGTTCATCACGCATGACCCTGATGATGAACGAGGAATTCTCACCGGGCGGGTCATAGATTCCGAAACCCGCGAGCCGCTACCGGGGGCCGCCGTCCGTCTGAGGGAAATCGGACGTGCCCGTGTGACCGATCCATCCGGGCATTTCGTATTCGAGGACGTGCCGATTCGCCGCCTCACGGTCGCGGTCCAGTTTCTCGGTTACGCGCCGGCAGAGGAGCAGGTCATTCCCGTTGCCAATGAATCGCTCGACATCACGATCGAGCTCGAAGCGTCGGTGCTGGAACTGCAGGACGTCGTAGTGACCGGCACGGGCCGTGAGCGCGGTGTGGCAGACACGTATCAGCCGACGGCTGTGATGTCAGGCGCTGAATTGCAGCGCAACCTGGAGACTAGCCTCGCCGCATCGATCGCGCGTCTTCCCGGTCTCGCTCAGCAGTACAACGGACCTGTTGCTTCGCATCCCGTCATTCGAGGTCTCTCGGGGGACCGCGTCCTGATTCTCGAGGATGGGCAGCGCACCGGCGACCTCTCGACTACCGCCGCCGACCACGCCGTAGCTCTCGATC
>CAZKDQ010000360.1:0-2129 GCA_964551345.1 uncultured Rhodothermales bacterium
ACCTGCTCCTCCAGTCCATCAACCCGATCCTTCAGGAACCGGCGGTAATCATTATCAGGGATGAAGCAGATCTCATACGAATCGGGCTTATCCGCAACACGCGTGAGGCCGAGCTGCATCGCCATCTCACGGATTTCCGGTTTCGTGTAAACACCCAGTGGAAAGATCGACCGCGCAAGGTGCTCCTGCGGAAGACCCCATAGCGCATAACTCTGGTCCTTGGCGTTGTCGCTTCCCTTCATCAACACATACCGGTCGAGCGTCTCATCGAGACGCAGGCGCGCGTAGTGGCCGGTTGCGATGAACTCGCAGTCGAGATTCTCCGCGCGGCGCATCAAAGCGGCCCACTTGATATGCGTGTTGCACAGTACGCACGGGTTCGGAGTGCGGCCCGCCATGTACTCCTCCGTGAAGCGCTCGATCACCCAATCGCCAAACTCCTCGCGGATGTCCACGATGAAGTGCGGGAAATCATACTTCAGCGCCACCGACCGAGCATCGTTCATCGATTCGAGCGAGCAGCATCCAACTTCTTTGCCATTGCGCCCGCCGCTGGACGTATAATCCCACGTCTTCATCGTGATGCCGACAACGTCGTAGCCGCGTTCCTTGAGCATCACCGCCGCCGTCGAGGAATCAACGCCGCCGCTCATCGCAACCAGAACTCTTCCGTGCTTGCTCATCTCATCGAGCCAAATTGTACTGATACAGACACGCGTGAACGATGCCGACCAGGGCCCGTTCCTCTCGCTACATCGAATGAACGCGCCGCGAATCGAAGCGCTTCTGAAGAAATATACCGACGGGCGCTGCCTACGTCCCGTCCTCGTACACTAACTTCGGCTGCTCCTTTTTAGCCTGCCACGTCATCAGTATATGGATCTGCCACGCTCCAGCGGACTACTGCTGCACATCACGTCTCTCCCGAGCGATTACGGCATCGGCGACCTCGGTCCGGAGGCGTATCGTTTTGTGGAATTTCTGGCGGAGGCCCGGCAGCAGATATGGCAGGTGCTGCCGCTGGTGCCCACCGGCCTTGGCAATTCGCCCTACTCCAGTCCGTCTACCTTCGCCGCGAATCCGCTTCTGATTAGCATCGATGGGCTTATCGATCGCGGCCTGGTCACTACGCAGGAAGCTGCGCCGCTCGGCAAGCTGCCAGAGGATCATGTGGATTTCGAGAGCCTGATCCCGCTGAAGCTTCAGGTGTTATCGCGGGCACACGAGCGTTTCCAGGCCGGTACGGGTGACGTGGATGAAGATGCTTTCGAGCTTTATCACCGCGCGAACTCGGACTGGCTGGACGATTACGCGCTCTTTATGGCGCTCAAGGAGCATTTTGATGGGCGTTCATGGACGGAGTGGCCGGAGCCTCTCGTTCGACGCGATCCAGAGGCGATGGCGGAATATCGAGACGCGCTGGCATCTGTGATTCAACGGCATGTCTTCTGGCAGTACCTCTTCCATGAGCAATGGACGGCGCTGAAGCGCTTCAGCAACGAGCGCGGCATCAAGATTTTCGGCGATCTCCCGATCTACGTCGCACTCGACAGTGCCGACGTATGGTCGCACCCTGAGTTATATCACCTCGACGAGGACTTCCGGCCGACTGTAGTTTCAGGCGTTCCACCGGATTACTTCAGCGAGACCGGTCAGCGCTGGGGCAATCCGCTTTACCGCTGGGACGTGATGCGCGAGAACGACTACGCCTGGTGGCGCCGCCGTCTCTCAAAAATCCTTGAGCGCGTCGACATCGTTCGTCTCGATCACTTCCGCGCATTCGACGCCTACTGGGAAATTCCCGCTGAGGAAGACACGGCGATCCACGGGCAATGGGTAGATGGGCCGGGGAAGGATTTCTTCGACAGCATGAAGCGGCAGCTCGGCAAGCTACCGGTTGTCGCCGAAGACCTCGGGATCATCACCGACAGCGTACGTGAGTTGATGCGGCATTTCGGCTTCCCCGGGATGGCTGTGCTTCAGTTCGGCTTTGACTCCGGGCCGACATCCACCTTCCTGCCCCACAACTTCAAGCGCAACCTGATTGCCTACACAGGCACGCACGACAACGACACTCTTGCGGGTTGGTGGGCCGAGAACCAGAGCACGATTTCATCTGATGATGCCGA
>CAZKDQ010000361.1:0-2119 GCA_964551345.1 uncultured Rhodothermales bacterium
TCAAAACACCGCCCACAGAATCATCAGCAGCACGAACGCGATCGCTGCGACAATGACGCTGTTGCGTTGCTTCGGCAGTTCGTAGCCGCAGTAAGGGCACTCGTCGACCTTCGGATCGATCGGGAGCGCGCAGGATGGGCATTCAGTCGTTTTGTCGGCCATGCGCCTTGATACGACAACGGCCGGCCCACGTTCATGAGCCGGCCGTTAAGCCGTTGATCTTTACGGATCAGTTCGCCGCCGTAATCGGCATTCCGTCTCCGTCAATATAGCGGATGTCGCCGATGCCGAGGTCGCGCAGCCCTTGCTCGACCAGGGCGCGATCGCCGACCACCACCCACACGAGGTTGTCGGGGCGCACAAACTGTGGACCCGCCGCATGTACATCATTCAGCGTCAACGAGCGGACGGCCTGCTCGTATGTGTCGTAGTAATCGTGCGGAAGGTCGTACTGCACGATTTCCGTCACCGAGCCGGCCACGGAGGTGAGCGTCTCCCAGCGGCCGGGAAGCGTCAACGTTAATCCGCTCTGTGCGCGCGAGAGCTCGTCGGTCGAGAGCGGCCGGTCTCCCAGAACTTCGGTGAGCTCGCGGTGCATCTCGGCGACGGACTCCGCCGTCTTATCGCTCTGCACGGGTGCGTAGGCCAGGAAGAAGCGCGGACCCGCGGCGTCGAGCACCAGCGACCGGGCGCCATAGCTCCAACCCTTGTCCTCGCGCAGGTTCATGTTGATGCGCGACGTAAACGAACCGCCCAGCACGCGGTTGAACGCCTCAATAGCCGTCTCGTGCGGATTCGACTTCGGCGGCGCCGCATTCGCCGCAAAGATGATACTCTGCTGCGCGCCGGGTCGGTCCATCACATACACGATAGGCCGGTCTACGCCGGCCGGAGCGCCGACATTCTTCTGCGGGACATCGCCGCGCTGCCAGCCGGCAAACTGCGCCTCCAGCATCGGCACGATCTCGTTGAGCGTAATATCTCCCGCCACGACCAGCACCGAATTGTTCGGCCGGAACCAGGTCTGGTGGAAGTTCACCAGATCATCCCGCGTCAGCGCGGCCACCGTGTGCTCATAACCTGAGCCGGTGTACGGGAGCGAGTAGGCGTGACCTTCGCCGTAGATTAGACCCGGCAAGACGCGCAGACCCATCGTAAGCGGCTGCGACTTCTCCTGCTGGATCTGTGCCAGCTGCTGTCGCTGCAACCGCTCGAAGTCTGCCGCACCAAACGCCGGCCTCAGGACGACCTCCGCAAAGAGATCGATCGACTCGTCGAGGTTGTCCTTCAGCGCAGACATGCGAACGGTGGCCACGTCGAGTCCGGCCGACGAACTAAGCTGTGCGCCCAGCAAATCGAGCCGCTCGCTGATCTCGAAGCCGGTGTAGTTCTCCGTGCCCTCGTCGAGCATCTCCATCGTCAGCGCAGCCGTGCCGGGCGTGGCGAACTGATCGGCGGCGTAGCCGGCATCCACCAGCAGCCGCATCTCGACCAGCGGCACGGTAGCGCGCTCGGCCAGCACCACCTTCATGCCATTGGAGAGCGTCGTCTCCTGGATGTCGGGGAAGTCGGCGGCGGACGGCGCGCCGGCATCGGGAAGCTGCGAGCGATCCACGCCTGACCCAGTTGCCTGAAGCTGCGGATACGGCCGCACTTCAATCACGTGAACACCGTCGGAAAGCCAGTTGCGGGCCGCATCGTGGACCTGGTTGGCCGTCGCGTTCAGCTTACGCGCCATCGTAAAACGGTAGAACGAGGGGTCGCCGGCGTAGACGGCGTTCATCGCGAGGATATCCGACTTCCCACCGAAGCCACCAATGCGCTCCACCCCGCGGACGAAGCTCGCCCGCTGCCGCGCGCGCGTCAGCTCGAGTTCTTCCTCCGTCGGACCTTCATCGAGAAAACGAGCCAGCTCTTCGTCGAGCACGCGCTCCAATTCCCTCAAGTCAACACCCGGCCGCGCGGTTGCAACCACGTTAAAGAGCCCGGCAATCTCACCCGCCTGGTTATACGCGAAGACACTCGTGGCAAGCTCCTCCTCGTGGACGAGGCGGCGGTAGAGGCGAGAGTTACGGCCTGTGCTCAGCACCGATGCCGCGATATCGAGGAAGTCGGCATC
>CAZKDQ010000362.1:0-2116 GCA_964551345.1 uncultured Rhodothermales bacterium
CTGCATGCAGCTGCAAGGCGTCGGCGTGCTCACACCGGGCGCCTGGGCCGACTTCGTCGTCACCACCGCCGACCCCATGCAGGACATCCGCAACCTCCGAGAGATCGAAGCGGTCTACCTGGCGGGCACTCCATTAAACCGCTAAAAACGCCCCGGTAGCCGTTCGCGCGTTTCACCGAGCCGTCCGCTCATTTCTCCGAGCCGTCCGTTCAGTCGCTTCATAACGTGGCTTTTTTGGGGGAAACCGGGTGCGGCCCCGCCGGCGTTCACCGCGGTGCGCCGGGACGGTGATGGCCCCGCTCCCCACCTGACGCTCGTGTGTCCGCCCTTCGGACGCAGAGAAAACCGTCGGGCGTATGTCGATTTCCCTGGCCCTCGTTCGACTGTCTTACAGAAGCTCACCACACTCGAACGAGCAACGACATGACACAAAAAATCATTCCCAACCTGTGGCTGGACGGCCGGGCCGAGGAGGCCGCCACCTTCTACACATCCCTCTTCGACGGCTCGCGGATCACCAATGTGATGCGCTTTCACGAAGTCGGCTCCGAGATCCACGGGCAGGCGCCCGGCTCGGTATCAACGGTCGACTTCGAGATCGCCGGCTTCCGGATGGTGGCGCTCAACGGTGGCCCGCTCTTCACCATCACGCCCGCCGTCTCGCTTTTTGTGACGTGCGAGCGCCGCGACGAAATCGACGAACTCTGGCAGCGCCTCGCCGAGAACGGAACGGTGATGATGCCGCTCGATGCCTACGACTGGAGCGAGCGCTACGGCTGGCTGCAGGACCGCTTCGGGATGACGTGGCAGCTCTCGCTCGGCAACATCGACGACGTCGGGCAGAAGATCGCGCCCAGCTTTCTGTTCGTCGGCGATCAGTTCGGGCGGGCCGAAGAAGCCGTCGAGCTTTACACGTCCGTCTTCCCCGAGTCGGAAGTAATTGGCGTCCTCCGCTACGAGGCGGGCGAGCCCGGGCCGGAGGGCACCGTCAAGCACGCGCAGTTCTCGCTCGCCGGCGACGTGTTTATGGCGATGGACGGCCCCGGCGAGCACGCGTTCGGCTTCAGCCCGGGCGTCTCGCTGATCGTCCGGTGCCGCTCGCAGCAGGAGATCGACCACTTCTGGGAGAAGCTCTCCAAAGACGGCGATCCGCAAGCGCAGGAGTGCGGCTGGCTCGCGGATCGCTTCGGCGTCTCGTGGCAGATCGTTCCGGAGCGGCTCTACGAGATGCTGCAGGATCCCGACGGTGAGCGCGTGGGCCGCGTCACGGCGTCCTTCCTCGGGATGAAGAAGATGGACATCGCCGAGCTCGAGCGCGTCTACGCCGGCGCAGCACGCGAGGTGGCATGAGGAAGATCATCTACGCGCTCAGCGTCTCGCTCGACGGCTACATTGAGGACGCCGACGGCCGCCTCGACTGGTCGGTGCCCAGCGAGGAGCTCCACCAGCACTTCAACGACCAGTACCTGACCGGCGAGATCGACACGTCGCTCTACGGCCGGAGGCTCTACGAGAACATGGCGGGGTACTGGCCAACGGCCGCGGACAACCCGAACGCGGAGCCGGTGGAGCTCGAGTTCGCCCGCCTGTGGATGAAGCTGCCGAAGATCGTGTTCTCGACGAGCCTGGAGTCGGTCGACTTCAACTCAACGCTGAAACGCGAGGTTATCCGGGAGGAGATCCTCGAGCTGAAGGCGCAGCCCGGCGGCGACATGGACATCGGCGGCGCCTCGCTGGCGGCGTCGTTCCTGCGGTTGGGCCTCGTCGACGAGGTCCGGCTGTACGTCCATCCCGTCGTCCTCGGCGGCGGCAAGCCGATGTTTCCGCCGGACCTCCGCCTCGGCTTAGAGTTCGCCGACAGCCGCACGTTCGAAGGCGGCGTGGTGATGCTGAGGTACGTCGTTTCGGGTTGAGCAGGGCCTCCGCTCGTGCGTCCGAAGTGAGCGGCTCGAGAGCCGTGGGCGGAGGCGGAAACCATCGGCGTCCCGGCGCACGACTGTGGAGATGAGCGACCCGCGAGCCCGGTTTCCCAGAATTACATCCTGCGGACGCATGCTCGCCGCAGCCACTGATGTGCGCTGTGCGGTGGCGGCGCGGGGCTCAAGTTGTGTAACTA
>CAZKDQ010000363.1:0-2110 GCA_964551345.1 uncultured Rhodothermales bacterium
AGCCATCATCGCCCGCGCAGCCACCCGCGGACCGCTGCTGCCCGTGCTGCTTTTCCCGCTTCTAATTCCTCTATTGTTAGCAATCGTCGGTGCAACCGTGAGTGCCCTCGATGGTACCGGCTGGGCAGCGGCGCGGGATGAAGTCATAATCCTGACGAGCTATGCCGGCGTCGTGATCTCAGCATCCATTGTGCTTTTCGATTTTGTCTGGAACGACTGAAGATCCGATGGCGACCACCGTTCAGGACCAGACCCACCTCCGGCCGTCCGTGCGCACCTACCGCATCGTGCGCAACATCGTGCTGGGCTGGATGACGCTGGTGATTCTCGGCGGCTTTCTGCTGCGGATCCCTCGCATCAACATCCTCGAGCACACTGCGCGGAACCTGTATTTCCACGTCCCGATGTGGTTCACGATGATGGCGGCGTTCTTCCTTGCCGCCTGGCACGCGCTGCGCTACCTCGGTACATCCAACCCGATACACGACATTCGATCGGATGAGGCGGCGAAAGTCGGCGCCGTCTTCGGTGTGCTCGGCCTCGTGACAGGCATCGTCTGGGCACGCTTCACCTGGTACGTGGGAACGGACATCTGGTGGAACTTCGACCCAAAGCAGACCATGGCCGCGGGGCAGCTCCTCATCTTCGGCGCGTACTTCGTCCTACGCTCCAGCATCGATGACCCGCGCAAGCGTGGCCGCATCTCGGCGGTTTATCTGCTCTTCGCAACGGTAACGATGCCGTTCCTGCTTTACGTGCTGCCCCGGCAATTCGAGAGCCTGCACCCGGGCGCCGAGGGCAACCCCGCCTTCAGCGACATCACGCATCCGATCATGCGCATCGTCTTTTATCCGGCCGTAATGGGCTTCATCGGCCTGTTCTGGGTCATCTACACCCAGCGCGTCCGCGCGGCGCTGCTCACCCTGCGCCACGAAAGATTCTGATCGCGAATCGAATCCACCCACTTTCGATGTCATACGATTTCAATATCTTACTGTCGGCCGACGGACCAACAAGGCTCGTCCAGGACGGCGCCGATGGTCCGTACGATGACGTCTGGTCACAATCGGAAATTCCGACGCAAGAACCGGTCGGCCTTGAGCGGGTGATGCTGGCGGAAGACAAACTGTTCGTCGTGCTTGCTGTCGTCCTTATCATATGGATCGGGATCGCGGCGTTAATCATGCGAACGGATCGGCGGCTCGACCGGCTTGAAAATGCCCTGCCTGCAACCGAAGATGAACCTCTTCACTCCTGATACTGCGAGTTAGAACATGAAGCCCAAGACCCTCATCGGCGTCGTAGCGATGATCGCCTTCGCTTCCGTCCTCCTCCTCAACTTCGGAAGCCAGGTCGGCGGCTATATGAGCTTCGCGGATGCCGAAGCCGCCGGAACCAGCGCGCACGTCATTGGCATGTGGATGCCGGATCGCGACGTGAGTTACGACCGCGACAGCAATGTCTTTTCGTTCTGGATGCAGGACGAAGCGGGAAATATCATGCGCGTTGAGTATCCGAATCCGAAGCCTGCCAACTTCGACGATGCGGAACGGCTCGTGATCGAGGGCAAGATGCGTGGTGATGTCTTTCACGCCTCGCACATCCTCGTGAAGTGCCCGTCGAAGTACAACGATGAGCGCGCGCTGCAGCAGATGCAGCCTGCCTCGTACTGATCATCATCGTCATGCGGATCCTTGCGCCGTTGCTCTTCTGCGCGTGGATCGCCGTGTTGCCGGCATCCGGTCAGGAAGCACTTGACGGACCGCTGCCGGAGTGTGAGGATTCGCAGCGTTGCGCTTACGAGGAGCGCGCGTACCCGCACGAGGCCGAGCACCTTTTCGCGACGGTGCGCCGAGCGATCAACCGGATGACGCCGGTAGACCTCAACGTCGACGAAGAATCGCTACGCCTGACGGCCGCCTTTCGCGTCTTCTTCTTCCTCGACGACGTCAACATCGCCCTCCGCCCACTCGACGGCGGAACGCAGCTCTACATCCGCAGCGCCAGCCGCACGACGTTCTGGGACGGCGGCACCAACAAGCGGCGCATCAACGGCTTCTTCGAACGCCTCGATGAACTCCTCGAGGAGGGACGGTCGGGGTAAGGGTGG
>CAZKDQ010000364.1:0-2105 GCA_964551345.1 uncultured Rhodothermales bacterium
GACGCATCGACCGATCGCACCGATGAGATCGTCGCTGAGTACGCGTCACGAGGCGTGCAGCTCCTGCGCGTCGAGGAGCGGCGAGGTAAGGGCGCCGCCGAAAACGCCGCCGCGGCTCACCTGACGGGCGAGATCGTGATCAACACGGATGCTTCGGTGCGAATCGCACCCGATGCCGTTAAGCCACTAATCGCTCATTTTACAGATCCCGAGGTAGGGCTGGCATCTGGCCGCGACATCAGCGTCGCCGCGCCAGACACCGCTGAGAACGTGGGCGAGAGTGGCTACGTTGGATATGAGATGTGGATCCGGCGCCTGGAAACCCGACTCGATGGGATCGTCGGCGCGTCCGGCTGCTTCTACGCCATTCGTACTCACCTGCACCGGAAGCCGTTGCCGGAACATGTCAGTCGGGATTTCGCTGCCGCGATCGTGGCCCGTGAGCATGGCTATCGCGCCGTATCGGTGGATGAGGCAACCTGCCTGGTCCCACGCACCGGTTCGCTCCGCTCGGAGTACCGTCGCAAGGTCCGCACGATGACGCGCGGCATGGAGACGCTCTGGTTTAAGCGCGCGCTGCTCAGCCCTGCGCGGTACGGCGTGTTCGCCTGGATGCTGTTCAGCCACAAGGTCTGCCGCTGGGTACTGCCCTTGGCCGCGCCGCTGGGGCTGATCGGGTTGGCGCTCCTGACGCCGCACTATGGTCTAGCGGCCGCAACGCTGCTCTTATCGCTCCTCGTCGCAAGTTTCGGCGTCACTGGAATCCTTCTCTCCAGCCGCGCCGAGTTACCACGATTCCTTTCGATCCCCGCCTTTGCCCTGGCCAGTAATGCGGCTGCCATTCACGCAGGGGTTCGAGCGCTGCAAGGAAAGGGTAATCCGCTCTGGGAACCGACGCGGCGAGAGGTGATTGCGCCGATGTGATCTCCGGAAGTATATCTTTGGTATGTCAGTGGGTGCCGGCTGTTCGCAGTTGTTGATCATGCTCAGGTGGATGAATGTGCGGCCACTCAGTTACGCCGTCCGTAGGCCTTGGCGGATGTCGCTAACGCGGGTGGCTAGATCCTCCTGACTTCGGATCTATTTCTGCCGAGCGGACAATCCGAAGTGAAGTAGCGGGCCGGAGCACCTGCGCGCTGGCCCATGGCAGGATCACCCAGTCTCCGCCCAGTATGAACGACACCCTTCGGGCCATCGCCTCGCGCCTCCCCACGTCCATTCAGCTGGAAATTCGACGCGCACGTTTTGGATGGCAGATCCGAAGGCATGTGTTCAAGGATGACGTAGACCCATACTTCGCTCGACTGGATCAGTTGGTTTCCGCGGGTGACTGGGTGATCGACGTTGGCGCCAACGTGGGGCATTACACGTTGAAGCTTTCGGAGCTCGTGGGTCCAGGCGGTCGCGTTTTCGCTATCGAGCCGGTCCCGCAGACGTTCGAATTATTGTGCAGCAACTCCCGGCGGGCGCCCTATCCGAACATCACCTTACTGAACCTCGCCTGCGGCCGTACAACGGATCTGGCGTGTATGGCTATTCCCTCCGAAGCCGGCCAACCCAACTATTATCAAGCACAGATAGCAGAGAACGCTCCACTCAGCGTACTCTGCGCCCGTCTCGATATCCTACAGCTGCCTCGTCGGATCACCTTGATCAAGGTGGACGCGGAAGGATTCGACCTCGAGGTACTCGAAGGGGCTGAGACTATTCTGGAGCGTGACCATCCGAAGGTGCTGATCGAGGGGCGTATGTCAGACCTGGAACCATGGTTTGCCGCGCATGGATATCGTCATGACGGTGTGGTATACGACGGCCCGAACCAGCTGTTCGTCCCAGCCAACTAGCTTTCCGGTTCACCATGACGGCGGAAGGGCACAGGTCGAGTTCAGAGACTGATAGTCGATTGCCGAGTCTCGGAATTCGATAACTAGCGAGCCCGCCTGATCGATTGATCAGACGGGCTCAGCGCTAGCTTGATACCGAGAGCGCTGCTGACTCCTCCTACAGCGCTCCCTTTCGAAACAGCATCACCGGAACGGTCTTCAGCAGGATCCGCAGGTCCTCCATCGCCGATTCCCGCCGGATGTACTCCAGGTCGAAGCTCA
>CAZKDQ010000365.1:0-2104 GCA_964551345.1 uncultured Rhodothermales bacterium
CGGAAGCGGAGGTTGAGCCGATGAGATGTGCTCGGGCGCAGGTCCGGATTGCCGCTCGTGACGAAGAGCGGGTTCGAGTCGTCGATGATATCGCGGAGCTGGCGAACGCCCGGCGTGGATGTGGAGGATCGGTAGAAGAGTTGGATGTTTGCCTGGTCCGTGATCGAGTACCGGAGGTTCGCCGACGGAAGTACCGAGAAGTACGAACGCCGGACATCAAACGGACGCGGCCCGGCCTGATCGTACTCAAGGTGTTCGTTCTGAAGATCAACGCCGGCAGAGATGTTGAACCGTTCGCCGCGCAGACGATAGCTCACGCCGCCTCGATGCACCATCGAGTTGCGTTCGGAGAAGCTGGTGAAGAGCGAGTCGATACCAATCAGATCGCCGCTCTGCGGGTCGAAGCGGAATCCTTCCTGATCATCGACGTTGCGCGAAAACGACGGCGCGTAGGTGAGCTGAACTACGCTCCGTTCACCAACCGGCTCCGTATAGGAGAGGTTGGCCGAAACACCTCGTCCGGTTCCGTCGCTGTCGATTTCGCGATTATACGACTCCGTGCCGTCATCCAGCATGTCATCGACGAAGCTGGTGTAGTTCACGGACTGATCGCTCTCGCTATTGCGGCCGTCGAAGTCGATCCCGATCCGCGCCGACAATGTGCGGCCCGGCTTCGAAAGGCGATGACGCAGCAGCAGGTTTGTGGCGGCCGAATATCCGAGGTCATCGCTCATGGAGCGGTTATCAAACCGACTTATCGGCGCGCCGTCATCGAGGAGACTCACGCCGAAGCTGTTGCTCGTAGCATCGCTCGTCTGCAGGCTCAAACGCGGCGTGATCGTCAGTTCAGTGCGCTCAGACAGCGTGGCCTCGATACGCGCATTGAGGCGATGGTTGGCATTGGCGCCTTCAGCCTGATTGGTTTCAGAGTAAAACTGGTTCTCAGAATCGCCCACGAGGTATTCGCGGTCGAGCCGGGCGTCGGTCTGGTTGCCCGTGCGGTTGAAGAAGTAGCTGCCGTTTACGCGGACGCTCTTTCCCCAGCGATCATTGTAGTTGATGCCGAGTGAGTTGGTGTTGTTGAGGCCGCCCTGTTCACCGACAAGGTAGTCGCGCGGGTTAGCGCCTCCGGGGCCTCCACCTCGCATACCGCCGCCTCGCATTCCGCGCATGCCGCCACCGCGACGCGATCCGCGATCGCCGCCGCCGAGCACGCCCATGAGATCCTCACTGGCGAAGTTCTGCTGATTGACGTTGTTGGTGAGGCCGATAAGGGAAATCCGACGTGATCCGTCAAAAATGTTGATGGCGGCGCCGCCGGCGTACCGATCATCGCTACCATATCCGCCGAAGACGCGGCCAAACTGACCTGTCTGCATGCCGGGCCGCGTGACGATGTTGATGGTCTTCTCGCTATCGCCGTCATCAAAACCGGTGAACCGCGCCTGGTCGCTCTGCCGATCGTAGACTTCGATTTCCTGGATGATCTCGGAAGGCAGATTTCGAAGTGCAGCCGTGGGATCATCCCCAAAAAACTCTTCGCCATCGACGAGGACGCGCCGCACCTGCTCACCCTGAGCCTGTACCTGCCCGTCCTGCACGACGACACCCGGCATCTTCCGCACGAGATCTTCCGCGCTGGCATCCGGGTTGACGCGGAAAGCATCGGCATTATAAACGGCGGTGTCTCCACGCAGCACGACGCGATCCTGCGTCGCCTCGACGATTGCCTCGCCGAGCATCAAGACATCCGGCAGGAGCTCGATTCGTCCCAGATCCAACGAATCCCCGCGCACCACGACGTTCCGATCCAGCGAAACATATCCGACGAAGCTGAAGCTGAAGCGGTAGGATCCCTCGGCGAGCCGCATATCGAAGGCGCCGCCGGCATTGGTGGCGACACCTGTGCGCGTGCTGTCCGAGGCCATGCGCGTGGCAACTACGTTCACGCCGGGCAGTGGAGATTCATCGGAGGCGTCTACAACCGCACCGCGGACAGCCGTCTGGGCGACAGCCGAATCCAGGCTGAACGCCAAAATGCCGATGAACAACGCGGCAGTGATAAACAAACGGCGGAAGTAGTTGATCATCAAAATGAAAGACC
>CAZKDQ010000366.1:0-2093 GCA_964551345.1 uncultured Rhodothermales bacterium
GTCCTCGGCAGGTAGTCGTCCGGGATGGCCGTCAGGTCGATCTCGTCGTACGACTGGTTCGACGTGTACGGGTCGCGCGGCGTCTTGTAGAGCGGCGTGCCGACGAAGAAGTGCGGACCGGAGATCACCCAGCCTGAAGGTGATTGGGGGAAATGGTTATGGACTTTGATCGTGCCGTCGCGTTCGGCGTATGTCTGATCGAACATCACAGTCGAAAAGTATTCTCCCTTTAAGTCCCCCAGCCTCCGAGGCTGGTCGGCAAACTTTCGGAGTACGTTCACGATCTGCCGTGAGTGGACAGCCGGCAGGCGTGCCTGGCGCGGCGGCGTTCCCTCGTCATCGTAGAGCGTGGCAAAGAGCGCGAGCGCCTCGTCATCCACCTCAACGATCCGGTCGCGATGGCCGGTCAGGTTCCAGTCGTTCTCGTCGTCCTTGATGCCCGGCACCGCGCCCGATCCATCCGAATCAAAACACGCATCGATGGTCGGCGGACTGTAGAGATTGGAGATGTTCGCGAACGAAGCCTCCCTCGTCTCATCGTTCGCGTACACGTTGACACTGAAGCGCGTCTGATCATGGACCTCCGCAAAGAGAAAGAGCGCGTTCCAGAACTGGAAATGCGCCCGAAGCCGTGGATACACCGCCTCGCGCAGCGCACCGCCCTTCGGATCATCGTAAATGCCTTCCGGATGGAGGAAGGCGGAGATGCCTTCCGGTCGCCCGACGTGCCATGCCTGCGGCAGGAAGCACTTGTAAAGGTTCGTCTGCTGGCCCTTCAGCACCGGGTAGTTCTGCCCGGCGTTAAGGAACTGCTGCGTGGCTTCCGCCTCCTCGAACTCGGCCAGGAAGATGCTGCGGAGGTCGAACCGCTCGATCACCTCATCGCGTAATTTCGCGAGATCGGATGCGCGACGTTTCCGGATCGCATAGAGCGGTTCGTGGTCACCCATCAATCCGCCCTCGTTCCATTCAACCTTCACCCACGGCGGGTTTCCGAGCACTAGGTCGAATCCGCCGCGTGAGGCGAAGAGATCGGCGAACTCGAGCTCCCAGTGGTGGAAGCGGTGGTGCCGGGCGAGCTCCTGCACGAGCGCGAGGCGCGGGATGTCGCGGCAGAGCCGGTCCACGTTCACGAACCCGAACTCGTCTGCCAGCTGCATCGAGAGCTGCTTCGGCCGCGTGTCCGGAAACATCGCGAGCTGCTCGTGCGCCTCGGTCTCGAACTCTGTCTCCAGTACGTTCCCCTCGATGAGCAGCGAGAGGTCGAAGAGAAACTCCTCGCGCGTGGGTAAAAGGTGAGCCTTCTCGATCGGCCAGAACCAGAGCGCGCACCAGTAATCCATTACCAGCTTCAGCCGCCGGTACGGGCTGGAGTGCCGGACGTCGCGCGAGAGGAGCTCCTGGTTGAGGATGCGGTCCTTGTGGCGAGTGGTTGTCGGCTGTCGGTGTCTGGTTGTTGGGTTCTGGCTGCTCGAAGCGGTTGAGGAGCCGGTGCCGCTCGACCCCGAGGCCTGATAGCTGACGTCTGACAGCCGAGATCCGTTCTGGCCTTGCTCCGCCGGCTGGCTCTCGCGGCGACCGAAGATCTCAACCTCATCCGTGGTCCGGCGGCGAATATCCCTCTGCTGCTCGGCGTGCTTCTTCCAGAGGGCGTCGATGGTGGTGCTGAAGCGTTCGAGCTTCCGGATCTCGCTTCCGGAAAACGGTCGTGTGAAGTCCTTGCGCCAGTCCTTCATCGCCTTGATCTCGTCAGGCGCGAGCTGGCGGATCACCTTGTCGTTGTAGGCCGCCATCCCACGATCCGGCAGCAGGAAGTGGTAAACGGTCTGCTCGGGGCGCTCCTCCCCCGGCATCACGCGGTCCGGCACCTCGTCCAGCCAGAGCGGCTTGCCGGACCGCTTCTTCAGCAGCTCAGACCGGAAGACCTGCCTGCGCGCACCGATGAGCGAGTTGCCCGTGGCGAGCTGCATGCCGAACCACGGCACGTAGCCGCCGGCATGGATGGTGTTGAGCCAGAGCGAGACCTCGGCGAGCTCGACGGCCACCGGGTTGAGGTCCACCCCATAGACGTTGTTGTCGGCGATGAACATCTT
>CAZKDQ010000367.1:0-2093 GCA_964551345.1 uncultured Rhodothermales bacterium
GCAGAGCGGTGGGAGGAATTCCGCCGGCGCTATCGCGAAGAGCTGCAGGAGAATTCTGCTCTCGACGAACTGTGCAAGATCGCGAAAAGCGGCACTACGACCCTCGTCTACGGTGCGAAAGATGAGGAGCACAACCAGGCGGTCGTGCTGCGAGAGATCCTGTCGTAAGTGCCTGCAGACGGCGGCGATCCATCACCAAGAAACAACGAACCCGAAACACCGTCGCCGGCTGCGATTTAGCACGGGCTATCTTCAGAATACCCAACGGCTATGACCCCGCAGCACATCCGCAATATCGCCATCGTCGCGCACGTCGACCACGGCAAGACCACCCTCGTCGACGCGATGCTCTGGCACAGTGGCACCTTCCGCGAGAATCAGGACGTGGCCGAGCGGGTCATGGACTCGATGGACCTGGAGCGTGAGAAGGGCATCACGATCCTGGCCAAGAACACGGCCGTGCGTTTCGGCGACTTCAAGATCAACATCGTCGATACGCCGGGTCACGCCGACTTCGGCGGCGAGGTCGAGCGGACGCTGCGCATGGTTGATGGCGTGATGCTCCTCGTGGATGCCGCCGAGGGGCCGCTTCCGCAAACGCGATTCGTGCTGCAAAAGGCGCTCGACCTCGAGCTGCCGGCCATCCTCGTCATCAACAAGATCGACCGCAGCGATGCGCGGCCGCAGGAAGTGCTGAACGAGGTGTACGACCTCTTCATCGATCTCGACGCATCCGAGGAGCAGATCGAGTTCCCCGTCCTCTTCACCGTCGCAGTGGAAGGCAAATGCACGACCGACATCGGGCAGCCGCTCTCGGATCTGACGCCGCTCTTCGACACAATCCTTCAGCATATTCCTGCCCCGGAAGGTGATCCGGAGGACGTGCTCCAGGTGCTCGTCACCAACGTGCAGCCGGATAATTTCCTCGGCCCCGTGGCCGTTGGTCGCGTGATGCAGGGCACGCTCAAGAACAAGCAGCGCGTCAGCCTCTGCCATCGCGACGGTACGACGGAGAAAGCATCCGTCACGGCGCTCTTTACTTACGAAGGGCTGAGCCGCGTGGAATCCGCGAGCGCCGGGCCGGGCGACGTCGTAGCCATCGCCGGCGTCTCGGGCATAGGGCTGGGCGAGAGTCTCTCCGACGCAGAAAACCCTCAGCCGCTGGCACCACTGCACATCGACGAGCCGACGCTCTCGATGGAATTTCGGATCAACGATTCTCCCTTCGCCGGGCGTGATGGGAAGTTCGTCACGTCGCGCAATCTCAGGGATCGATTGGCGAAGGAAGGAGAGGCCAATCTTGCGCTTCGCATCGAAGAGACCGACTCACCGGATCGCTTCCTCGTCTTCGGCCGCGGCGAGCTCCAGATGGCGATCCTCATCGAGCAGATGCGGCGGGAGGGCTTCGAGTTCTCCGTCGGGATGCCGCAGGTGATCATCAAGGAGGTCGACGGCAAGAAGCACGAGCCGTTTGAGAAGGCGCTGATCGACGTCGCCGAAGAGTTCATGGGCGTCATCATCGAGAAGCTCGGCACGCGCAAGGGCCAGATGACCAAGATGGTGAACCACGGCTCCGGGCGCGTGCGCCTCGAGTTCGACATCCCTGCGCGGGGCCTCATCGGCTACCGCACCGAGTTCCTCACCGACACCAAGGGCACGGGCATCCTTACGCATATGTTCGACCGGTTTCGGCCGTGGGCGGGGCAGATCAAGCACCGGTCAACGGGCGCGCTCGTCGCCGATCGCCAGGGCAAGGCGACCGGTTATGCGATTCTGAGTCTGCAGGAGCGCGGAGAGCTTTTCGCCGGTCCGGGTGAGGATGTTTACAGCGGGATGCTCGTCGGCGAGAACAGCCGCGATGCCGACCTCGACGTCAACATCACCAAAGAAAAGAAGCTGACGAACATGCGCGCGGCCAGCGCGGATTCGTTCGAGAAGCTCAATCCGCCGCGCCGGATGTCGCTCGAGGAAGCGATCGAGTTCATCCGCGAAGACGAGCTCATCGAGATCACCCCGTCATCGATTCGCCTTCGCAAGCGCCACCTCGACGTCAACGAGCGCAAGAAATTCCAGATGACGCAGAAGGCCGAGGC
>CAZKDQ010000368.1:0-2089 GCA_964551345.1 uncultured Rhodothermales bacterium
GCTATATAGTCTCGTTATTGATGAGATTAACCGGTTCATCGCTCCCATACTCGTTATCGGCCTGGTCGGCACGGGTATTTTTCTAACCTTCCGGCTCCGCTTCATCCAGTTCCGACGCTTGGGGCACGGTTTCGCCGTGGCCACCGGACGGTATGATGATCCCGACGAACCAGGCGACGTGTCGCACTTTCAGGCGCTGACCACGGCCCTCTCGGCGACGGTCGGGATCGGAAACATCGCCGGTGTGGCAATGGCCATACACCTCGGCGGGCCAGGCGCAATCTTCTGGATGTGGATGACGGCCATCCTCGGCATGGCCACCAAGTACACCGAGGTAACCTTGGCACAGCAGTACCGCTCGGTCGACGCCGCCGACGGTGTCTCAGCCTGGAAGGGCACCGTGTCGGGCGGACCGATGTATTACATCGAACGAGGCCTCGGGCCAAAGTGGAAGCCACTGGCCGTCTTCTTTGCGTTCATGTTGATGGTCACTTCCTTCATGACCGGCAACGCGGTACAAGCCAACACGGTAGCGACGCAGGTGGCCGATAATTTTGGGATCGAGACCTGGATCACGGGCCTGATCACGGCAACCTTCGTCGGCATCGTCATCATCGGAGGTATTCGGCGGATTGGTGCGGTCACAGGCGTGCTGGCGCCTGCAATGGCTCTCGTGTACGTTACCGGCGGAATCGCGGTGCTGGCCCTGCACTATGACGCCGTCTTTCCGAGCTTGCTACTCATCTTCCGCGAGGCTTTCAATCCGACTGCGGGCGTAGCCGGCACCGGTGCCGGCGTCTTCATTTTCACGTTGACGTACGGCGTGCAGCGCGGCCTCTTTTCTAACGAGGCCGGGCAAGGATCTGCACCCATCGCTCACTCGGCAGCGAAGACGGATGAGCCGGTATCAGAGGGCGCTGTTGCGTTGCTGGAGCCGTTCATCGATACGCTGGCGATATGTACGATCACGGCCCTGGTCATTATCGTGACGGGCGCCTGGCAAGAGCGCGTTCCCACGCGGATCGATCTTAACAATCCGAACATCGCGTATCTCGTTCAAGACGATGCCGGAAGCTACAGCCGCGTCTCGGCACCGGGTGAGCTACGTGTAGATGACGGCCGCGTGACCCGCTCCTCGGCCGCCGAACCCGAGTTCGGCATTTACAATGTAGGGGTGGAACGGCTTTATATGGATGCCGACCAGGAAACGACATTCACAGGCCGGATATTTCCGGGGCGAAGTGTGGCCGTTGCTGATGACGGCACCGAACATCGTGTACTCTATGGGGATGCCGTTAGAAACAGCTCGCCTCTGACGACACTCGGGTTTGAGAAGGGCCTGAGCGTCATTGGTCTTGGAGCGTTAGGCCGGTATATCGTTATCCTGAGCGTCTTCCTCTTCGCGATCTCCACTGCGATATCCTGGAGTTACTACGGAGACCGATGCGCGAACTACTTGTGGGGAGACAAGGCGATACTTCCCTTCAAGATGGTATTCGTCGCCATGCACTTTGTGGGCGCGACCCTCGCCGTTACGACGATCTGGGATCTGGGGGATGTGGCGCTCTCGCTTGTCACACTACCGAACATCTTGGCGCTTATCCTGCTTTCGGGCACCGTCGCCAAACTTACGAACAGCTACTTCGACCGCCGTCCGTGGCTGAGCCAGCCGCAGAAAGCGGGTAAGGAAAGAAAGAAGCAGGGGGCGGCGAAGCGATGAGTCGTTCAGCAAAGGAGTTTCCCAACCTCAGCATCGTCAGTCATCCGCTATTGAAGCGAGATCTCACGATACTCAGGCGCAAGGAGACACCGCCGGGGATCTTCCGAAAAACAGTCTCGGATGCCGCGGCTGTGATGGCATACGAGGTCATGCGAGACCTTGAATTGTCTCAGATCACAATCGATACACCGCTCGAACCAACATCGGGGTATGTTATTTCGCAGCGCGTCATCGTTGTGCCGATTCTACGAGCCGGCCTCGGACTCGCCGACGGATTCGTCCGCTTCGTCCCTGAAGCCGCCATCGGCCACCTGGGGATGGAGCGGGACGAAGAGACGCTTCAGCCTGTCGATTACTTTAGCAAGCTTC
>CAZKDQ010000369.1:0-2087 GCA_964551345.1 uncultured Rhodothermales bacterium
GTGGTTGCGTCAATGGGTAAGTGCGTACTGAAGGATGTTGGTGCCCATCTCGAGCGCGCGCTGCCGGACGGCCTCCGGGTTTCCGTGGACCTCAGCGGGCTCCCAGCCGTCGGTCAGGTTCGTCTCGTACGTGTAGAATACGGCGAGCCGGTCGTCGATGAAGACGCCGAAGCCTTGCGGCGGCTCGTCGTCGTGCTCGTGGATCTTCGGTAACCCGCCGGGGAAGTTGAACTGCTGACTGAAGATGGGATGGGAGAAGGGAAGCTCGACCAGTTCGTGGTCGGGCAAAACGCGGCCAAGCTCGCGGCGGATGTACGGATCGAGGCCATAATCATCGTCGATGTAGAGGAAGCCGCCGCGTTCGAGGTAGGTGCGCAGGTACTCGACTTCGCGCGAGGTGAGCGAGATGTTGCCGTGGCCCGACAGCACGATGAACGGATACGTGAACAGGTTCTCGCTGGCCAGCTCGACGACGTCGGCCTCGGGTGCGATGTCGATCAGCGTATGCTCGCGCACGAAGGAAAGGAACGACGGCAGCGGCGTCTGCGCCTGGTACCAGTCGCCACCGCCTCCGTACTTGACGGCGGCAATGCGGATGGCACCCTGGTGCTGCGCCTGCGCGGCCGGCGAGAGCGCGGGCATCAGGAGCGATATGAAAATGAGCAACCGAAAATGCAAAACCGGAAATGATCTGCGAGGGGGACGATGGTAGTCGAGGACTCGACCCGAACGGGCTCAACCAGTGGGCGGTGCAACGTCGGTGTCGGCCAAAAAGTTTAAGACGGATGCAGGCACGGTGTGGAGTGGCACGGCTTCAGAATGTGCGTCCCGCGTTGGGTAAAAGAGCGACGCGGTCGAAGCGCCCGCCATCACCGTCCCGGTGCACAGATGGTGAACGAAGGCAAAGCCGTACCCGGTTCTTCCCCAATCATGCAGCAGTCAGAACCCAAGAATGCTATGGGACCCGTTTGAGGCCGGCGAACTACGCTGGTGCCGGTTTTGTCTTGGCGTTACGTTGGCGGTTTCTCAAATTGCGGCCACTAAGTGAGTCCATCCGTATCAATTTAATTCCGGCCTGCAATGAAACGACTTCTGGCCGCTCTAATCGGCGGCTTTGCGGCGGCGGCGTTCACGACGATGTTGCTGAATTACGCGGTGCAACCTCGGGCGGCGTCGACTCGTCGGGCAGAAAATGCGTCGACCGTAGACGAGATTTCAGAGCGCGACGCCGAGGCGCTGCTCCGAGAACTCGACTCGTTGAGCTGACCCGTTCCATCATCCATCCGGAGAGCAATGATAAAATTAAACCATCCCCTCTGCCTGTTGCTGGCGCTTTTATGCCTCGTTCCGGCGGCGCGCGCGCAGGACATTCCGCAGATCGAGTATGAGCAGTTCGTGCTTGATAACGGGCTCACGCTTATCGTCCACGAAGATCGAAAGGCGCCGATCGTGGCGGTCAATGTGTGGTATCACGTGGGGTCGAAGAACGAGCCGAAGGGGCGGTCGGGCTTCGCGCACCTGTTCGAGCACTTGATGTTCAACGGCAGCGAAAACCACGACGACGATTACTTCCAGCCGCTGGAGCGTGTGGGCGCCACCGACCTGAACGGCACGACGAACTGGGACCGCACGAACTACTTCCAGAATGTGCCGACGGGCGCGCTGGATATGGTGCTGTTCCTGGAATCCGATCGGATGGGCCACATGCTCGGCGCCGTGACGCAGGAGAAGCTCGATGAGCAGCGCGGAGTGGTGCAGAATGAGAAGCGTCAGAGTGAGAATCAGCCGTACGGACAGGTGTACAACCGCCTGACCTATGCCATGTGGCCGGAGCGGCATCCGTACGCCCACACGGTGATCGGCGAGATGGAAGATCTCGACGCGGCCGAGCTGGCGGACGTCCACGAGTGGTTCCGCACGTATTATGGTCCGAATAACGCTGTCATCGTGATCGCGGGCGACATCGATCCGCAGACGGCGCTGGCCAAAGTGGAGCAGTATTTTGGGGATATCCCGCCGGGACCGCCCATCCCGAAGTTTGAACGCTGGATTCCGCAGCGGACAGGCGAGCAGCGCGAGGTACTCGA
>CAZKDQ010000370.1:0-2087 GCA_964551345.1 uncultured Rhodothermales bacterium
ACCGCTCGACGCCGGCCGCCGAGCCGGGCATCACCACCGGCCGCGATATTTTCATCGCCGCCACGCCCGACCGCGAGACCGCTTTCGTGCATGAGCAGGTCACGGTTGAATATCGCCTCTTCTTCCGCAGCGGCGTCCAACTCCGGCAAAGCCGGCTCGCGGGATCGTGGGATGCGCCGGGCTTCTGGCGAGAGGAACTGGATGTGGATCTGAGGCCCGCACCCGACCGGCGGCTGGTTGACAACATTGTGTACAATTCAATCCTGCTGAAACGCGTTGCCATGTTTCCGACGCGGTCAGGCCGCCTGTCGGTTGACCCGCTGCGGATTGAAACCGAGGTGCGGCCTCGGCATGGCAGCGACTTCTTCGACTCGTTCTTCGCCTTCGGCAACCGCTATCGAAACATCGAGCTCGAGTCTCCCCCGATTCAAATTGACGTCCGGCCGCTGCCGGCCGGCGCGCCACCGGGCTTCACCGGTGCCGTGGGCGACTTCGATGTCAACTTTCGGACGAGCTCTCCGCGCGTCTCGCAGGGTGAAGCCGTGCATCGGCGGATCGACATCCAGGGAACGGGCAACCTTGCGATGATCGAACCGCCGCCTGTACCCGAGACAGATGACTTCGACGTCTTCCCGCCTCGGGTGGCCGATCGCATCGATCGCTCGGGGCGAGCGCTGCGGGGCGACATCGCGTTCCAGTATTCGTCGGTGCCCCGGCGCGCAGGCAACGCAGTGCTTCCCGGCATGTCATTCGCCTACTTCGACCCGGCGTCTGAAACATACAGGACGATCGAGTCGCCCTCGATTCTCGTTATCGTTGAAGGAGGCGAGGACGAGACCACCGAGCAACAGGTCATCGCATTGGCTCCCATCCGGCACGACGGTGCGTTCGAGCCGGCACCTCCCCCGCTGCATCGCCGTCCGTGGGCCTATGCTCCATTCGGACTTGCCGCGCTCGCGTGGCTGTTGATGCCGGGCATCCGCCGCGTAGATGCCGCCCGGTCCGACAAGCGCCGCCGCAGCGCCAATCGCCGTCGCATCGCAGGCTGGCGTTCCGAGCTGCGCCGTCTTGGAGACATCCCATCCACATCCCCTCAGAAATTGCGTGCGTATGAGCAGCTTGCACGGTCGATCACATCGGCACTTGTGGGCTCCAGCGCCTCTTCGGCGTCTTTATACGCCTTGCGAAACAAGATCCAGGCATCGGCAGCACCGGCCGCCGTCAATGAGCCGTTGGCGGAGGCAATACAAGCTATCGAGGATGTGCAGTTCATGCCGGGTCACTTGTCAGGGAATGAATTGGCGCGCATACATAAAAAACTGTCGACGTGTGTGGAGGCGCTGGACGGATGAGGCGCCTGGTGATGTTGCTCGTGCTCGTGGTGGTGTTGGTGCCGGGTGAGGTACGCGCGCAAGACGCTGATCAGCTTTTCACCGGCGCCAATGCCCTGTATGAGCAAGGCCGGTGGTCGGACGCTGCATCCGAATATCTCAGGCTTCTGGATTCAGGCGCCGAGAGCGCCCCGCTACACCTGAAGCTCGGAAGCTCATATTACCAGCTCGGCCGTACTGGCGATGCGTTCTACCACTTCATGAAGGCATTACGGCTCGACCCGTCCCTTCATGAGGCGCGACAAAATATGCACTACCTCCAGGGCGCGGACTTCATCCCGCCCGTACCGTCCCCTCGTTACTTACTCCTCGTTCGGATTGCCTGGCTCGGCTCCTTCCTTTTGATCATTGGAGCCGCTGCCGTCACCATCAGAAGCCGTGCAGGCGCCGGCCGGATTTCAGCCGGCTTGCTCATCGCTGGAGTCCTTGTCGCAGGGATTGCGCTCATCGCGTCGGCCCGAGGTTTTAGCAGCGTCGACATTCTCACGCGAGGCCCCGCGCCGGCATTCGCCACGCATGACGGACTCGGACGCTCGGGTTTCGACATATCGGAAGGATCGATCGTGCGTGTGATCGACCGCCGGGGGCCGCGTCTGCTCGTTGAGGCGGATGGGCGCCAGGGCTGGGTCGACGCCTATCGCGTGCGCTCACTATGAGCTTCATTCACGGATGCTGACGATTGGATTCCGTATCCTC
>CAZKDQ010000371.1:0-2086 GCA_964551345.1 uncultured Rhodothermales bacterium
AAGAGACACACCTGAACCTCTATAATCAGTACTGAAATAATCTATCTGGCGACGACAGCCGACCAGCCTTCTCGAAGTGAATAGCGGGGACGAAAATCCAACTCCTGCTGCAAGAGCGCACCCTCGACAGCCATATCTTCCGTCAATTTATCGATCATATTGGCGCCAATCGGCAGCCGCACCCCGACGACTCCAGTCACCCTATCCGCCAACCCGAGCACGCCGCGAAACGGCGCCGCGGGCAGATACATCATCCGCTCCTTCCTACCGAGAGCGTATTGCATCGCTCGGGCCAGCTCATCGAATGTGTGGATTTGACCGTCGGTAACATTGTAAACCTTCCCGACAGCCTCCTCCCGTTCCGCAGCGAGAACCGCCGCTCGCGCCACGTCCTCGACATGTACGAGCGTCCGGCGATTGGTGCCGTCTCCTACCATCACCGAGACGCCCTTACCGAGCGCCTTCAGTAACAGCGGATAATTGCCTCGCATTCGCGGGCCATATACGGCGGCCAGTCGGAGCACGGTCGCGCCCGGATGCCCCTCGAGTGCCACGTTTTCGGATTCTACTTTTGTCCGTCCGTAGAGTGTGTCCGGTTCAGCAGGTGATGCCTCCGAGTAGGTGATGCCTGCGCCTCCTGGTCCGTACACATTGATCGTACTGAAGTGGATGAACCGACGCACACCCGCGCCGGTAGCGGCCTTAACCAGATGCTGCGTTCCCTGAACGTTTACCCGTTGGTACTCGGCCGCCAGTTCCGGATTCGGATCGTTGATGTGCAACTTCGCCGCGAGGTGGAATACAGCATCCACTCCTTCGACGGCACGCTGAAGCGATGCCGGATCGGTGATGTCCCCCGTCGCCGTCTCGATATCGTCAGGCAGCAAGCCTGCTTCGGGCGTCGACCGAAGCAATACACGTACGCGATAGCCCTTTTTGAGCAGGTTGCGAACTAGAGCAGGGCCCACCGTGCCGGATGCACCGGTTACGAGGGCAAGTTTAGATATCAATGTCATCTATACTCGTTCAATACGCATTGGCAAAGTAATATTCATGAGGACGGACCTGCCAAAAGCAAGGTCTCTTAAACCGACTTACCGGTAACATACAACGTATCCCGTGAGAGGTCTGCCCCCGCCTCCCATCCGATGCCTCCCCCATTATTGATAGGACGATCACGTTTGAAAGCCGCCTCATCTTCCAGGCGACGGAACACACCCTTACTCAGAAACGGCAGCCAATCAACGCGTCGTACCTCACCCGTGGCAAACCTCAATAGGAGAGCGTTCCCGTCGATGGCTTCGACATGACTGATGCTAGGGGCCAGATCAACGACAGTCTCCGACATAATTGTATCAGAATAATGGTTTGACAAGTCCGGGGAGCGCGCCTTCAACGGCAGCCGCGCTCGCACCGCGCGATCTAAAACCATTACGCGGCCTATGAGGATAGGTAACGGTTGCCCCCCGTTGGACCCGTAATCAGTACCACCTGAGACCTACCTCGCCATTTTCCCAGTGTTGATTCGAAGTCTCGGATCGAACCGTGATAGTAATCGTTTGGCACCGGCCTGCAGCGGCCCAGGCAGAACCGCTCGTACAATAGGAGTTGCCACCCCAATCCTTGCCCTAAGCCCCGCGTTAACTAAACGGCAGCCCCGCCAGCCGATCCTTGCTTGCTGAATCGCAACACTAAGTCCGTTCTTTCGATAATAGTCGGGCGTGAACCGATACTTTAGTAGTATTTCAGGGATATTCGCAAATGTAGCACCGGCAGCCGAACAACGAAACCAAAGATCATAATCCTGTCGACGTCTCAAGGAAGGGTCATACCCGCCAGTCGAGACTATCAGGTCCTTCCGAAATACCACTGTCGGATGGATTAACGGACATGTCCAGATTAAGCGTTGAATATCGTCATGATCTGTCGGGCACGTACGTTCTTGAATGACCTGACCCTTCTCATCTATATCTAATGTATATGAACCAACAATGTCTATATCGGACTGCGCGTTGAGGAATCGCATTTGACGTTCAAGGCGATATGGTAATGCGACGTCATCCGCATCCATTCGCGCAATCCACGA
>CAZKDQ010000372.1:0-2081 GCA_964551345.1 uncultured Rhodothermales bacterium
GTCTGGTATGTCTGGTACATCTTTCCGCAGACAGCCGGACTCTTCGCTGACCTGGGGGTGGATCTTCCATATCTGACTTCCAAGACCCTGGCGTTCTCACACTGGATGGATGCGAACTACGGCTGGGTTTTTCTGGTGACGTTCGCACTCGTCGGCGGCTTCGTCGCGTTTGCGCGTAGCGAGCGAGGGCGCTTCCTCCTCCACAAAAACCTGATCCGCCTTCCCGTCATCGGATCGCTGCTGCACAAGCTCAATATCGAGATTTTTTGCCGCGTGTTTGCCGTGCTGTACTCGGGAAGTGGCGAAAACATTAGCGTCATCAAGATTGCGTCCGAAGCCAGTAACAATAGCTATATCGAACACCAGGTAAAGACCATTACCATTCCGATGATGGTAGGGCAGGGTGCGGATCTGGTGAAGTCGATGGAGGCTAGTGGCGTCTTTACGTCGATGGCACTGGCGCGCTTCCGCAGCGGTGCCGAAACGGGGAACGTTCGCAACAGCGCACAGCAAATGGCGGACTACTACGAGAAGGAAACGTCTCTTAAACTGAAAGCTGCTGTTGAAGGCATTCAGACGGCGGTAGCGATCATCATCACCATCGCCATCATTTTCCTTACCCTTATCTCTTCCGAGATCGCACTTGTGCAGCCGTCCTCCACGGGGATGATGGGGATGTAAATCAGCGTGAACTGTTAAGTATTACACTTAACACTAATTCCCCGTGGTCGATACTGACGCCGTTACCATGAGATCATGCAGAAGACGATGAGTGGCGGATTCTTTGGAAGCTTCTTCAGGCGCTCGGCGGAACGCGAGCGGCATCACGAGCCCGCCCCGGATGAATCGGGACGGGCACTCGTGTCTGATCCTGAGCCTGACGTCCGGCCGGACGTCGAGCCTGAGGCAGCGCCGGAGTATGAGGCGCCTACTCAACGCCACGAGCACGATCCCAGAGACCCGAGGCGAACGGTTGCGGCCGAATTGAGGCCTGAAATTGAGCGGTCGACGGCGCCTGTGCATGAGCCTCCGGCACGGCAGGAGGAGCGTGCAGGGCCTGTAGCAGGTCGGCGCCTGAACTGGCTGGTCGACTTCATCGACGAAGAAGCGCCTCGTAAGCGTCCGGAGCCTGTTGAGGAGGCTGTTCGTGCGCCCGAACCGCAGGATGACGCGGTCGATCCCGATTACCGCAGCCTTCGCGAGACCATCGAAGCCGACGAGCCAAGAGTTCGCGAGCGGCCTTACTGGATGACCGATGAGGACGGGCTCGATCCGTATGGGCGCGAGTTCTATCCCCAGGCAGCGGAGGAGGTTGTAGATGAGGTGGACGAGGTCGCACCGGCTGATTCATCAACTCTCTCAGGGGATGGTCACGCTAAGGCGACGCCGCCGGAAGCGCGCTACCACGAATATGAGAACGAGGTGCCGCCGGCGCCTCGGCGGGAGGCACACGCCGAGCCGGAGCCAGCTCGCTACGCATCCGACGTAGAAGATGATCTGGAAGTAGAACGCTCCGAGAAGCAGGTAGAGCAAGCAGAGCCGGAACCTGCACCGGAGCCCGTGCCTGATGCACCGATCGATGATCGGCTGATCGAAGACATCCGGCGCAAGGACCGCGTCGTTGCCATGCTGCTGCGGAAGGAGGTCGTGACGTCGCAGCAGGTAGCGAATGCGCAGCAACAGCGCGAACGGCAGGGCCGCAAGGATTTGCTCTGGCGCGTGCTGGCGTCGCTGAATACCGTCGATACCGAAGCCGTTTACGCCGAAGCGGCGCGCGTTTATGCTTTCAAGTTTGCTGATCTCAAAGAGGGCGGGCTGGATGTGGATTTCGCGCGGTCCGTAATGGACACCTTCTCCCAGGAGAAGCGCGACAAGATGCTCGACATGCGCGTACTGCCGTTCCAGGCTGCAATGGAAGGACGGACGGGCGCCATCAAGCTCATCTTCATCACGCACGACCCGACGAATCCGGAGCTGCACCGCTTCATGCAGGACATGAAACTGGAGCGGTTCGAGATGCAGTACGCGCCGGAGTCGCTGGTCAAGGCGTTCATCGCGGAGGCGTTTCCGAAGAAGAACGA
>CAZKDQ010000373.1:0-2075 GCA_964551345.1 uncultured Rhodothermales bacterium
TGCGGCCAGGCATGCAAATCGATGTCCGGCGGCGGCGTCACGGGCACAACGAGGTCGACGCCATGGACCCTCATCCCAGCCGTGTCGCCGACGAACGCTGTGGAAGTTGATCGATCAAAATAGGTCACGTGATGGATCGCATGGCCCGGCGTGTATCGCACATCCAGATCACGTCCGCCCGGCGCGATTAACTCGCCTCCCGATAAGGGTTCGATGTTGTCTTCCGGCACGGCATCGAATGCGCCCCATAGCTCATCCATCTCGTCGCCATAGATTCGCCGTACACTTCGTAGCAGGCGAGCGGGATCGATCATGTGCCTCGCACCACGGCGATGCACGAAGACCCGGATGCGGCGATTCCGCTGCACGAGCGTGCCTGTGGCACCGGCATGATCCAGATGGATGTGCGTCAGGAGGATGGCAGCCACATCCGAGAGTGTGTGGCCGCGCTCGTTTAATCCCTCGAGAAGGTTGTCCAGCGAGCGCGACGGCCCGGGATCGACAAGTATCAGACCGGCAGGCGTCTCGAGCACCCCCGTCGCGATCAGGCGAGGCACGCCCCGATAACGCACGTCGACGAACCACAGCCCCTCAGCAATATCAACCGTTGGCACCTGCCTTCTCCCCATTATGAGCGCCGCAGCAGCAATGTCTGATAACGATTGGCGAGTTGGAGAGAGCCCGTGACTCGGAGCCGTCCTTCCACAGCCAGCTCGAAGACCGTCGCGGTGCCGCTGTTTATGCGGAGAAAATCGTCAGCCGTGACAACGACGGTCGCTGCGGGAGACGCATGCCTGCCCGGCCCCACTCGCAGCGCTGAGTTCTCCACTTCAAAAAAATAGGAGCCGCCACCTGCCCCTGTGATATCGAGCTGCATCGCACCGTTGATCCGGCGGGCAACGTCATCACCGATCGTGTGCTCGTAAGAAGCGATGATCTCCTCGATCGTTCGGCGCATGGCATTCGGATATAGATAGGGACGCCGCAACTTCGCACCTTCACATCAACGTTGCAACTCCGAGGCTGAAATCATATGGCCTCGGGAGGCTTCCCTGCCCGCGCGAGGTTCTGGTTGAGGTACCGAGCGTCATCGGTTACGTCCCGACTCAGCCACGGCGGCGGCTGAAACGCTTCGGCATCTTCAACCGAGCCGAACTCGACCTCAGCAATGATGAGCGGTGCGAGAGAGCCGTCGTAGATGTCAATCTCGTATAGAACGTCATCGATCTGCTTCAGATATCGAACTTTCTCGAGGCTGGCAGGCCTGGCTTCCGGCCAGAGAGAGTCGAACTGGGATTTGTCGAGAGGCAGTTCGACCTCCGTTCGCGCCATGCCGATCCCTGCCTTGATCGTGAGGCGGTACACCTCATCCTCCTGCCGAATGCGCACGGAAAGCTTACGACCGTCGTCAATGGCGAGATATCCCTGACGCAGCTCCATGCGCCTGCAATCCGCCAGATCAAACGGCAGGTCATCAACGAGGAATTTCCGCTCGATCTCGACGTTGTCCGGCATCCGAAGCGCTTCTGGTTTTGTGGATGATGGAGCTGCGGTGCTCCGCGCGTCACTCAGATCGTGAGACCATAACGCTCTCGCAGAAGCGCAAGGTGATGAAGCTCATGGCCGGCAATCATCCTGGCCTGCGCGAGTGCGCTGATCTGATGGCCGCTTGCCGTGCCAACCCGCGTCCATGCGGCCTCATCGAGTTGAGCGGCCAGCGTCACCGTGGCAGCTCGAACTGACTGCAGTTCCTCGACAAGATTCGGGATTGACCGCTTTCCGAACGATGCGTTCGTCACATACGCCTCGTCGTCGAAGCCCGCCAGTGGCGTCGCATCACCCCGCGCAATGCGTAGCATTCGGTACGCCATGATTCGTTCGGTATCCGACATATGGCCGATAACTTCCCGCACGCTCCACTTACCCGCGTCGTACCGATGATCGGCTTGCTCTGCCGGGATCTGCATCAGGGCCGACGCCACGCGTTCACCCTGTTGCCTGAGGATATCAACGATATCGCCATCCGGAACGCGCTGGATGTAGGTGTGGAAGTGGGAGGGGTAGATGTCCATCGG
>CAZKDQ010000374.1:0-2072 GCA_964551345.1 uncultured Rhodothermales bacterium
ACCCACCCTTCGATATCGGTACCCGGCGCGTACTCACCGAGTTCGGTGCCTTCAAAGCTTCCATTTGTATTGATGGGACTTAAAATCTGTGCAGCGGCATCGCTGGACCACGTGCCCCACAGTAAGAGACAGACCAGCAGGAATGCCTTCCTAACAACTTTCATGTTCGTATTCGGGCTTTAATGATGGTCAAGCATAGTTGCCAGGGTAAGCCTGGGTGAGGATTCTTTTTCCGACTAAGCCGCGCCTTAATGAAAAGCACTAAAAGCGCTTACATAGGTATGTGACGACTTCGTCAGGTAATCCGCTTGATCCGCTGTCGTTGAAACCCTCCATATCGCGTTCACGAGCATGAGCGGCTCAGTACCCGTTCGAATTCCTGATATGGACGGGCTGCCAGAATACATCCACGACCTGTGTAGGTCAAGAGGGCTGCGGCAGGGAGTCCCGATTATGCATCAGCCGGTGGCAGCTCGCTACGGCGGCGTATTACTCTACATCCAAAAAACAGTCGATAACCAGGGTGTAGGCACGTTCGGGCGCCGGGTGGGCCATTGACGCATGGTATCGGCACGTGACGGGCGACTTCCGATACGCACTGGTGGTTTCCCGCGGCCCGTCGGCATCGAAGAGCGAGTAGGGAAGCCAGCGCGCAGATCGGAAAAAGGCGTGGATGGGAGCTTTAATCTCGTCTATATCGCCCGCGGTGGCCGTGCCTCTGAGACGACACGCCGCCACGCTGTCCGTTGAGACGTCGTCGAGCCAGAGGTAGCGCTCATCGAATGTGATGCCCAGGGCCTCGCCGATCGGCACCGCGACGGCCGTACACGCCGCGCGCGCATACATGTCGACCGGCGCATCCTCGAACTCGGGCTCATCCGGGCCGACGCCGTCAAAAATACGGGCCAGCCCCACGGCGACGATGAGGAATAGGACGACGGTGACGATGCGGCCGATTGACATCGGATGTGCGGAGGAAATATGACACGCCGCAAGTTAGCGCGGCGCGGTGGTCAATGCGTCCGAAGTGAGTGGCGCACGAGCCGGGGGGCAAGGACGAGGGCCACCGGCGTCCCGGCGCACGGCGGTGAACCGGGGCGCGGCCTTCCCCGGCTCCCCACAAAACGCACCGTGGCGGGCCACCGTCACTTGCCGATTCTGAAAGTACGATCAGCGGTCACCGCGCGGTACGGCCATGGGATCGGGTGGGAGCGTGGTCATCACGCGCTCGGGCCCGTTAGGGCCGTACGTGAATCGAACGGGGTGCCCGGGCGGCTCATCACCCTGGACGATGACCAACGTTCCTTCTTCGAGCACGCGGCCGCCGATGGCACCGACGCCGGCCGTCGTCGTCCACGGATCGGTCCATTCCCACATCCATTCGGCGTCGGCCGTCACCATGCGCACGCAACCCGCACCGACGGGCGGCCCGGCCGGGACGTCGTCATACTGGTGAAGGTGGATGCCGCGCGCGTTGTGGATGTTCATGACATAGCGCATACGCCACTCCTCGCCCGGCGGGCTCTCGCTTGAGATTCGCTCAAGCTGACGCCAGTTCATGGTAAACCGGCCGGTCGGTGTGGGTGTGCCGGCCGAACCCGACGATGCCGGGCCCCACCGAACCAGTGTGCCATACTCGTATGCAGCCCACGCCTGAAGGTCTTTGTCGACGATGATGATCTTGTCGATCTCTCGGGCACCCGGATAATCTTGTGGGAAAGGCGCGAAAGCCCGCGGATCGAGATCGTAATCACGGCTATTGGCCGGCAGGACGATCGTGTCGCCTTTGGCGAGGTCGGTGAGTGCAACTCCACTTAGCAGCCGGGTGATCGCGAGACGCTCGCGTCCGAGTTCGGCATCGCCCTCGCCTACGATTTTGTACAGCGTGTGCCGTGCGATGACCGAGTTGCCGGAACCGTGGGTCAGCGTGTGGATCCGGTACTCGATATCGTGATCCGGTAATACGCCGCTACCTTGCTGATCGAGAATTCGACCCAGCAGTTCCTGGTCATATGAACGCCCCTGACCATATACGGCCGATGTACTGATAAGGAGTGCCAGTGTAAGTAGTA
>CAZKDQ010000375.1:0-2070 GCA_964551345.1 uncultured Rhodothermales bacterium
TCGCTTGTTTCGACAACGTAACTGGTATTTCGATAATGATAGATGTTGTTGTCGTGGGTGCAGGCATCGCCGGGCTTAGCTGTGCGCAGCGAATTGCTGATTCGGGGCGAGAGGTATGTCTCGTCGAAGCCTCCGGTCATGTCGGCGGCATGATCCAATCCGTCCGCTTCGACGACTATCTGCTCGAGCGCGGGCCTAACACGATTCAAAAGAGTACTCCTCAGACGGAAGCAATCATCGACCGGCTCGGTCTCGGGCGCCGAGTGGTCGAGGCGGGCGCGTCGGGGAGCCGGCGTTACATCGTAAAGCGAGGCAGGCTCGTGGAAGTGCCGGCCGGACTTATACCTGCTGTTCGGACGCCCCTGTTCTCAATACGAGGCAAGTTGCGCTTTTTGGCGGAGCCGTTTCGGCCAACGCCGCCGGACTCCTCTGCTGATGAATCCGTGGCGTCGTTTGTACGCCGACGTATGGGAAAGGAATTTCTCGACTACGCCGTCGACCCGTTCGTCTCAGGCGTCCATTCGGGAGATCCGGAGAGACTGTCGATTCGGCACGCCTTCCCCCGGATGAAAGCGCTTGAAGAAGCAGGCGGCTCGTTGATCCGTGGCGCGTTCAATACGCGGAAAGAACGCAGAGCCCTGCCTCCTCCGAGATGGAAAATGTTCAGCTTCCCGGGTGGGCTGTCTGAGCTCACGACGGCCCTCCACGACCGGCTTGGAGACAAGGTGCGGCTATCAACTCCCGTGACGTATATAGAGCCGGTTGAGGACGTCTGGCGCGTGCATTCACCGTCGGCGTCTTTCGATTGTCGAAGTGTCGTGTGGGCGGCGCCACCTCGGCACTTCCCCGCGGAAAGCCCCGTTCGTATGCCGGCGCACGTCATGAAGATCGTCCATCCGCCGCTTGCCACGGTGCACCTCGGATATCCAGCGGCCGCCGTAGGCCATTCGCTCGATGGCTTCGGATTCCTCGTTCCATTCGTTGAGCGGGACGTCACCATCCTCGGCGCACTTTTCTCGTCATCGCTTTTTGACGGCCGGGCACCCGAGGGACATGTGCTCCTTACCTGCTTTGTCGGTGGACGACGGCAACCTGACCTCACCGGCTTGCCCGATGACGAGTTGCTCTGCCGTACGGAATCGGACATCAATCGCCTGCTCCATATTTCAGACGCACCGACATTCCGCTCCATCCATCGCCGGCACGAGGCGATTCCTCAGTACGAAATCGGGTACGGCGACGTCAAGTCTGCTCTTTCAACGCTCGAATCAGACTATCCCGGGATTTTCTTTTGTGGGAATTACCGCGACGGCGTCTCCGTAACAAAAACGGTAGACAGCGGAATCGACGCGGCCCGCCGGGCGCTCACGCACATCGGCGCGAGCGACGACGTACGCTGATCGCACGCCTTGATCCGCTTCGCGATTCATGCATCTGCAGGCGTTTCCTTTGTCGATCCGTCTCCCGCAGGTACGCCATGCACAACCTCCGGCCCGTCAATCGACTGGTACTCGTCGAGCGTAAACGAATCCACCTCGGTTGCAGCGAAACGCGCGGCTTCGGCATCTCGCAAGCGCCGAGCATCGTCGTCACTGATCACCCCGGCCGCTATAGCGGTTTCCAACAACTGCGCGCTGGGCATGCGCGACAACCTGCCCTGCTTGACGGCATCCCTGATGCGCCGCTCAAGATGATCGGTTTCATGAGTCAGCGTTAGCGCGTGCTCTAAACGCCCGAGCGGTCCGGCCGGATCGTTGTCGACAAATATGCCTTCGGTATGCCAGTCACGCTGTTCTCCTGGATGCTGAATGGCCTGTGCCACTTTATGACCGACCCAATCTGCCGGGGGCGTTCCGATGGGATTCATGCGCCAGCACAATTTGACCGGTCCTTTCAGAAGTGGTGCCAGTCCGGGCACGTTCAGATTATCAAACAGCCCTTCGAACGCCACCTGAATCTTGTGGAACGCGTACTCCATCCCCCATATAAGAAATGGAATGTCCTCATCGCGCCGGCCTTCCATCTCGAAGCGCACAAGCGTTGCATTCGCCAGGTACATCCACGAGAAAA
>CAZKDQ010000376.1:0-2063 GCA_964551345.1 uncultured Rhodothermales bacterium
ATCGAGCGCGTGGTGGCATCGATGGTGATCTGGTCGCCGCTCTCGACGAGGGCGATCGGGCCTCCTTCCTGCGCCTCCGGGCAGACGTGGCCGATGATGAAGCCATGCGATCCGCCGCTGAAGCGACCGTCAGTTATGAGCGCGACGTCTTTGCCGAGTCCGGCGCCCATAATCGCTGAAGTAGGCGTCAGCATCTCCGGCATCCCGGGGCCGCCCTTCGGCCCTTCGTAACGGATGACGATGACATCGCCCTTCTGGATTTCCCCACGCTCAAGACCGGCGAGCATATCTTCCTCAGCATCATAGACGCGGGCCGTACCGCTGAACTGAAGGCCTTCTTTGCCCGTGATCTTCGCGACGGCACCTTCGGGGGCGAGGCTTCCATGTAGAATGACCAGGTGACTATCCGGCTTGATGGGCTCGTCGATCGGCCGGATGATCGTCTGCCCTTGCGTGAGTGCAGGCAGATCGGCCAGGTTTTCGGCTACGGTCTTGCCCGTGACCGTCAGGCAGTCGCCGTCGATGAGTCCGTGCTCGAGCAGGAGCTTCATCACGGCAGGCGTGCCGCCGACCGCGTGCAGGTCCGCCATCACGTAGCGGCCGCTCGGCTTGAGGTCCGCCAGCACGGGCGAACGTCGACCGATCTCCTCGAAATCAGCGAGCGAGAGGTCGACATCCACGGCACGTGCCATGGCTATGAGGTGGAGCACGGCGTTGGTCGAACCGCCGAGCGCGGTAATCACGACTATGGCGTTCTCGAAGGCGCGGCGCGTCATGATGTCGCGCGGCTTGATGTCGCGCTCGAGCAGCAGGCGCATCGCCTCACCGGCGCGCACGCATTCGTCGTGCTTCTGCGGATCCTCGGCCGGCGTCGATGACGAGTACGGAAGTGACATCCCCATTGCCTCGATGGCGGCGGCCATCGTGTTGGCTGTGTACATCCCGCCGCAGGCGCCGGCGCCGGGGCAACTACTCGCGACGATGGCGCGGCGCTCCTCCTCCGTGATGCTGCCGGCGAGATATTCGCCGTATGATTGAAATGCCGAAACCACGTCGCGCGGTTGCTCGCCGCCGTTGAAAAACGTGCAGCCCGGCTTGATCGTCCCGCCGTAAACCATGATCGATGGGCGATTCAGGCGGCCCATGGCGATGAGGCATCCGGGCATGTTCTTGTCGCAGCCCGGAATGGTGACCAGCCCGTCGTACCATTGCGCACCGACAACCGTCTCGATGGAGTCCGCGATGAGGTCGCGCGACTGCAGCGAGTAGCTCATTCCATCGGTGCCCATGCTGATGCCGTCCGACACGCCGATCGTGTTGAAGCGCAATCCTACCAGGCCTGCTTGACCCACGCCCTTCTTGACGTCGGCCGCGAGGTCGTTCAGGTGCATGTTACAGGTATTACCTTCCCACCAGTTTGAGGCGATGCCGATCTGCGGCTTGGAAAGGTCTTCCTCGCTGAGGCCGGCGCCAAGGAGCATTGCCTGTGATGCGCCTTGCCGGCGGACCTGGGTGATGCGACGACTGAACTTGTTGAGGGGCTCGGGCATCGGTATATTTCAGTAGGATGTGGAGGGTGCGAGAGAGCACCGGTCAGCGGATATCGGGCCGCCTTTAGATGTGCAGCGGCCACAGAGATGCACTGAAAAGATCACCTTCAGGGAATGGGGAATCAAGGCGGCAAAGGCGGTGCGCAGTGTAAGTCGTGAAGTCTTATGTGTTAATTGAACGAGGCGCCGTCAGGTCAACCATCTTAATTTTGTCGCCCGTATGAATCACGTATCGCCTCTCGTATCTGCGTATGCCGTTTTGCTGGCGCTTTGCGGTGGGGCGCTTCTCTTTCTTCCGGATGTGGTCGGCTCGTGGTTGAGTGGAGAGCGCGTGCCGTCGAATGTTCTTTTCCAGATGCTCGGTGCGGCGTTTCTGGGATTCGGTGCTGCGACATGGGTGGCACGCAGATCCCTTCTCGGTGGCATCTACGGACGGGCAGTTGTCACGGGCAATCTGACTTTCGCCCTGATCGCCGCCCTCGTTCTGCTTCGCGGCGTGCCAGATCAGCCACG
>CAZKDQ010000377.1:0-2062 GCA_964551345.1 uncultured Rhodothermales bacterium
ACCGTAGAGACGCGACATGTCGCGTCTCTACCGATGCTTGACGCATTCATGACAATTCTCTCGACCTGGACCTCTCGATTGGCTTTGAATGAGGAGGATGTCGTAGTTGGAATAGGCGTGGCCGAGTAGGCTCCAGGCGCGAGCATTAACCGGCGTTAACCTCAACCACCAACGGCCGACATGACCATCACCGTCACTGGAAGTACAGGTACCATCGGCACGGAACTCGTTCGCCTGCTGTCGGAGGCCGAGGTGCCGATCCGGGGCGTGATGCGGGACTTCTCGCGCACGCGCCCGACGACTTACGTTGCATGGCTGCAGGCGGATCTCGAGGATGAGCGTGTGCTCGAGCCGACGCTCGCGGGCAGCCGGCGACTCTTCGTGCTGACGGGCAACAAGCCGGGGTTCGGTGAAACCCAGATCGGAGTGATTCGCGCTGCCGAGCGCCTGGGCGTCGAGCACGTGGTCAAGCTCTCGGCGCTCGGGGCAACGCCGCGGACGAAAGCTCCGCTCGCGCGCGAACATTATGAGGTGGAGCAGGCTCTCGAGGCATCGTCGATGTCCTGGACGATCCTGCGGCCGCACACGTTCATGCAGAACTGGCTCGGGGAGGTCGCTCAGACGGTGCGGGATGAGCAAGTGATATATGCGGCTGTCGGAGATGGAAAAGTGCCTTTCATCGATGCGCGCGACATAGCTGCCGTCGCTGCGGAGGCGCTCCTCAACCCTGAAAAGCATGCCGGGCAGCGATACGTGCTTACAGGCGGCGAGGCCGTGGGATATCAGGCGCTCGCGGATGCGCTGACGGAGGTCCTCGGCACGACGATCACGTACAGATCGCTGTCGATGGAGGAGATGCGTGCACGCATGGAAAGCCAGGGCGTTGGTCCGAAGATGATCGATTCGATGCTTGCCCTCGCCTCGTACCAGAAAGCAGGCGGACCCACCGAGCGCGTTTCAGAAAGCGTCCGCGAGATCCTTGGCCGCGAGCCGCGCACCATCCACGACTTCGTTCGCGATCACAGGGAGGTGTTCGCCCGTAGTTGACGGCCATCGCAATCTCGGGATCGCATTGAAGTCGTTTCCACCGGTGCGAACCGTCTTTCCGGCAGTGGCTCCGAATCAGTGCCCTCATTTAAATCAGCAGCGACTGATATGAGCAAAGTTACCAGACCCACGGTGACGCCCGTCGCCATGGGCGAAGAACTCGTCGCCAAACAGATGCAGGCCGATGCAGGTGATCTGCTTCCGGATCATACCGCCAGCCTTGAATCGATCCTTTTCGTGCACGAGGGTGAATGCAACCTCCATATCAACGGTGACGACGTCATCTTGAAGCAGGGGATGGGCTATGTGATCCCTCCCAATACCAGACACCAGATCAACGCGTTGACCGACTTCAAGGGACTGCACATCATGCCGAAGTCGATCAGGTTTGAATATTTTTGATTGATGACAGGCGACCCAGGTACTTCCACCTGCATGATGAGCTCGTCAACTGGGCGGTGAACATTGTCATCGCGATTGCTGATCTTCATCGACTACATCTATTTAATCCCAGACCCAATTCCATGCGTCGACACATCACCCTGATCCTACCCGCCATAATTCTACTTGTCGGATGTGGAGATCCGGTTCAGGAAGGCGAACCGAGCGTAGTTGCTGATACTGCTTCGACGATGGAGGAGCATGATCATTCGTTAGCCGGCCACGATAGCCACGGCCACGCTGAGGGAGAGCCCATGCGCTTCCTGGCGATCATGCAGCGGCTGTCATCGAACATGGCGCAGTTCTCACACGCACTGTGGCTCGAAGATTATGATCTGATGAGTGAGAGCGCCGCGGCCATCGCTAATCATCCGCCAACCCATCGGGCCGACACTGAGCGTTTTCGGGAGATTCTGGGAGATGAGTATCAGGATTTTCAGGAAGCTGATCACGTCGTACACGAAGCTTCGGAAGAGTTGCACCACGCCGTCGAAGAGCGTGATCTCGATATGATTCTGGACCGGCTCCATGACGTCCAGCGGGGCTGCGTCTCGTGCCACAGCGGGTTCCGTGA
>CAZKDQ010000378.1:0-2054 GCA_964551345.1 uncultured Rhodothermales bacterium
CCATGGAACGTACCATCCTGATATCCTCGGCGGCGCTGGCCGTGGGGCTTATTGTAGCGGCTGCCGTTTTCGGCGCCTTTTTTCTCCAGGCACGTGACACGGGAGACACCGTCCAGACCGTCGGTGCGTCCACTGAGCGCTTCACGGCCGACATCGCGAAGTGGCGGTTAACGATGAGCCGGCAGACGGGTGTGTTCGATCAGCAGGCAGGTTATGCAGGACTGAGCCAGGACGTAGCCACACTCCGGCGTCAACTCGCGGGATTGGGTATCGCGGATACGAGTGTATCCGTTCAGCCGCCTAATTCCTACCCCACGTACAACGAAGGCGGCATCAGCGGCTACCAAGTGCAGCAATCGCTGTTCGTCATCTCTAACGACATCGATGCGCTGGAGGAGCTGGCGCTGAACCCGGCGTCGCTCGAGATTGGCGGCGGTGCGTTGCAACAGTCGACGCTCGAGTACTTTTATTCTGACCTGGATGCATTGAAGCGGAATCTGCTGGCCAGCGCTACGGAGGATGCGCGGGCGCGTGCCCGTGAGATTGCCGGGCGGGAGGTGAGCCATATGCAATCGGCACGTGCAGGTGTATTCCAGATCACCGAGCCGTATTCGACCGAAGTGGCGAGTTACGGCATGCACGCCACATCGACGCGCAGTCAGGAGATCACCGTAACCGTCCACGCCACATTTTCAGTCGATTGACCGCTTGAAGCCGTCATCGTAATGAAAAGGGAGCCACCGTGTTGGAGGCTCCCTTTTTTGTATCGACAAAGTGAGGGCTTCCGCCTGCTCGCCGTCAAGGGAAAATCCCCATTTGCTGGTACACGATCGCAATCTTATCGATGGCGCTCACATACATCGCCGTCCGTAGATCCGTCTCATAACGACGCGCATACTCGCGGATCTCCTGATACGCGTAGGTCATCGTCTCCTCCAGACCTGAGTTGACGAGCGTCTCTTCGCTGCCGCCCGCGGCAACAGACTTGAAGACATCCTCGGCAAAGCGGTTGCCGGTCAATCCTTCGACGGCCTGAAGGATGCTCGACGCACTCTTCTCCTCAAACCGGCGGCTCAGTCTCCCAAATCGAACCCGTGACAGGTTACGTAGCCACTCGAAATAGGAAACGGTAACGCCACCGGCGTTCAAATAAGCGTCCGGGATCACCAGCTTGCCTGCTTCCACAAGCTGCCGGTCGGCATCCGACGTGGTAGGCCCGTTGGCCGCCTCCGCAATGATAGGTGCTTTAATGCGCGGTGCGTTCTCGCTGTTGATCTGACCCTCGAGCGCCGCCGGCACCAGGATGTCACACTCCAGTTCGAGTGCCTTCCTGGTATCCGTGATGACCTCCGCCCCGGGATATCCCAGTATCGAACCGCTCGATTTCCGAAAGGCGACGACGGCATCGACATCGAGGCCGTTTGGGTCGTAAATCGCGCCTTCAATCTCGGCAAGGCCCACGATGAGCGCGCCACCTTCCTGCAGAAACTTAGACGCGTGATATCCAACATTCCCAAGCCCCTGGACGACAACGCGCTTCCCTTCGAGCCCGGGCTCGAGGCCGAGGCGTTCCATGTCGTCCCGATCTTCGCACGCACCGCGGATGCCGAAGTATACACCGCGGCCCGTGGCTTCCTTCCGTCCTCGGACACCGCCGAGGCCGATCGGCTTACCCGTTACACAAGCCTGCGCGAACAGCGGATCGGCGATCGTCTGATAGGTGTCGACGATGTAGGCCATTTCCTGCGGGCCCGTGCCGTAGTCGGGCGCCGGAACGTCGATTCCAGGTCCGAGGAAATCCTTCCGGATCAGCTCGTACGTATAGCGGCGGGTGATGCGCTCGAGCTCGCCCTCCGAATATTGCCTTCGATCGATACAGACACCGCCCTTCGCCCCTCCAAACGGGACGTCGACCACAGCGCACTTAAACGTCATCAGCGCGGCCAGTGCCTTTACTTCATCCGCATTGACGTTCGGCGCGTAGCGAATCCCACCTTTCGTCGGCAGCTTATGCTGGCTGTGCTCAGCCCGATAGCCGGTGATGACCTCGATCG
>CAZKDQ010000379.1:0-2050 GCA_964551345.1 uncultured Rhodothermales bacterium
TGCCCCACGACAAAATGTCGTCGTAAAGTCGGTGGAGCTGCTCGAACGATTTTGTTGCCTCGCCGGAGGGCACAGTGACGAGGCGAGGCACCCATCCGTCCTTGACGAGGAGGTCGACTATCCGATCAGCGTAAAGTGCTTCGACATTCGCATCCGTCACCACGACGATTTTCCCCGACCTTAATCCGGCTTCGGCCAATGCGGGCGGCAGGTTGTCGAGCGTGTCGAACCGGATCGGATAAGCTTCCTCTCGGGAGGAAATGGCGACGGTCAGTTTCATGCAAACGGCAGACGAAAATTCGAGCGAGGCGCCTTTACGACGAATGTACGCTTAAGATCTCATCGGCGCGGGCGATGCTCCACTGAAAGCGCTTCGCGCGATACCGCGACATCAACCCGGGCTCGTTATGTTCATGAGAATGGTCACACGTACAGGGGCATATATCATCGGCGCATGGATGGGGCTCCACCTTATGCAGCGGCTCGTTGGCCGGCCGCAGCCGCCGTCCGAGGAGCCGTCGGTGCTTTTCATCTGAGGGGATCCCTCGAGTGGATGAAGCGTGAGGAGGGCTCGCATCAACGTTCGTTTTGCAGCCCTCGGACCTGTGAATCCCTTTCGGTCGGCCGTTGACGTCAGTCAAGCCATCGTCGCGGCGCATCTGAGCGTGGGCGCGGTGGCCGTGGATGCGACAGCCGGCAATGGCCATGATACGCTGTTCCTGGCCCGGTGCTGCGGGCCGTCGGGGCGTGTCTACGCCTTCGATATTCAGGAGGCGGCGGTAGAACGAACCCGCATGCGCCTTGAAGAGCATAACGTGAGCAACGTCGAGGTCATCCTTCAGGGGCACGAGCACATGACGGAGCGGCTCGGTGAGGACCACCCGGGTGCTGTCTCGGCCGTGATGTTCAACCTCGGCTACCTGCCTCGCGCCGACCATGATGTGATTACGCGGCCCGATACCACCCTCGCGGCGCTCGATCAGTCGGGCTTGTTGCTGCGTGAGGGCGGCGTAGTGACCATTGTCATTTACTCCGGGCACCCGGGCGGCAAGGAGGAAGCGGATGCTGTGACGGACTGGGCAAGCGGCCTCGAACGGAACAGTTTCGAGGTCATCGAGTGGCGCCATGTCAACCGGACCAACAATCCGCCGTTCGTGATCGCCGTGAAGAAGCTCCGTGCCGACTGATGTGTCTGATTCTGTTCGCCGTCGATGCGCATCCGAAGTATCCATTGATCCTGGCTGCGAACCGGGATGAGTTCTACGGCAGGCCCACACAACGAGCCGGATACTGGGAGGATGCGCCTGACGTCCTTGCCGGGCGCGACCTCGAGGCAGGCGGCACATGGTGTGGGATATCGACGAATGGACGTGTCGCCGCCGTCACCAACTACCGTGAGCCCGTTGATGAAGGAGAGTATCGCTCGCGGGGCGATCTCGTGGCCGATTTTCTGAAAGGGGATGAGGCACCGCTCGAGTATGCACGCCGAATCGTAGCCGAAGGTGACGCCTACCGAGGATTCAACCTGTTGATTGGCAGCGCCGACGGCCTGGTATATTGCACGAACCGCAGCGACGATGCCGTTCGTCTGCTTGGTCCCGGCGTGTACGGCCTGAGCAATCACTTACTCGATACGCCGTGGTTCAAAGTGCGGCAGGGCAAGGTGGGATTGCAGGCACGCATCGACCGTGGAGACCTCGCGCCGGATTCGCTCTTCGACCTCCTGACGGTCGAAGACCTCGCACCGGACGAAGAGCTGCCGGCGACCGGCTTCGGCAACCACTGGGAGCGCATACTGTCGTCGGCGTTTATCCGCAGTGAAGAGTATGGGACGCGGAGCTCGACGGTGATCCTGATGGAACGCGACCGAGCCGAGTTCCACGAGCGAGTTTACGAAGAAGGCGAGCCGGTGGGAGGCGATTCGTTCGAAATTGACCCTTTTGGCGCCGAACGTCGAGCCGAGTAGTGCGCCGCCGGCTCATTCCCTCTGAGCCGGAGACGTCACGGGATTGGGCAAATTGAAGCGCATCCGGCGGGAGTCGATGACGTT
>CAZKDQ010000380.1:0-2049 GCA_964551345.1 uncultured Rhodothermales bacterium
GTCTTGCCGCTGCCGACATCGCCCTGGATGAGCCGATTCATCTGCTGTCCCGACGCCGTATCCCGGATCACATCCTCGACGGCGTTCTTCTGCGCATCGGTGAGCTCGAACGGGAGAACTTCCTCGATGAAACGATCGAGCAGCGATCCGCCGCGCAGGTCCGGGCGATCGAACTGCGGGCCGGCCACGGCGGAACGTGTCTGCCGCGTCGCCGCGAGCATCATCTGGATGAAGAAGAACTCCTCGAACTTGAGCCGGCGCTGCGCCTGCCTGAGTTCCTCTTGATTGCGGGGGAAGTGGATGGCGCGCAAGGCTACCCGACCGTCGATGAGGTTGAACCTCGACCGCATCGATTCCGACAGGAGCTCCGGAATCTCGAGCCCACGCTCCTTGAACAGGCCGTAAATCACACGGCGGAAGGCGCGGCTTGTCAGACCTACTTTTTCCAGCGCCGCGCCTCCGGGATAGAGCGCGACGATGCGGCCGGTTTCGAGGGCCGCCGAATCGCCGTCGAGGACGTCGAAATCAGGATGGGTGAAGGAGTAGCGCCCGCGGTACTCCTGCGGCTTGCCGTGGAAGGCCACACGGTCTCCCGATGAGATCATCCGCTGGATCCACCGCACACCTCGAAACCAGACGGCCTTCATCGTGCCGCTGTCATCAGCAAGAATAACCTCGAGGCGCTGCTTCCTGCCATCCGCCACACGAACCGATTCTACCTTCGCCACGACCGTTACGGCACCGATATCCGCATGAAGGTCACGGATGCGCGTCGTGGTCGACCGATCGAGATATCGCCGCGGAAAGTAATGCAGCAGATCACGCACCGTTCGAACGCCCTGCTCGGCAAGTACGTCCGCACGGCGTTCACCGATGCCGTTCACATAACGCAGCGATTCAGTGAGGAAGCCGATGTTCATGCAACCGGTACCGCTCGTAGTGGGACGGGAGATTAGCGTAGATACAGGCGAAAATACAGGATTGAGGATGGAAGGTGGAATCGATCCCCGTTGATGGTGGATGGTGATCGAGGATAGAGTGTGGATGAACTGCCCACTGCAAGCCGCCAATCGCAAACCGCCGACTGCCTACCCAATGTCCAGTATCGCCGTGAGCCGCAATCGCATATCATCATGCTCGTCCTCCTCCGACCGCAGCCAGTAGATGTTCGGGACGATCTTCAACTGGTCGATCGGTTGGAACGAGAGTCCAGCCATTCCGAATGTGCGTGAGCGGGATCCCGACGGCGGTACGGGAATCGAGAAGTGATCAACGCGCGCCACGACCGACCAGGAGTCGGCGACCGGCAGTTCACCGAAGGCGCTGAATCCTGCATCCACCTGGGAATCACCATTAGCGAGTTCGGTTTGCTGCACAAACCAGTCGAGACCGACCCGCCCCGCTTCTGAGACACGTCCGGCGACACCGCTGATCATCAAGGCGTTTCGGCGGAAGTCATCATATCCGGCGTAGTTTGCGCCGAGGGTGGCAATCCACGGTCCCGTGCGAGCTTCGAGTTGCCCGTAGATCCGCTTGAAGCGATCCGTTCCAGGGCTCGTATCGGTGTTGTTGGCGATCATCACTCCGTAGCGGAGTGAGCGTGAGGCATTCAGGTCACCGCCAAATCTCAGGCCGACGTCACGCGAAGCTGCCAGATCACCGAGGTCGATCAGCACCTCCTCAAGTCCCCGATATCCCCAGACCGCCTCAGACGTGTCAAAGAGCGGTGGCGGAAGGACGCCCATCGTCACGCGATGCCGCTCATGAAACTGCCAGCGAACGTAGGCATCCTTGACGTAGACGGCGGGACCGACATCATCTACCGTAGTGTCATCGGCTTCGACCCGGATTCGCGCCGAGAAGTTGGATGGCAGCGTAAAATCCGACGTGAGGTAGATTCGACGATACGTGAACGCCGAGTGCCCGCGAAGGTCATCGTTCGCCGAATCGAGATGATGGACGAAGTCGATAAACGCGGTGCCCGAGACCTCGGCCCGCTGCTGTGCGACTGCCGAGCCGGTGTAGAGGATGATGAGGGCCGGGAGCAGG
>CAZKDQ010000381.1:0-2046 GCA_964551345.1 uncultured Rhodothermales bacterium
TCCGCTTTCAACACGTCTGCTCGACATCGCACCCGATGGTCGGCGTTTGCTTGTTTCGCGCTCGCATATCGACTACGCCGAGCGGCCGTTCAGCCGGAGCGAATTCGCGCTTATCGACATGGCTTCGCTGACGGTTGACTCTCTGTTCGCCGCACCCTTCGCCGGCGGGGGCCAGTTCTCGCCGGATGGGCGGCGGTTGCTCATCACCGGCGGTCCGACGTCGTTCGGCGAGGTTGGAACGACCGTGCCTGCAGGTACCGTTGCCAACGACTATGACACCCAGGCGTATCTGTACGACCTCCGATCTCGAGAGGTCGTCTCTATCACACGCGACTTCGATCCCTCAATATCAAGTGCGATATGGCGCGGCGATGCGATCTATCTCACCGTGACCGAAGCATCTTATGAACGGCTCTATCGGTACAATCTTGCGTCGGAGACGTTCGAGCGTATCGAAACGGCGGACGATATCGTGCGCAGCCTGGACGTTGCGCAAAATCGATCCATCGGTGCGTACATCGGCTCCGGCATCTCATCGCCGCCGCGCGCGTGGCTGATCGATCTTGAGAGCGGAGCGTCGCGCTTGCTTGCCGATCCGTCTGCCGAGGTGTATGCCGACGTCCGCTTCGGCGAGACCCGCAACTGGACGTTCGTCAATGAGCGGGGCATCGAGATCGACGGCCACGTTTACTATCCACCTGATTTCGATGAGCGCCGTACGTACCCCGTCGTCGTTTATTACTACGGCGGCACGACGCCCGTCACGCGCGATTATGCCGGCCGATATCCTAAGGAGCTCTGGGCCGCAAACGGCTACCTCGTTTACGTGCTTCAGCCCAGCGGGGCCATCGGTTACGGGCAGGATTTCTCCGCCCTGCACGTCAACGACTGGGGGGAGATCGTCGCCGATGAGATCATCGACGGCGTGACTCAGTTTCTGGAGGCGCATCCGTACGCCGATGCCGAACGGGTCGGCGCCATCGGGGCTTCTTTTGGCGGGTTCATGACGATGCTGTTGCAGACGCGGACCGATCTGTTCGCCGCGGCCGTCTCACACGCGGGCATCAGCAATATCGCCAGCTACTGGGGCGAAGGCTTCTGGGGATTCCAGTACAGCGCCGTGGCTACGGCCGACTCGTATCCGTGGAACCGGCCGGATGTTTACGTCGACCGGAGTCCGCTCTTTGCCGCCGACCAGATTACGACACCGCTGCTGCTGCTTCATGGGGAGGCCGACACGAACGTGCCCGTGGGCGAGAGCCTGCAGATGTTCACGGCGCTGAGGTTGCTGGGGAGGGAGGTCGAGTACGTGGCCGTCGCCGATCAGGATCACCATATCCTCGATCACGAAAAGCGTGTGATCTGGACGAACACCATCCTGGCCTGGTTCGACCGCTGGTTGAAGGGCGAGCCGGAATGGTGGAACGACATGTTTTAATCATGGTCGACTGGGCGCGGGAAATAGCGGATCTCTTCGAGGCCGAACTGTTCGGTCTTCCGTCGACGAACGATCTCTTCAACATGTACCGCGACCGCGTTTCGAATGGTCGGGATGTGGAGGATGCACCGGCGATTCGGCGTCGCAACCTGATATCGTATCTCGGCGCCTATCCGAAGCGACCCGCGGCGCTGCTGATGATCGAGGCGCCCGGCCCCTGGGGCTGCCGTTTCTCCGGCGTGCCGATTACGAGCGAGCTGCAGTTGCTCGATCCCGGTTTCCCGATCAAGGGCGAGCGTACATCGACGGGCGCGAAACCGATGACGGAGTACAGCGCAAACATCTTCTGGCGGATCCTGAGGCCGTACTTCCCGCGGTTCTTTATCTGGAATACGGTGCCGTTCCATCCGCATCACCAAGGTCGCCCGGATACAATCCGCGGCCCGCGCGTGGCTGAGATCAAGCGATTCGCCTCGATGAACCACGCCGTGATCGAAGCGCTGCGACCGGAAGTCATCTACGCGGTGGGCCGTAAAGCCGAGCGGCTCCTCGTACAGGAACTCGGCCTCGAATGCGAGTACGTGCGCCATCCATCACAGGGCGGCGCC
>CAZKDQ010000382.1:0-2025 GCA_964551345.1 uncultured Rhodothermales bacterium
GTGTTCGCGGTGGGGCGCTCCGGGGCTTCGATTCGAAGAAGCAGCTTCTCGACGGCGAGCTTGCCCATCTCGTACATCGGCTGCCGAAGGGTGGTCAGACCCACAAACTCGCTGATCCGGATGTCATCGAAGCCGATAAGCGCAATGTCGCCGGGTACGGACAGCCCATGCTCCTGCAGATAGCGGATTGCGCCCAGCGCCTGGATGTCCGACGCAATGAAGACGGCGTCGAGTGATTTCGCCTGGCGAAGCAGCACACGCATGGCCTCATAACCTGCTTCTTCGCAGAAGCCGTACGGCTGGCGATCGCTCGCGGCGATGAGCTTGGTGTCGACTTCCATGTCTGCATCGCGAAGCGCCTGCTCGTATCCGTCACGCCGCTGCCTGGCAGGCAGTGGCTCCGGCCAAACCGTAATGTGGCCGATGTGTCGGTGGCCGCAGTCGATCAGGTGGCGCGTCGCCATGTAGGCGCCCTTGACATTGTCGACCGTGATCGAATCGAAATCAGGGTGATAGGCATCGACCAGTACAGCCGGAATGCGTGCCGACGTGAGGCGCCTTGCCTGCGCCGCAGATAGCGGCGTCGAGAGCATCAGCAACCCTTCCGCCCTGCCCTTCTGAGCAGCTCGCTCCAGCTGCGTCGCCGTTTCTTCCGGCTTGGGTGCCGCGTAGACGATCAGGTCATACTGACTTGCGAACAGAGCATCCTGCATTCCCCGGATGATCTCCATATAGAAGTAGTTGGTCATCACCGGGATGATGGCCGACACCAGGTGCGTGTTCTGGCGCGCAAGGCTTTGCGCCGACACGTTGGGCTCGTATTGCATCGCCCGAGCGATCTCCAGCACGCGTTCGCGCGTCTTTGCGGAAACACGCGCGTTGTTGTTGAACACGCGGGAAACCGTGGCGATCGACACCTTCGCCTTCTCGGCTATATCGTAAATCGTAACGTTCACAGATCGAGTTATGTAAGCGCTTTCACAACTGGATCGATATTACGTGCGAATGAGGATTGCGTCAAGACAAATCCACTGAAACCTCCTCGGGCGGCGCTCTGATTACACGCGAGTGAGACAAAGACGCACGGCCGGATCATCCTTAGCCGATGATCCGGCTAAAAAGAAAACGCTTACATGCGTGCTGATGCCCGACGTGGGAGAGATAGCGCGCCCTTACATCCGCAGAAATGTGAGGCGAGCCCGCGTGTGCGAAGAAGGCGGCAGGTGTGCGGTAGGCGTCCAGCGGCTACTTCCTCGCGTAGAGGTACATCGCTACAGGAGCAAATAGCGCGGTAACGACGAAGGGAGAGAGAAGCGCCAGGGCGATGTCCGCAAAGGCTGCGGTGCCGTGCATCAGGCCCCGCACGGCCGTGACCGCATGGGTGACGGGGTTCACGGCCACGAACGACTGCAGCCACTCGGGCATAGTCGCCGGATCGACGAATGCGTTCGAGGCGAAGGTCAGCGGCATCAACAACAGCCAGCTGAGCGTCATCACGGTCGACGGCATCCGAACCGCGAGCCCGACCGTCGTGAAGATCCAGCTCAACCCGAACGCGATTACATCAAGAACGAGGATTGCAGCAATCAAACCGAGCCAGCCTCCTTCAGCCTCAAATCCCATCACCAGTCCAACAACGACGACGACCATAGACGCGGTCGTGTATCGGGCGACATCACCCACCAGCGCACCCACGAGCGGAGACGGCTTCCAGATCGGCATCGACCGGAAGCGATCGTAAACGCCGCGCGAGAGGTCGGTGTTGAGGGTGAAGCCGGTGTAGATGGAGGTAAAGACGACCGTTTGTACGAGGATGCCCGGCAGCAGGAACTGCAGATATTCGGCGGTCGAGCCTGCGACGGCTCCTCCAAACAGATAGGTGAAGAGCACCGTGAACATGATCGGCGTCACCAGCACATCGAATAGCTGCTCCGGCGTGTGCTTGATCTTCAGGAGCGCGCGCCATGCGAATGTCATCGTGTTGCTGAACGCGCCCGAAGGCGACGGGCGGAGCGGCGCTTCCAT
>CAZKDQ010000383.1:0-2017 GCA_964551345.1 uncultured Rhodothermales bacterium
CTGGCGCCACGACGTGCGCGTCGCTGCCGAACCGAAGCACCCAGCGCGCAACATACTCCAGGTTCTCGAATCGAAACGTGACCTCGACGTCGGCCTCGTTCTCTTCCTCCTGTTCAATCCTCGCGGGAATGCTCGGACGCACCCATCGATAGGCATGTTTTCGGAAGCGGATCACGATGGGATCCGACGCTGCGGGTGCAGCCTTTTGCTCGAGATATTCCGACAAGTTGAAATCGTCCGGATGTTCGAACCGCGACGACAGCACATGAAGGGAAATAATCTGATCAAGTCGAAAGTTACGGATGTCGTCCCGCAGATGATCGTGCGCGATGAGGTTCCAGTGGTCGGTGTAGTAGACGAGGGCAAGCGGATCCACGCGACGCTGCATAACCTCGCCGCGGCTCATCACGTGGTATTCCATCACAACGGATCTCTGCTCCGCAACGGCTTCGCTGAGATCGTACCAGTGGCCCTTCGTCGTACCATCCGACGCCGGACGATGCAGCCAGTAAGGATCGAGCACTGTGCGCTGCTTCACGCGTTCGATGTAATCCGCGATGGGCGCAGGAAGAACTTCTCGGATCTTGAGATCAACGCGATCGGCATCCGACCTGAGTGAAACGTCGGACTGAAGCTTCATAAACTCCGCTCCCATCAAAAGCGTCGCGGCCTCGCGCGCGGTGAGCATGAGAGGAGGGAGCTGGTAGCCATCGAGAATCTCGTAGCCGCCTTTGTCACCGTACGTAAGCGGGACACCTGAGTCGGTAAGTGATCGCAGGTCGCGAAAAATAGTGCGCCGGCTCACACCAAAGTGCTCGGCAAGATCGCGCGACGTCAGGCTCGGGCGCTGCTGCAACAGCAGGATGATGTTGAAAAGGCGCTCCGTGCGATTGAGCGCCCGCTCCAGATTACTCATCAGATCTACCGATCACATGAACGATTTCCTTCGTGGCGAAATACGGATCATCAAACAGATCCGCAATCGAAACGCGCCTTACTTGCGCCTCCGGATCCGCCTGCATGAGATCGTCGATTTCAGGCTGGAGGTCGCCGCCCTTGAGACAGATAAGGCCTGACCAGGCGTCATCAGTCTGGGGCTGATGATTCGTTAGCCCGCGCTGATGCCACTCCCACAACACCCTGAGCGGTGCCGTTGCGCGCGAAACAGAAATTGAGTGAGGAATGGAAGATTGCTCCGCGCGTGCATGTTTGGCAGTGACGTTGGTCAACCCGATTCGCCGCGCCATCGTCTCGACCGCCATCGTCTTCTTTCGAACCGCGTCGACCCCGATAAAGCGCACGTTCGGGAAGACGATCGCGAGCGGGATGAGCGGCAATCCGCCGCCCGTTCCCCAGTCACAAACGACAGCGTTCTCGGGAAACAAGCGGACTGCAAGCGCGAGACAATGCGGGAGGTGGCGGCTCGCAATCGCATCCTCATCCTCTCGAGAGACGAGGTTGATGCGGCGGTTCATCGCCTGAAGCTCTTCCGCAAACTGCGCGAGCTGGTCCTGCATCTCGCGCGTGACCTCAACCGCGAGGCCGCGAGGCGGCACGATCATGCCACCACTGTCTCTCGTGAAACAGCAGCCTCGCCACCACGCCCCTTCTTCAGCAGCACCATCAGCACAGACATATCAGCCGGTGAGACGCCGCTGATGCGCGATGCCTGCCCGAGGTTCTCCGGCCGAATCTTCGACAGCTTCTCGCGCGCTTCCATCGTGATGTTCGATACGGACCGGAAGTCGAAGTCTTCGGGTATCGCCCATGATTCGAGCTGATTCATCCGCTTCACCGTTTCGCGTTCACGATCCAGATAGCCCGCGTACTTGAGCTCGATTTCGACAAGGCGCAGGACATCCTCCGCGCCGGGAGCTTCAATGCGTACATCGCCGATCAATCCCAGATGCCCGAGCATATCGACCAGCGAAACCTGCGGGCGCAGCGCGAGCTTGTCCGCCTTCTCTGATTGGGTGATCGGTGTGGTGCCGGTGCTTTCGAGATAGCCGTTGACTTG
>CAZKDQ010000384.1:0-2017 GCA_964551345.1 uncultured Rhodothermales bacterium
CAAGATCCGCAAGCCGAAGAAGCTGCCGCCGGTGAAGGAGGAGGAGATGCCTTTTAAATTGCCCGACGGTTGGGAGTGGGTGCGGGTCGGATCGCTTGGAGAGACGCAGACTGGTTCAACACCGTCAACGAAAAGGAGCGAGTATTACGGCGGGTGTTTTCCCTTTATCAAGCCGGCTGACATCGCTGAGGGCAATATTAGATACGATCATAGTGGACTATCTGAAGCGGGAGCAAAATCGACTCGCGCTATGCCAGTGGGCTCGATTCTTATGGTGTGCATTGGAGGCTCGATCGGCAAGGTTGGACTGACTGATCGAGACGTCGCTTGCAACCAGCAAATCAACGTACTGACGCCGGCCTTTGCTCGGGTTGGGAAGTTCATTCATCTGGCCATGCAGTCGTCCTTTTTCCAAGGAGCTGTAGTGGCTCGGGCTGGAAAGTCGACCCTACCGATCATTAACCAGACCAAATGGGCTAACCTCCTTCTTCCCCTGCCACCGTTTGGTGAACAGAAGCGAATTGTCGCCCAGGTCGATGAGCTGATGCGCCTTTGCGATGAACTGGAGGAAGGGCTTGAGCGCTCGAAGGTGAAGGCTGAGAGGTTGCTGGAGGCAGCGGTGAGGGGGGGCGGTATTACCGTAGGCTACGCAGAAACGGCATCAACATTCTTTCATTTGCGAAATGAGACGTGATATCGACCTGGTGAGGAGAATTCTTCTTGCCGTTGAAGAGAAGCCAAGCACAACCACGCTCGAAAACCTTTCGGACTTCGATCAAGAAGCGGTCATATATCACACGCGAATCATGATCGATGCCGGCATTATCGACGGCGAATACATTCCTGTCTCTTCGCAGACAGATCCCGGTAAGGGCGAGTACATTTTAAGCTTAATTTCCGGCTTATCTTGGGAGGGTCATGAATTTATTGATGCGACGCGTGATGTCAGTATCTGGAACCGCACGAAAGCACTTTTCGCCGACAAAGGTGCTGGCTGGACGTTTGCAATCGTCAAAGAGGCTGCGGCCGGACTTATCCGGTCGGCCATACAGGGGTAACGCTGTCGGGATTGGCGGCTGAGTTCGAACATCCATAGCAACGTCCGACGGCTATAGAATGCGGCACGGATCGCGCATTACATTTTGGTTCTATGTACCTCGCCTACTACGATGAATCGGGGGACGATGGGTATCCCAATTACGCATCGCCTCTGTTTGTACTCACCTCGATTTACATCCACGAAAGCGATTGGCGAAAGGCGTTTGACGACATCCGCGAGTTTCGACGAAAGCTTCGTGATTACTGCGGATTGCCAGTCAAGATTGAAATACACGCCAAGTACTTCCTTCTCAACAAAAAGCCATATCGCCAATTCGACATTCCAGACGAGAAAAGAATATCCGCCGTCACTTCGCTCTGTAAGCTGCTCGCGTTCCTCCCTGTCCAGATCGTTAACGTAGCTATCGATAAACCAGCTATCATGAACAAAGGCGTCAGGGAGTACGGCGTCCTGAACCGATGCCTGAACTACTCACTGCAGCGGGTCGAAAATGATCTCACGCGAAATGCTGCCGGCAATCACTTCATGATGATTACCGACGAGGGAAGGGTGGGTAAGATGAGAAACGTGGCTCGCGAAATCCGCGCCTACAATTACATTCCCTCAATGTTTAGCACAGGCGCCTACCGCAGAGATTCTCGCCTGTTGATCGAAGATCCCGTCCCGAAGAACTCGTCGGAGTCGTATTTCATCCAGCTGTGTGACGTCGTCGCGTACATCGTGTACCAACACAAGCTTCTGGAACTTGGCCGTGGATCGATGCCGAACCGGATGCCGCCAGAGGTAAACGAGGACAAGCTGAAAAAATGGCTCGACTTGATGGGCACCAGTTTAAACCGGCGAGCGTCGCGTCGGGATGCCTACGGCATCGTCACGTATCCACGATAAAAAAACACCACCTACGCCGCATTCGCGGTTTCAGTGGTTCAAGATCATTATACGGCTGCCGTATAGAAA
>CAZKDQ010000385.1:0-2012 GCA_964551345.1 uncultured Rhodothermales bacterium
GCGTGACGAGCGGGGCCGTGCTGGCAACGGTCGTGGGCGTGCTGATCGAGGTGCCCCTGATGCTTGCGCTCGTGCGGTTCGCCAACCGGACGCGCTCGGCCTTCGCGGCCCGCACCGCGGCAATCGAACCGGCACTCCGATGAGCGCACCCGCCGTCACGCTCACTCCCGAGGCCGCGGCCTACGTCCGCGAGCGCGGCGGCGCCCTCACACTGCGGCGGACGCCCCGCCACGGCTGCTGCGGCGGGACCGTCGCGCTTGCCATCGCCGAGGCCGGTACACCGCCCGACGATGCAGACTTCGCGCACCGCGTCCTCGATGCGCCCGGCGGCCCCATCACCCTCTTCACCGACCCCGGCCTCGACGGCCTGCTCCGCGTCGGGCTCGATCGGCTGTTCGGCCTCGCGTCTCTCTACGTAGAGGGCGCCGAGGCCGCGATTTAACCCGCCCCTCGGATGCAAACCTTTCCGCACGGCCTCGTCTCCGCTTGAGCCCTACCCTACCACTCCTGCTCCTCTCACACGAACCGCTTCCCATGGCGACCACGCTTGCCGTCTTTTCCGACGTTCACGCCAACCTCCCCGCCCTCGAAGCCGTCCTCGCAGACATCGACGTCCGTCTCGGCCGCGGCGACCTTGACGCCGTCTACTGTCTCGGCGACCTCGTCGGCTACAACACATGGCCGAACGAGGTGGTGACCGCGATCCAGGAGCGCGGCATCCCAACCATCGCCGGCAACTACGACGAGGGCGTTGGCCTCAACTCCGATGACTGTGGCTGCGCCTACCGGACGGATGAAGACAAAGCGCGCGGAGCCGAATCCATCGCCTACACAAACGACGCGGTCACGCAGGCTACGCGCCGCTATCTTCGGTCACTCCCACGCCACCTCCGCGTGACGCTGGCTGCACCACGCAACCGGAAGGCCGGACCCATTGAGGTACTAATGGTCCACGGCAGCCCGCGCCGCATCAACGAGTACCTCTTCGAGGACCGGCCCGATGATCTGATCGTGAAGCGGATGACGGAGGCCGGAGCGGACGTAATGCTGTTCGGGCACACGCACAAGCCCTACCACAAGGCACTCGCGGTCGAAACCGCGGACGGCGAGACTATCTACCGCCATGCGATCAACACCGGCTCGGTGGGCAAGCCGAAGGACGGCGACCCGCGGGCGTGCTACGTGGTGCTGACAGTGGACCCGGAGCGTCCGAAGTCGGATGGGGGCTACTGCCGCGCCGAGTTCGTCCGCGTGGAGTACGACATCGAGAAGGCCGCGGGCGCTGTCGAGGCTAGCCCGCTCCCGAATGCCTTCGCTGGAATGCTGCGGAAGGCTTACTGATCGCATCCACACAATCGACCACAAAGTATTGGTGGGATCAGGTGGCGTTTCGCTGCTCGGGGAGCGCCAGGTTGCCGCCGACGGACGGACAGCCACTATTTGCAACCCGCCCGAGTGATTTCCGACAGATGCTCCTCAACTGAATGCGGGAGTATCGGCCACCCGATGATCACCTCCAGCACCCGGAACGAACGAAGCTTCGTCATCGGGCCCGCCCATGCAAGCGACCAATGAACTCGGCACGAAGTGATAAATACCGTCGCCGCCCGAGTGAATTGCCCTCCGAGTTACTGCGTCGTGGCATCCGTTCCAGTCGCGCCTCGCATAGATCCCGTCCGTTAGAAGGAGCGACTCGCCAATAGCACCGACGATCCAGTGCATGAATCATGAAGTGATATGACGGCATTCTCCGTAGGTGTCGTTAACCGATGCCTTACATCCGGGCGATGTCCATCTCCGCCTCCAAAGGGCCCGTACCTGTCACCAGCCCACAAACCCCATGCTCATGCCTCGCATCATCGTCATCCGAATCTGCCTTCTACTCGGTCTATGCTCTACGATCGTTGTCGTGCAGACGGTTTATGCCCAATCGTTCGAGGGCCTCGGCGACCTTCCAGGAGGCGTGTTTCACAGCGAGGCGCTGGGCGTCTCAGAGGATGGCTCGGTCGTAG
>CAZKDQ010000386.1:0-1999 GCA_964551345.1 uncultured Rhodothermales bacterium
AAGCATCGGAATGCCGCCCTGCATCATTTCGGATGCTCGTACGATAGCGTATGCGTCACGCGAGGGTTAATACAATGTCGAAACGACTGGCGGTTAGCCGGGAGGGGCAATCAGCTGCAGACCGGTCCGGGCATCGATTTCCCGGACAACGGTGGCGGCCGTCACGTCGACAATCACCTCGAGCGTGGGGTCGACGTGCGCTTCGATTAGATGACCACCCACGCACGAGCCATCCGGATAGCTCAGCACCGCGTGAAGATGCAGCCGTGGCCCGCCTTCAAAACGAGCAGCATTACCGAGGATACTAAGCGCCTCCACCTGCTCATCCACAATGATCTCTCGATAGGATCTGCCGGCGAGGTCGAAGAAGCCGAGCCTGGCCCTGCTCAGGGCGCCGATCGCGTTGACCGAAGCCGACTGCACATTGTGCTCGCCGACGAAGCGCTCCAGTGACGCGATTACCTCATCTCCGGGGGACAGGATGACGAGGAAACGCTGACGAACCGCACCGAGATCGACTGTATGCATTGGAAAACTGGATGCATAGGAAGACTGGGGAATAAGAGCTGCGCGCTGACTCATCGCGCCGACGCCGGATCACCGGCAGTCGCGTGCGACCAGGCGGGTACCTGATCTCATTTTACACACCCAGAGCCGGCGCCGGTGAGCCGCTGCTGTAAGAATAACGTAATCGCCTGCCGAAGCGGGCTACTCCGCCGCATTCGTTGGTTGGACCGGACGTTGTCAGACCAAAACCGACTTGCCATGAGCGACCACGACACACGAAATCGAGATGCCCTTAACCGTGGTGCGGAAAACTCGGAACAGCCTTATCGGGACCGTCAGGAGGGCGACTTCCAGTCGGGAACGGGACGCATGGGCGAAGAGGCAGAGCACGAATCGTCGGCAGATGACGGCGGTGAACCTGAACAATCGATTGAACAGGAGACCCAGAACGAGAAGAAGCTCGACCTCTCGCAAGAGGTAGATACGGACCCCGACGAAGGCGCCATCGAGCAAGAGACGCAACACGACCGGAAGCTTGCTGCCACGCGTAAGTCCGACACCTGATAGCCGCTCGACCGTAAAATCGTGGCGGTGATTAACGACATCTTCGCTAATATATCTGTATTATCACAATGTTAACGTGTGTGACGCCGGAGGATGTGTGCCGGCGTCGATCCGGTTTTCCACGCCCGCCCGCATGTCTCGAACACGCACCGTACAACTGTACTCGGCCGTCTCGATTGTGGCGGCTGGACTGCTCGTGTTCATCCTCGCTGCGGGCGACAACATCACCTTCCCCGAGCGTATTTCGACGACCGGCAAGATTTTACCGGCCCGCGAATGGCTCCTCGTGAAGGACAGCGACGGCAACCTTCAGTCGTCCCTCATCAACTACCTCACGGGGGCCGCCGAGGCGTATAGCGTTTCGCAGTTCGAGCGGGGCGATAATGTTCGCTTCCACCTTACGCGGCGTGTCAACGGCAATGGGCTGATTGCGGCCGGCGACACGATCGGCTACCTCAGTTCCAACACGACGGAGCTGCGGCTGGCGCAACTGAGGGGCGAAATTGAAACCGCGCGCGCTTCGCTTCAACTCGCACTTGCCGCTCAGAAAGAGTCGGTGATTGAGGAGGCCAGGCAGCGGGTTCGCTACGCCGAGGTCGAACTCGTGCGCCGGCAACAACTCGTGGACCGCATCGCCCCTCAACGCGCCAACGGGTTTATATCAGACGAGGAGTATGAAATTGCCGCGGGCGAACTCGGCTTGGCGGAAGCCAATTTGTCGATTGCACAGGCGCAGCTCCAGTCGGCCCTGACGGGTGCACAACCTGAGCAGATCGAGTTGGAACGCGCGCGGATCGCATCGCTCGAGCGGGAAATCCGCACACTCGAGGAGCGGCAGTCCTTGCTCACCCTCACGGCTCCGATCGACGGCATGATCAGGCGCAGCTTCGCGGCCGACACGCTGCTCATTTTGTCGGACGCCCAGCGC
>CAZKDQ010000387.1:0-1993 GCA_964551345.1 uncultured Rhodothermales bacterium
CAGGGATGCCGCGGCTTCCGTCGTCCATCCCCATCCAGTCGCGCGTGCCGCCGTTCGCCGTCAGGAACGAGCCATTCAGCGAGGTGCGCGTGTTGAATCCTATCGACGACTTCAGTCGCAGCACGAACGCTTCCGGGAAGGCCATCGTGCCGATGTTGATCATCCCACCCGTCGCGGTTCCCGGTTGGTCGGGCGTGAACGTCTTGGTGGTGACGATATTATCGAGCAGTGCTGAGGGGAAGAGGTCGAGCGGGAGTGCGTTGCGATCGGGGTCGGCGCTGGGCATCGAGGCCCCGTTAAGCTGCACGCCGGTGTATCGGCCACCGAGGCCTCTGACGTACGCGTAGCGGCCGTCTACGACCGTGGTGCCGGTAACTTTCCGCAGGGCGTCGGACGCCGTCGAGCCGCCGCTTCGGCTGATGGCCTCTGCGCTGATCGCGTCGGATACCGCAGCTGCCATGCGCCGGTCACGCAGCATCGATGCCTCGTTATCGCGAAGGGCACGCGCCTCAACCGTGACCTCGTCGAGTCCGATGGATTCGGGATACAGGCGGACGTTCACTTCGGTACTCTCTTCCGCCGTAACCGCGACGCCGGAAACGACCAGCGCGTCATACCCGATGAAGGAGAAGCGGATGTCGTAGCGGCCGGGCGCAAGGCCGCGAAGTTCGTAACGTCCGTCGAAATCGGACGTGGTGCCAACCGTAGTGCCGTCGATCGATACGTTGGCGCCTATGAGCGTCTCTCCCGTTTCGTCGTCGATGATGCTGCCCGTGATCGAGCCGGTCTGCGCCGACGCCGGCAGCGTAATGAGCATGAGAGCGAGGATCGCGGGGACGATCCTTCGGGAAACAGGCTGGCTGGTGACAAGCGGCATGAACGGCTCGATAGACGGATGATTTCGTGTCGAGCCGAAAGTATTCGTGCCGCGTTATCGCCTCATTATCGCAGGATTACGGTTATGTTAGCACGCCTACTAATCAATTGACCAGCAGCCGGCATGATCTCTGAACTGCTCCAGTGCCCCAACTGCGGAGGTTTGGTCGACGTGGAAGCCAACGCAGTGACGTGCACCATCTGTTCGACGGTCTATCCCATCGACGACGGCGTCCCGGTGTTCACGCCGCCATCGCCACCAGACGACGGCGCGTTCGATTATCGCGAGCACTATGCGATTGATAACGACGTATACGACTATTTCGAGGAGCGCGGTGCGGCCACCAGTCATGAGGAGCGGCGACTTCATCAAACGGTGATCCGGCATGTGCCGCACGATGCGCGGCGGATTCTGGATGTGGGCTGCGGCGGCGCGTGGGTGGCTGAGGCGTATCTTCCGAAGGGCCGTGAGGTGTGGTCGCTCGACATCACAGCGGTCAACCCGAAGCGGGCGCTGGCTCGGCAACCATCGTCGCGTCACCACGGCGTCGCCGCCGATGCGCTGAAGCTTCCGTTCAAGGACGCTTCATTCGACTGCGTGATTGCGGCGGAGATCATCGAGCACGTCGTGGATCCTCGCGCTTTCGTGGAGTCACTGATGCGAGTCGTCAAGCCGGGCGGGGAACTCATCGTGACGACTCCATACCGAGAACGAATCCGCGAGACACTCTGCATTCACTGTAACAGGTTGACGCCGATGGACGCCCACCTCCACTCTTTCGACGAGGATATTTTGCTCGGGCTCTACGATGGAGCGGACCTGGAATCTGCCTCCTGGACCACGTTCAGCAACAAGGCGATGACGATCCTGCGCACGCATGTTGTAATGCAGCACGTGCCTTACCCCGCGTGGAAGCTCGTCGATTTGCTGATGAACCGCGTCACGCGGAAACCTCACCGGATCCTGGTCGCCTACCGCAAGCGACCGGGCGTCGTGGATGCATGAGGCGATCACGGCTGCGTTATGATCACGCCGTAACGTGCGTCCGGCGTGTGACGCAAGAGCTGTGCGGACGCGGCACGGCTAATTTTCTACCGGCGCACGGGTTGGTTGCGT
>CAZKDQ010000388.1:0-1968 GCA_964551345.1 uncultured Rhodothermales bacterium
GAGGCGAGGCCAGGAAGTTGGCCTGGACCTGCGGGTGGATGCGGCCTTCGAAGTTCCGGTTGCCGGAGAGGACACCCGCGACGACGAGATTATTCTCGGTAATGGCCTCGGCGACGGGCTCGGGCAGCGGGCCCGAGTTACCGATGCAGGTGGTACAGCCGTAGCCGACCACCCCAAAGCCAAGCTGATCGAGGTAGGGTAGGAGTCCGGCCGAGTGGAGATACTGCGTCACCACGCGCGAGCCGGGGGCAAGACTCGTCTTGACGTACGGCTTAACCTGGAGTCCACGCTCGACAGCCTTCCGAGCAAGTAGACCCGCCCCGATCATCACCGACGGGTTGCTGGTGTTTGTACACGACGTGATGGCCGCGATGGCGACATCGCCGTGCGTGATCTCGGCCTCGGTGCCGTCCGCTTCGGTGTAGCGGGCACGCACCTGCAGGTCTTCCGGCTTACGACCGAAGCCTTGCGGACCGGCCGGTGCCGAGAACGAGCGGCTGAACGCCTGCTTGAGGTCGGGCACGGTGATGCGGTCCTGCGGACGCTTGGGCCCGGCAACGCTCGGTACCACATCGCCGAGGTCGAGTTCGATAATGTCGAGGTAGGTGGGCTCTGGCGTGTCGGGCGTGCGGAAAAGCCCCTGCTCACGAGAGTAACGCTCCACCATCTGCACGAGCTCTTCGCTGCGGCCCGTACGGCGCAGGAATGCCAGCGTCTCGTTGTCGACCGGGAAGAAGCCCATCGTGGCGCCGTACTCCGGCGACATATTGGCGATGGTCGCGCGGTCGGGCACTGACATATGATCGAGCCCGTCGCCAAAGAACTCGACGAAGCGGCCTACGACACCGTATGAGCGCAGCGTCTGCGTGACGGTCAACACGAGGTCGGTGGCCGTCGCACCTTCCGGAAGGCGGCCGGTCAGACGGAAACCAATCACCTCGGGCATGAGCATATAAATAGGCTGGCCGAGCATGACCGCCTCGGCCTCGATGCCGCCCACGCCCCAGCCGAGCACGCCCAGGCCGTTAATCATGGTGGTGTGGCTGTCGGTACCGACGAGCGTATCGGGATAGGCAACGTCGAGCCCGTCGTCGGACTTGCCGGTCCATACCGTCTTGGCAACGTACTCGAGGTTTACCTGGTGGCAGATGCCGCTGGCGGGTGGCACGACGCCGAAGTTCTCGAATGCCTGCTGGCCCCACCGAAGGAATTCGTAGCGCTCACGGTTGCGGTCGAACTCGATGTCCGCATTGAGCTGCAGCGCCTCGGGCGTGCCGAAGTGGTCGACCTGCACCGAGTGGTCGATGATCAGGTGAGCCGGGACGCGCGGGTTGATCTGCTCCGGATCGCCGCCCAGCCGTGCCATGGCGTTTCGCATGGCGGCGAGGTCGACAACGGCAGGCACGCCGGTAAAGTCCTGCAACAGCACGCGCGCCGGCATGAACGGAATTTCGGCATTGGCCGGCGCCTTGGGGTCGTACGACGCGAGGCGCTTGATGTCGTCTTCCGTAATCGCCATGCCGTCGCAATTACGCAGCAGCCCCTCGAGCAGAATGCGAATCGAGAAGGGGAGGCGGTCAATGTCGTACCCGGCCTTTGTCAGGCTTGAGAGCCGGTAGAGGTAGGCGTTGCCGGATCCAGTATCAAACGTATCCCTGGCGTTGAAGGGATCGGGGTGGGCGTTCGTGCTCATTCGGAAACCGATAGATTTGGTCGTGGATAAGGCTGGGGAAGATACCGAGCCGTGCGGCAATTGTTCAGCAGCGTCTCTTCCTCCGACCGTCGGCGCCCCCGCGTGCAGGGTGAAATGTGAATGAACGAAACCTTTGCGCGCGATGGATAGCCATCTTTTCCGCCGACTCGTATCTTTGTTGGAACATGACGCCGCCGCATACGGTTCGGCGTTGCCGATACGGGGCTATAGCTCAGTTGGTAGAGCGCTGCAATCGCACTGCAGAGGTCAGGAGT
>CAZKDQ010000389.1:0-1948 GCA_964551345.1 uncultured Rhodothermales bacterium
ACTGCCCTCAAAGGCAACACTCCTGTCGTCTCCGGCACATTGCGTTGTGCCGTGCATGGAATCTCCTCCAATTGAAAACCGACGGAGGATCATCACATGGCGAATAAAGAGGATATCGCGCTGAAGCTCGATACCGCACGGCGCGAGCTTCACGAGCAGATCGAAAATGCTGTTCGTCGGTACGCGAACGGTGGCGAGTCGATCGCGATCGATCTTGGACTGGTGGAAACGCCGGACAGCGGGTCGGAACGGGCGCAGGAGGAACACCCACGCCTCTATGGAGAGATCATCAGCCTGATCGAGAACTTCATGCTGCGGCCCGAGGTGCAGGAATCCGGCATGACGATCTACAAGGTGCAGGCGGTGGATTCCGACGGCGACGGCTCGGTGGCCGTCAACATCCAGTTCGAGTATCGGGACGATACGGGGATGCAAGGTGAAAGCCGTGATGCCGTTGGCGGCACGGGCTGAGGCTTAGCTCTCCTGCTTCTGAAGTTCCAGGAAGCCTTCGTTGACGAGGTCGGCGAGCAGCTCGTAGGCGTCGTCATCGTCGATCTCGGCGAGTTCGGATGCTCTGAAGGATCGTCTGTTGGCGAGCAGGGCGGCGAGGTTGGCCAGCGCGCCGTCGAACTCGTACTCCTCTCCCGCAACGAAAAAGCCCGTCGTGCCGTCATCGCGGGTGAAGTAGGCCATTCTCACACCTGGCGCCCGTTGGATTACAGCGCCACGCTCGATGGCTTTGCGAATCTGCCGCGGCGTGACTTCCTCATCCGGCAGCGGCGGATAGTAGCCGCGCCGCGATTCGGTGGCGTAGCGACCGAACCAGCGATCCATCGAGGCCTCGTCTTCAATGGCACGCCGAAGCGCCTTGCGAACCTCTTCGAGAGTGCGGACGTCGATCCGACCGGGCGCCGTGGAGGCTTTTAGATCGGGATCCGAGTAGCGGCGTTCCGAGGCGGCGTCTTGCTCGAGGGCGGCGACGTAACTGCTGATGAGATCGGCATCGGAGGGCGCGCGGAAGCCGATCGAATAGGTCATGCAATCGCCGATCGCGACGCCGTAGTGGGCGATGCGCGGGGGAAGGTAGAGCATGTCTCCCGGCTCGAGGATCCAGTCTTCATCGGGCTCGAAGTCGGCGAGGATGCTGACGTCGATATCCGGAACGAGGTCTTCGACTTCAACGGCCTCGTAGCTGATTTGCCAGCGCCGCTTTCCCATCCCCTGCAACAGAAATACATCGTAGTTGTCGATGTGCGCGCCGACGCCGCCTTCGTCCGGCGCGTAGCTCACCATCACATCGTCGATGCGCCAATCCGGTACGAAGCGGAAGTGGTCGAGCAGTGCGCCGACTTCGGGAACGAGGCGGTCGACCTCCTGAACGAGCAGCGTCCACTTTTCGGCGGGAAGCTTGCGGAAGTCGCGCTCCGAAAAGGGCCCGTAGCGCAGCTCCCAGGGGTGATCGCCGCCTTCTTCGAGAATCAGGCGCGAGTCGACGCTGTCTTCGAGTGCCAGGCCCGCAAGCTCTTCCGGACGCAGCGGCGACCGGAAGTTCGGAAGAGCGTCGCGGATCAGGAGCGGCTTCTTCTGCCAGTAATCGCGGAGGAATTCGTCAACCGAGAGTTCGCCGAAAATGGACTTCATAGGATCGTGCGGGTGATTTTGGTGATGCAGATCGACGTTGAAGCGGCGCGCTCGTTCCGCAGCAGATGACGAGGCGGCATGCGTCGGATGTGCGTCCGAAGTGGTGGCCGACCGCGCCGTGGGACGAAGCGGAGCGCACCACCGTCCCGGCGCACAACCGTGTTTGCAGCGGGGCCGCGCCCGGTTTCCCCAAAAAACTTACCTGCCGGAAAGCTGCCACTATCGGAAATCAGCCTGTCTGTCCGTTCATCCCGCTTGGTTCGAAGGCGTCGATGTGGCGCAGCGCATCGGCGGAGTCGGTGGCGAC
>CAZKDQ010000390.1:0-1943 GCA_964551345.1 uncultured Rhodothermales bacterium
GCACGTCATGGAATCTCGATCCGAACCTGCTGGAGGAGGAGCTGAAGCGGCGGGCGGAGAACGGCACGCTCCCCAAGGCACTCGTCCTCGTGCACCTCTACGGACAGTGCGCCGACATCGATCCAATTGTCGCACTGTGCGAGGAGTACGGCGTCATTCTCATCGAGGACTCGGCCGAGGCGTTGGGCGCCCACTACAAAGGCCGGGCGCCGGGTGTGTTCGGTAAAGCCGGCATCTTCTCGTTCAACGGAAACAAGATCATCACCACCTCCGGCGGCGGCATGCTCGTCACGGATGATGAGGCGCTGGCCAATCACGCCCGCAAACTTGCCACGCAGGCGCGGGATGATGCGCCGCATTACGAGCACTCAGAAGTTGGCTTTAACTACCGGATGAGCAACGTCCTCGCGGGCATCGGCCGCGGGCAATTGCAAGTCCTGAGCGATCGTGTCGAAGCGCGCAGGCGCAACTTCGATTATTATCGGCAGCACCTCGGCGGACTCCCCGGCGTCGAGTTCATGCCCGAAGCACCGTGGGGCCTCCACACGCGCTGGCTGACGTGCCTGACGATCGAGCCCGAAGCTTTCGGTGCCACGCGAGAGGATGTCCGCCTTGCCCTCGAGGCCGAGAACATCGAAGCCCGCCCGGTCTGGAAGCCCATGCACATGCAGCCGGTGTATGCGGATTATCCCGCCGTCGGCGGCCGCGTCTCCGAAGAGCTGTTCGAGAAGGGGCTATGCCTGCCGTCAGGAAGCTCCATGACCGAGCACGATCTGGAGCGCGTGGTGGGGGTGGTGAGAGATGTGGCGAGGCCGTAGGGACCGCCTTTAGGCGCGTCCTGGGAATGCTGATGCAATAAGGCCGCCCCTATGGTTGATCCGGCGTGCGCGTTCGCTTCGATCGACGGCCGCATGGATCCCGGATCCGCTGGTGCCGGTGAACGGCGCATCGGTAATCTGAAGACGTAAGACGTTGACCAGCGGCTCCACCGCGCGGTCCGGGAAGACTACAAATTGATGTGCGGCGCCAGGCCCGGACCGTACGCCTCGTCGCGCCATTGACTCGGGCACACCGATCGACGCAAGACAAAATGGCCTTAGCGCGTCCGGCGTCTCGGATGCGGAGCGCAAGGAGGCGAAACAGACGAATTCCTGTCTGAGTCCGGTGGCACCACGATTGAATAGGGCAGGGCCCGATTCCACCGGACGAGTTCGAATTCGTTAGCCTCCTGAAGCGCAGCATCAGCCGGAGGCGCTACAGCCTTGATTTTTTGGTTCTTTTGCATCAAGGCAAAAGAACGAATAAACATATTCAACGCCGCATGGATCGCGTCGTCGCTGTGCTCCTCGCGATGACAAAAAAGGGCGGAGCCCATCGGATGGGCGTACCGCCACCGGCCCGTTTCGCCGTAGGGACCGCCTTATTTCATCAGTCGCTTCGCTCGTGTCAGGCGCGTCCTAAGAATGTTATGCCCATCCGCCGCATGGATCCTGGATCCGCTGGTGCCGAAGAAAAGACGCCCCGACAATCTGAAAACGTGAGACCCTGGCCGACGGCTCCACCGCGCGGTCCGGGAAGACTACAAATTGACGCAGGTGTCGCGCCAGGCCCGAGACCTGGCAGGTCTTCGAAGATAACGCAAATTAGACCTGCCAGGTCTGGCACGCCGCATTCGGAGTTGCGACTTGCCGGGCAGGAGGATCCGTCATGACGAGGCGCTTCGGCCAGACTCCGGCCAGCCGGTCTCGTGTTGAGAGCTCCTCCATATTGTAAACCTGGCAGGTCTTGTCGGCCGGCTCTGATAACAGCCCCACGGCGTCCTATAAGCACGCTCAGTCATGCGAGTGTCGCCCGCCGTCGGCGGCCGCGTCTCCGAAGAGCTGTTCGAGAAGGGGCTATGCCTGCCATCGGGAAGCGCGATGACGGAAGAAGACCTCGAGCGC
>CAZKDQ010000391.1:0-1942 GCA_964551345.1 uncultured Rhodothermales bacterium
GCGTTCAATCGTTACGCATGCCCAGCCATCCGGCGGCGATGCCGGCTGCCGCCAGCGCACCGAGCGTGATCCAGCGTCGCCCGGTGGTGAGATGATACTGAATGCTGTCTGCCCTGGCACGATCATCAAAGACGCCGTGCATCCCCGGATCTCCCGGCACGGGATCGAAGAGGTTATCCGGCCGATCCTCGTCTTCAGGCTCGTCGATCATCTGATCGTCGTAGCCGGACATGGCGAGCATCCAATCCGCAAAACCAGGTGCGATCTTGTTGCCGACGATGGCCTGCGTTGCCGGCCATCCCACATTCAACTCCCGCCGGCGATGGTATGCCGCCCACACAACTGCGCGCGCGGCGAGTTCGGGTTGGAAGATCGGCGGCACCGGCTGCGCCTTGCGCGGGAGCTTGCTGCGCACCCACCGAAACTGCGGCGTGTTGACGGCCGGGAGGTGCACCATCGTGAGATGGATATTGGCGCCGCGATGAATCAGCTCGCTGCGCAGCGACTCGAACATGCCCTGTATCGCGTGTTTCGCGCCGCAATAGGCCGCCTGAAGTGGTATTCCGCGATAGGCGAGTGCAGAGCCGACCTGGACGATGATGCCCTTGTCGCGCGGGATCATCCGCCGCAGCGCCGCCATCGTCCCGTAGACGGTGCCGTGATAACAGACATCCGTTACACGCCGATATTCGTCGGGCTCGATGTCGATGAACTCGCCGAAGACGGATGTCATCGCATTGTTGACCCAGATGTCGACCGGCCCAAAGGCATCCTCTACCGCGGCGGCGGCGGATTCGACCTGCTGCGCGTTGGCCACATCGGTCGGTACTTCGAGCGCTTCACCTCCGAGTTCCTGGATCTCACGCTTCGTCGCGTTCAAGCGCTCGGTGCCGCGCGCGAGCAGGCCGATGCGCGCGCCGCGCTTTGCGAATTCGTGGGCGATGGCACGCCCGACGCCCGCCGTCGCTCCGGTTATGATGACGACTTCCGGTCGATCCGGCTTCGGTATCGGCTGATCGAGATTAACCCGCATATGCAGTGGTCGATAAGAGTGCGTTTTCTGCCTGACGTGAGTCTAGGCGCGTGTGCTGCACGACGATCGGGACGTTCGATTCGATGACGGATGCGAAATCAGTATCGAGAGGCACCGGCTCCGGATCGTCCAGTTCGTTGAACCGCAGGTGCAGCGTGCGCCGGGCTCCGACGGTCACACGGTACGGCCCGGCCGGCTCGCGGTCGGAGAAGTAGACCGTGATCCGGACATCGGCATCTTCATCTCCGGCGTTGAGGATGCACGCGGTCTCATGGCTCGTCATGGCCGGTTCGGGCCCGGTACTCCCACTCGGAATATATCCCTCGGCAATGGCCCACCGCCTTTGCCCCACAGGTTCTTGTGTCATCGATTCCCCCTCGTGATTTAGTCGATGACAAAATGATTGGAGGCCGCGGAATCAACCGTAACGACTGTTGAAATTCATCCGCTGCGGTCACTGCACCCCGATTGCATGGTGCACCTGATGAACAACTAGCCGTCTCTCAAGCCACACGTCGTGTGCCCGAATGCACTGCAGCGGCCCATAATGTCTGCGTATCATTCTGGCTGATTAATCGCGGGCATTCGTTCAACAGTAATCAATATGCGGGAGGAGGATGAGGCACGTCACCATAACAGGCCGTTGATTTATCGATCATCTTGCTTCGCACAGTCGTCGCTGCGCGGCTCGTGTCTGCGTTGCGCTTCAATTCGGCTCCCTGCGGCGTACGCCAGTACGCCTCAGTCGCCGAATTTAGCTTGCTTCGCTCGTCAGTCGCCTTCGGCTCGTGGCGCGCGCCTTGATCTGATCGATTTGTTTCACACAGTCGCCGCTGCGCGGCTCGTGTCTCAATGGCCTGTGCAAAGGTCAGTTGTTCAACAGTCTCATAAACCTGATAGTAATTCCCC
>CAZKDQ010000392.1:0-1940 GCA_964551345.1 uncultured Rhodothermales bacterium
CTCGGCCGCTTCACTCTCCTGGATTTCCTCCTCAGAAACAGGCTCTGGCGCGCTATCCGATAAGTACCGCTCAAGTAAATGTCGATCTACGACCTCACCCGAATAGTTTATTGTCGACCGCCACGCTACGTCCACAAAGCCTTCTTTTCCCTCTGCAGTCCTGACGATTACCCTCAGTGGATTCTCGACGTCCCATCCTATGACGATGTCCTCGACTAAAACGCGATCGCCCGGGTCAACATCAAAGGATCTTAGTCGATGGACATCTGGATCGTAGGTGTTGAGTTTGGCGATCCGATCAGTGGTGAAGAGTGAGTCACCGACATAATGGGATCGAGCTGCCTCTATGTCTCGGACGAGGGCCACGCCGTCCAGAAAGTATCGGTCTTTCGAAATTCGACGTTTCAGTTCGGCGCCGTCGGCACGGTCCTTCAGTACGATCTCATATACGCCGTCGCGTGTCTCGTCGACGGAGACAACATCAGCTACACTTCCGGCGCGGAGAACGAACTCGGCTTCGGCGTAGCTCGTAACCGTACCGCGCTCGGCCGGCAGAAACACTACTTCTTCGCCCAGCCAACAGGCGACGGGGTACGGCGCCCTCTCTCCAGCGTCGCAGACGAGGTCCGATTCGGCGCGCCCAATTGGACCCTCGCGCAGAAACGGCCGCTCGTCTTGTGCAGATGCTTGACCGGTCGCGAGGAAGATCACCGCAATCACGAAAAGCACTCGCATCTCAGGACTCAGTCATTCTCAAAGGTTGCGATCGGTAGTTTAGGCTTGCGACAGGTCTCCCGCAAACCAACACCCAGCCAGTCTAGCGAGAAAGCAACTCTCGCCCCCACGCGACATCATCCACGCCTTCCCCTACCTTCCTCACGCACCCATTCATTATCATCGGCACACCTCATCGCTCAGTAATCGCAGTTCATGCCAAAGCTTACCCTCGACCAGCTCGAGCGCCGTCTGTTCTCGGCCGCCGACATCCTCCGCGGCCGGATGGACGCCTCCGAGTACCAGGAATACATCTTCGGGATGCTCTTCCTCAAACGGGCATCCGACGTCTTCAACGAGCGGCGCGACGAGATCATCCGCCAGAATCTCGACCGCGGTAGATCACAGGAAGAGGCGGAGAAGCGCGCCGCCAGCCCGGCGTTCTATGCGGGCGGGGACACGTTCTTCGTACCGGATGAGGCGCAGTGGCCGTACCTCGTCAACGAGCTCCACGAGAACGTGGGGGATGGACTCAACAAGGCGCTCGCGGCCATTGAAGAGCACAACGAGATCCTCGAGCACGTCCTCGGCCACATCTCGTTTACGCGGCAGATCGGGCAGCGGCGCGTGCCGGACCGCACGTGGCGCGACCTCATCCGCCACTTCGACGGAATCCCGCTGCGCAATGCCGATCTCGAGTTTCCCGACGTACTCGGCGCGGCCTACGAGTACCTCATCAAGGTCTTTGCAGACGATGCCGGCAAGAAGGGCGGCGAGTTCTACACGCCGCGCGAGGTCGTCCGGCTGATGGTTCGTCTGGTGAAGCCGCAGCCCGGCATGCGCGTCTACGACCCCTGCGTGGGCTCCGGTGGTATCCTGGTGCAGTCGGCGCACTACGTGGAGGAGCACGGCGGCAATCCGCTCGACCTCGACCTGTGCGGCCAGGACGCGAACGGCCGGGCGTGGTCGATCTGCAAGATGAACATGATCCTGCACGGCGTCCACCGCGCCGACATCCGCCACGGAGACACCCTTGCCGATCCGCAGCACGTCGAAGGCGGCGAGCTGATGCGGTTCGACCGGGTCGTCACCAATCCGCCGTTCTCACAGAACTACTCCGCGGACGATCTCCCTTTCTCCGAACGCTTCCGCTACGGCTTCACGCCGGAGAAAGGGAAGAAGGCGGACCTGATGTTCCTCCAGCACATGCTCGCGGTGCTGCGCGA
>CAZKDQ010000393.1:0-1937 GCA_964551345.1 uncultured Rhodothermales bacterium
CCAGTAATCTTATTGATACCGCTCCGCTCAAAGTGGAGAGCCTCCGCCCGTCCCGGCTATAATGCCCATTCTGATTGCAGGGATGAGATGGAGGATTCGATGGACGACCAGACGTTTGACTACATCATCGTGGGAGCGGGCGGAGCAGGTGCCGTTCTCGCCGCCAGGTTATCGGAGGATCCGCGCACGTCGGTGCTGCTGATCGAGCGCGGCGGCAAGGGGCTTAACCCCATGATTTACATCCCTAAAGGCTTCTTCTTCACGCTGAGATCGGACAAGCTTACGACAACCTACTTGTCCGAGCCCTTTCCCATGGGCTTTCGAGAGCCATGGCAGCGCGGACGCGGCCTCGGCGGATCGACCGCCGTCAACGGAATGATGTATGTCCGCGGTCAGAAGGCCGATTATGATGCCATGGCTGCGGCAGGGAATCCTCAGTGGGGATGGGACAAGGTTCTGCCTGCGTTTCTTGCAATGGAGAACCACTCGCTGGGTGCCTCGGAAACACGCGGCGCGGGTGGACCGCTGGGCATCACCGTGCCCGAGAGCAGCAACGATGAGACCGTGCAGCTCTTCCTGGAATCCGCCCGGCGATCGGGGCTGAATTTCGTTTCGGATCTCAATGCGCAGGACCAGGTGCAGATAGGATTCACGCCCTCCACGATCCGCAAGGGCATTCGGCAAAGTACCGCGAACGCGTTCCTGTTTCCGGTGCGGAAGCGGTCCAACCTCACCATCGTTACCGACACCATGGTCGGGCTGCTTCGTTTCGACGGAAAGCGGGCTGTGGGAGTGGCGGCTCTCGAGGGCGGGCGGCAGGTGGATTACACCGCGCGCCGTGAAGTCATTCTGGCGGCGGGTGCCATCGAAACGCCACTGCTGCTGGAGCGATCAGGGATCGGCCGTGGCGACGTCTTGCACGAAGCGGGTGTGGCGCTCCGCGTGGAAAGCCCGAACGTGGGAGAGCGATTGATCGAGCAACACGGAGTACCGCTTCAGGTGCGCTTTAAACGAAACATCGGACATACGCTTGCTCTAAGCTCGCGGGCAAAACAGCTCCTGCAAGGCTCACGATATCTCCTGACGCGCCAGGGACCCGTCGGTACGGCAGGATATGATCTGATGGCGCACATCAAGTCGTCACCTGATGTCGACCGGCCGGATATTCAGATTGTCGCCGTTCCGTTCGGCCTCGACGTGTCTGAAGGCATGGCGCCGTCACGGAAGCCCGGGATGTACCTGCTCGGCTACCAGATCCGGCCGACTACGATGAGCTCCATTCACATCCGCGATTCCCTGCCGGGTTCAAACCCGATCATCCACGCCAACTATTTCGAAGAGGAGGAGGACCGGCGTGTTACCGGAGCAATCGTCGACCGGCTGCGCGAGATCCTCGCCGAGGACCCACTGGCATCCGAAATCGAGGAAGAGGAGTCGCCCGGACCGGACGTCCAAACCCCGGAGGAAGTGCTGGAATTTGCACATTCGCCAGGGATGACGATCTATCACGCCGTCGGATCTACGGCCATGGGCCCCAACGACGACGACGTCGTGACGCCCGATCTGCGCGTTCGCGGTGTTGATGGACTGCGAGTCGCGGACATTTCAGTTCTGCCGCGCCAGGTTTCCGGCAACACCGTTGCTCCGGCCATGGCGGTAGGTTGGCTTGCCGCGGACCTCATCCGCAACTCCTAGTTTCATCACGCGGGATTGCGTCCGTCAGCGATCCGATGACTTAGTGATAGGATGACTCGCGCACTCGCGCGCGCGAGTGATCGTATCACTTAGTGATCCGATGACTGCGCTACGCCCACCACCCCGCTACTCCCTCCGCTCAAATTCAGTAAACCCACGAAGACTCATCGATTCCACCCGGTCGCCGTTTACGGTGAAGCTCGCCATCGTGCTTCCGAAACCTGTGGAGCGCCACACCGCGC
>CAZKDQ010000394.1:0-1918 GCA_964551345.1 uncultured Rhodothermales bacterium
GCGATGATCGTGGGCGGTGCCGGTCTGGTTGCGCTCCTCGCCAGCCCGTTCGTCAGAAAACTGATGGGGGACGTGGAATAGGCAGGGACCGCTCGCCGAGGGTCCGCAAGGGCGTTGTGGGGATGTAGAACAGGTAGGGATCGCTCGCCGAGTGGTCCTGATGCGCTTCGCTACGATTAATGCGCCTTTTCTTGCGGTTCCCGGCATCGAAGCTTATCGTGTGGGTGATATTCACCCATGACGTGGGTGATATTCACCCGCGCACAAACTGGCATGCCGGCACCAGATCATCTTCTACCCCGCGTCCTCGGTGATACGCTGTCCCGGAGTCTTCGCGTGATGCCCGTCGTCGTCGTGACAGGCGCTCGACAAACCGGTAAGAGTACATTAGCCAGAATACTCGCGGCCGACCGGGATCGGCTCTACGTCACCCTGGATGACATCGATGTTCTGGATCAGGCAGAAACTGCACCCGACGACCTGGTCCACCGGGCCGTTCGCATGACGCTCGACGAGGTTCAGCGCGCTCCCGACCTGCTCCTGGCGATCAAGCGTGCCGTCGATGAGCGCCGTGAACCGGGGCGCTTTGTGCTCACCGGATCCGCCAATCTTCTGTTAATGAAACAGGTATCGGATAGTCTGGCCGGGCGAGCGGTGTACCTCACGCTATGGCCGCTGACCCGCCGCGAACAACTTGGGCTGGGGCAAACGGGGATCTGGGGCGAACTGATGGATACCCCACACCCCGACTGGCCGGACATCGTAAACGCCTCCGATGTTGCCCCGGAATCGTGGCATGATCTCGCTCGCCGCGGCGGTTTTCCGACTCCGGCCTACCAGCTCACGGAACGCGAAGATCGATCATTCTGGTTTGAGGGCTATCTGAACACCTACCTGGAACGAGACCTTCGAGATCTCTCGGCCGTCGAACAACTTGCCGACTTTCGGCGACTCATGCGCACGACATGCCTGAGGCTCGGCGGAATCCTCAACCAGGCCGATCTTGCGCGAGACGTTGCGTTACCTCCGACGACCGTTCAGCGATACTTGAACCTGCTGGAGATATCGTATCAGTTGATCCGGCTTCCGACCTTCTTCGTCAATCGCACGAAGCGGCTCGTCCGATCTCCGAAGATCTATTGGAACGATACCGGTATGGCATTACACGTGGCCGGAGAAACCGAACCGAGGGGCGCTCATCTGGAAAACATCGTGCTCAACGACTTACTCGCATGGCGTGCCGGCCGTACACCGGCGCCCGAAATACTGTACTGGCGTACGACCAAAGGAGAAGAGATCGATTTCGTCATCGAATCCGAAAACCGGGTCTTGCCGATCGAAGTAAAGAGCGCCTCCACCGTGTCGATGAACGATATCAAACATCTGAAAACATTCCTTAGTGAATATTCAGATCTCGCATCAGGCGGCCTGGTTCTGTACGATGGCACAGAAACGTACTGGATGTCCAGAAATATTCTGGCCGTGCCCTGGTGGCGCGTCATATGAGGCCTGTGACGACTTCGGAGTTGCGTAGCCACATCTTTTACGAATTCAACTTCTTTGAGCTCATCCCACGGATTTCCTGATATGGAACACATACCCGTCGCCGTCAAGTCGCTTCCTCACTTTGACGGACTTGAGTATCCGCACTACGCCACCGAGCACAGTGCCGGGATGGATCTTCGCGCCGCACTGGCCGAAGGAGAGTCGGTCTCGCTGCTTCCCGGCGAGCGTGCCCTCGTACCGACGGGGCTTCAAATCGCCCTCCCGACGGGATACGAAGCCCAGGTTCGGCCTCGCAGCGGGCTCGCCGTCAAGCACGGCGTCACCGTCCTGAACAGTCCGGGTACAATCGACGCCGACTATCGCGGCGAAGTCAAGGTGATCCTCGTCAACCTTAGTACAGAGCCGTTCGTCA
>CAZKDQ010000395.1:0-1877 GCA_964551345.1 uncultured Rhodothermales bacterium
CATGAGCATCAACGACGTTTCAGTTATCGGAGCAGGTACGATGGGCAACGGCATCGCCCATGTCTTTGCTCTCAACGGCTTCGATGTCACCCTGGTTGACGTCGTCTCCGATGCCCTTGAGTCGGGTATGTCGGCGATTCAGAAGAATCTGGATCGGCAGGTCAAAAAGGAGATCATCACAGAGGATGCCCGGTCTCAGGCGCTCGCCAGAATCAGTGCCTCACCGGATCTCGCGGCTGCCGCGGCCGCATCCGATCTAATCGTTGAAGCGGTTACGGAACGCGAGGAAGTCAAAGCGAACATTTTTCGTGAGATCGACGAGCACGCACCGGAGACGGCGATTCTGGCATCAAACACGTCGTCGATTTCGATTACGTGGCTCGGCGCGCAGACCAGACGTCCCGCCAGCGTCATCGGGATGCACTTCTTCAACCCCGTCCCGGTGATGAAGCTGATCGAGATCGTCCGCGGCCTCGAAACCAGCGACGAGGTATACGAGACCGTTCGCGGCCTCGCCGAGAAGCTCGGGAAGTCTCCGGTTGAGGTATCGGATTATCCGGGATTCGTCTCCAACCGCATCCTGATGCCGATGCTCAACGAGGCCATGTACTGTGTGATGGAAGGCGTGGCATCGGTTGAAGACATCGATCAGGTGATGAAGCTCGGGATGGCGCACCCGATGGGGCCGCTAACCCTGGCAGATTTCATCGGGCTCGATGTGTGTTTGTCCATCATGGAGGTCCTGCACACCCAGCTTGGCGACGATAAGTACCGACCGTGCCCACTCCTGCGGAAGATGGTGACGGCAGGGCGCCTGGGCCGCAAGACGGGTCGTGGCTTCTACGACTACGACTGACTGGAATAGCAGACTGCCGTAAACCGGCTCTTACCCGGTGCCCGACGCAGGCTCATCCGATGCATCGCCGTAGTAGCGATCGTACGCTTCGATGATGTCCTTCACGAGGCGATGGCGAACCACATCACCTTTGTCGAAGTGAATGAAGCTGACGCCGTCGATGCCCGTCAGGATTTCCTCTGCCTGAACGAGGCCGCTTACGTCGCGACTCGGCAGGTCGGTCTGCGTGACATCACCCGTGACGATCGCGCGGCTGTTTGCACCGAGGCGCGTCAAGAACATCTTCATCTGAAGCCCCGTGGCGTTCTGCGCTTCGTCCAGAATAACGAAGGCCGAGTTGAGCGTCCGTCCGCGCATGTAAGCCAGCGGCACGATCTCGACCACGTTCTGCTCCATCGCGCTGCGCAGCTTGTCGGCAGACATCATGTCCTCGAGCGCGTCGTAGAGCGGGCGGAGGTACGGGTCGACCTTCTCGCGAAGATCGCCCGGCAGAAAGCCCAGCCGCTCGCCGGCCTCGACAGCCGGGCGCGAGAGCACGATCCTCTTCACCTGACGAGATTTTAACGCCGCCACCGCTAAAGCTACGGCGGTGTACGTTTTGCCGGTGCCGGCTGGACCAATGGCGAAGACGAGGTCGTTGGCCCGAGCAGTCTCTACCAGGCGCGCCTGGTTCGGCGTGCGAGCGCGAACCATGCCGCCGTTGGGCGTAAAGAGTACGACGTCGCGCGTTTCGCGCTGAACGGCGGTTCCTTCCCCATTAGAAAAGAGAGCGAGGACGGTCTCGACATCGTTCTCCGTCAGGTTTCCATTGCGGTTGAGCAGGATGATGAGTTCGTTCATCACCCGCTCGATACGCTCGATGGTCTCAGCGTCGCCCTTCAGGAAGAGCTGGTTGCCGCGCGCTGTGATGCGCGTATCGGGAAAGGCAGATTCAACGCGTCGAAGGTAGGTGTCGTTGAATCCAAAAAGGAGAAGCGGCTCAGCGCTCGAGATGGTAATCGTTTTTTCGGCCAAGTTCCGA
>CAZKDQ010000396.1:0-1856 GCA_964551345.1 uncultured Rhodothermales bacterium
GAGGGCATCGACACGTACATCGAGGAGGGGATGGCCACGTGGTCGATCCCGGGCCTCGCCATCGCAGTCGTCCACAACGAGGAGGTGGTTCTGGCAAGGGGCTACGGCGTGCAGAAGCTCGGCGAGCCGCGGCGCGTGGATGAACACACGCTCTTTGGCGTGGCCTCGACCACAAAGGCAATGACCGCCGCCGCGCTCGCGATCCTCGTCGACGAAGGTTTGATCTCGTGGGATGACCGCGTGGTCGATCACCTGCCGGAGTTCCATCTGTCTGATCCATGGGTGACGTCGCAGGTCACGATCCGGGATCTGCTGTCGCACCGCGTCGGCGTGGGCCGCATCACCGGCAACCGCATCCAGTTCATGACGCACGAGCCGCGCGCGGAGATCATGCGCCGGATGCGGTATCATGATTTTGAACAGCCCTTCCGCCGAGGCTACGTCTATTCAAACGTGATGTACATGGTGGCGGGCGAGATCGTCCCGGCCGTCACCGGCATGTCGTGGGATGACTTCCTGATGGAACGGATCTTCAGGCCGCTCGGCATGCAGCGCTCGAACACCAGCATCACGATGATCGAGGAGGGCGACAACGCAGCGTGGCCGCATCAGGAGATCGACGGGCGCGTGGTGCCGATCCCGCGCCGCAACTTCGACAACGTCGGGCCATCGGCATCGGTCAACACCAGCGCCCGGGAGATGGCGGAGTGGATGCGGCTTCAGCTTGGTGAGCCCGGCGTGCATGACGGTATCCGGTTGATCAGCCACGAGCAGATGGCGGAGATGCACCAGGCGCAGAACGTCTCACGCGTCGCCGATCCGATCACGGGTAGCCTGGCGTCATATGGACTTGGGTGGAGCCTGCGCGAGTATCGGGGGCGGCGGGTCGCCCAGCATGGCGGCGCGACCGACGGCATGAACACGAACCTCGTTCTGGTCCCGGGTGAGAACCTCGGCGTGGTCGTGATGACCAATACCTTCAACAACTTTACCACCGCCCTCGCCAATGAAATAATCGACCGGATGCTGGGCGTCGAGGAGCGGACGGACTGGGCCGGCCTGATCCGTGCCAACTATGAGCGCGTTTACAACCGCGCATCGGAGCGGCGCGCGGCGATCGAGGCGGCGCGGGAGACGGGGACGACGCCGTCGGTGCCCGAGGCGTGGTTCGCCGGGACGTTCGTCGATAGCCTCTATGGAGAGGTCAGTGTGGTACTGGACGGCGATAGTCTGCGACTCGAGTTCTGGGACGATGATACGCTAATCGCCGACCTCGAGCACTGGCACCACGACACCTACCGCGCCGTCTGGCGCAACCCGGCCCAGCGGGAGAAGTTCGTCTGGTTCACGCGCGATGCCGACGGCAGGCCCAACACGCTGAACGTCGAGTTCACGCTTCGGCCCGTTCTGCTGCAGGTTGGTACCTACCCGTCCGATTACACCCACGTCGTATCGTTCCGCAGGGCGGGAGCGCAGCCGGATGGAATGGCGTGGCGGTAGCGACGGAATATTCTCACGCGTAGCCCGGCAGTAGTTTCGCGTTGATCTTGAGACGAGTCCTACGTGCGGGTCCCCCCTGAGATGATCGGGCCGCTTGAGCGACGTGTCAGATGATAAGAGAAAAGCCGACCTACCTTAGGGTGGGCCGGCTTTCCCGATTGTTTGCGGACCGATTCCACCGCCGGAATCCGCCGAACAAGCGTTTCCGCGGGTGGTCAGGTTGTACCCTGCGTATTCATGTCGACGTTGTAGCCACACATCGACCCCTTCATAATCATCTGCTGGGTGGTGTAGTTGTAACCGTACTTCATGTTCACCTGGCAGCCGCCCGAGCCTGGAGCGCCGCTCCAGCGGTA
>CAZKDQ010000397.1:0-1849 GCA_964551345.1 uncultured Rhodothermales bacterium
CCGCCCCGGTACAGCGCATTTCCTCCCGACATCTTGTTGAGGTGCCGGACAACGACGATCGCCAGCCGGGCGCGGTCTGCGAAGTCGGCCAGCGGTGCAAGCTCCCGCCTCACGTCCTGATCCCGGAAACTGTTCGTGTCGCGGCCCAGGTGCGCCATTAGCGGGTCGATTACGACCATCTTAGCATCGACGCGACGGGCGGCGGCTTCGATGTGCTGAAGGTCATCCGCAATCGTCAACACTCGCTCCCGGCCTTCCTCATCCGGCACCATCGACACATGAACGACGCGTTCCAGTACGGCCCCAGCGGCCTCCAGGCGCGGCCGGATCGTATCGCCCAGCCCATCCTCCGAGTTGACGATTACGACGCCTCCAGGCTTCCGCTCGGGCGGTGGCGCGTCCTCATCCGGCATCAGGTCTCCACGCGAGACGCGGGCGGCGAGGTCGTACGTCAGCGTCGACTTTCCGAGTCCTGGGTCACCATCAATCACCGTGATCTTGCCGACTGCAATCCACGGATGCCAGATCCACGTCACCGGCTCCCGGCGAGCATCCGATACAAGGGTGCCGACCTCGGGCGCGTATCCGTTGCTCGGCTCCAGGAAGGGCGCGGCTTCCACCTCATCATCGACCGGCAGACTCTCCGGCGTGTGGTTGATGATCTTCAACAACTCTCTCTTTGTGCTCATGCGGGCACCTCCGGCGCGTAGCCGATCCCTTCAACCCAGTCGGTGACGTCGCCACCTTTAGGTAGACCATCGAACGTGACGACGCGGACGGACGCGCATATCTGCATCAGGCGCGGCGCAAGACGACGGGCGCGGCGGCGGCCGGGCTCGTCATTGTCTGCGAAGATCACGACGTGTGCGTCCCGCAAGGGCTCGAGCTCTTCGTCGGTCGGATCTGCGGATGCTCCGGCGTTCGTCGCGACGGCGAGGAAGCCGAGACCGGCCAGCGTGTCGGCGTCTTTCTCCCCTTCAGGGAAACAGACGTATCGGTCGGGCTCCGCTTCCAGTCCCTCCACCATCTCATCGATGCGGTACAGGTGCGGACGCCAGCCCGGTATCCATACGGCGGGCACGTCGGGCCATGCGTGCGGATCATCGAAGCCCTTCGTATCCAGGCGAACCCAGCACTGTCGGCCCCAGCGAGTATCTATTCGGTGCCATCCCGCTTTCAGGCCGAAGACGGGCAGCCGCTCGACGATCGTGTTCTCGGGCATCGGCCGGAAGGGTGCGACGGTCTTCCCGCCGTTCGCCTTCCTCCAGATCTCTTTTGCCAGGGTGACGGCTCCGCCATGCCGGTAAATATGTGTACGGACTTTCTCGGGCTTCATCACTGCTCAGCCCTCCGCCCGACCTCGGCACTTACGGCTGCCTCCAGGTTGCGGCGTGCATCTCGCTCGGCATCGCTGCCGGTACACGGCACGGCCTCAGCGCGTCGGCAGATCGTCCGGGCGGCCATCAGGAAGCCGGTCACGATCTCAGCGTCGCTGCCGTCGATCATCGCGAGGAAGATCGACCTCCACCGCAGGCGGGCCGGTGTGAGCGCGGGCCGGGCCGTATATGGCGCGACGCGTACAGGCGGCTCGGGCTCGATGATCTCCCCCGTTCGGTCGCGGGTGACGGGTCGGAGCAAGGCGCGGGCCATCGCCAGCCCGTCTGACCGGTTGCCGCGCTCGGGAGTTTTCCGTATTTTGGGCATATCTGCGTCAGAGTTTGCCCGGTCGATATGCCTCGTAAGCATCGGCCGGGTTTTTTTTAGATGGTCTGCGGCTCCTCGATCAGAGCATCCACATCGGCCCGGCGGAATCGGATGCGACCTCCGACCACGAGCTCGGGCAATCGCC
>CAZKDQ010000398.1:0-1829 GCA_964551345.1 uncultured Rhodothermales bacterium
CGTCGCTGTACGGCCCGAAGACGTGGATGGTGTTCTTGTCGTCGCGCTCGAGCGGCGTGCCGGTGAAGCCGACGAACGTCGCATTCGGCAGGGCCTCGCGCATCCAGCGCGCGCCGCCCTCGACGAACCCGTACTGGCTGCGATGGGCCTCGTCGGCCATGACGACGACATTCCAGCGATCCGAGACGAGGCCGTGCTCTTCGGTGAACTTGTGAATCGTCGTAAAAATGACCCCACCACTCGCCCGGTCGAGCAGCTCTTTCAAATGCTCCCGGCTCTCCGCCTGCACCGGCATCTGCCTCAGGAGGTCGCGCCCGCCGGCGAACGTCTCGAAGAGCTGGTCGTCGAGGTCGTTGCGGTCGGTGACCATGACGATGGTCGGGTTCTCCATCGCCGGCTCGCGGATGAGCGCACCTGCCAGCATGAGCATCGTCAGCGACTTTCCAGAGCCCTGCGTGTGCCAGACAACGCCGCCACGGCCGGCCATTTCGGAGGGTTCCGCAACCATTCGGAGCGGCTGCTGAAGCGACTCCAGCACGCTCGTCCTCGCCTTCCGAACCGCGCGGAACTGGTGATAACCGGCGATCTTCTTGGTGATGTCTCCGCGCTCGTCCTCCTCAAAGACGATGCAGTGCTGCAGGTAGTCGAGAAACCGCTCCGGCGCGAAGAGGCCTTCGACGAGCGCCTGCAGTGACGGCGTTCCGCCGTGCTCGGGCCGCCACGGCATGAAGCGACCGGCGCCTGCCGTGAGCGAGCCGATGCGGGTGAGGAGGCCGTCTGACACGGCGAGGGCGACGTTTGGGGCGAAGAGGTCCGGCACCGTGCGCTTGTAGCGCTCAAACTGGCGGACGGCCGCGCCGAGCGTAGCCGCTTCATCCGCCGGATCCTTCAGCTCGATGACGCCGACCGGCAGCCCGTTCAGAAAGACAACGAGATCGGGGCGGATGGGTCTGCCGCTCGGGCCGACGATGGTGAACTGGCGCACGACCAGCCAGTCATTGGCAGATGGCGTGTCGAAATCGATGAGCCGCGCCCGGCCGCCGCGCCGTTCGCCGGATCTTGTGTCGCGGTATTCAACCTCGACGCCCTCCGTGTACAGACCGTGCAGCCACCGGTTGTTCTGCTCGAGCGTCGGATGCGGCGGCGTGATGACGGTGCGGACGACCTGCGCCACGACATCCGGCGACAGGTGCGGATTCAGCCGCTCGACGGCCCCACGTAGCCGCGCCTCAAGCATGGCCGATGCCGGACCCGCACGCTCGCCGGCATCATCGACATCCACGCCACGCATCGCCTGATACCCGAGGCGCTCGAACAGCCCCTCGGTGTTGTACTCGACGGTGGATTCGTGGACGGAGGTCATGGTCTTCTGCGGTTGCGGCGCACGCGGTACAGTCGTTCCGTAAAACCACCCTCCTCCTCGAAGCTGCGCGCCTGCGCGTCAATCTGGCGCTTGAGCAGCGAAATTGCAACGCCTGTCAATACGAGCACCGCGTTCGCCGCCGGAGCGGCGTAGTGGTCTAACGCGGGCGCCTTACTGGTGCGGCCGTCCTTCGAACTGGAGGTTGGCGGTGGTTCTATGGACCCTACGGACGAGATGGAACCGCCGGAGGCACCTTCATGGGAAGCGGCACGTCCGCCTGGTCCATGGTGTCCATAGGAGATGACACCGCCAACCGGCTCATTGACCCCCACATCTCGGATCCAGGCAATGACCTGGTCGGCCGTGGTGAAGCGCCGCTCAACGAGGTCGTAGCGGCGCGGGTCGTTGTTCGGCCATAGCGGCAGGCGGCGCTGGCGCAGGAAGTCTTCGTAGTCGAGGCGGAGTT
>CAZKDQ010000399.1:0-1820 GCA_964551345.1 uncultured Rhodothermales bacterium
TCCTATGACGGCGATTTTCATGCTGACGATCAGAGTTTGATGTACTGAATATTTGTTATGACGGAAGCACCGCGTCCGCCGTTATGATCAACTGTTTGTGGCAAGTCTTAACAGGCCGTTGAAATATTCCGCATCTCGACGTTGTCCTTCCTCACCGCTCACTGCGATGTACGATTGTACGGCTCATTCGCGGCTCGTCGGACGCCTTGATCTGCAAAATATTTCTGCCGCCTGTACGGCATGTTTATTTCAACAGGCTGTTAAAGCTACATCTCAACGCCGGCGATGAAGCGATTCAGCCGGAGCATCCTGGAGAAGTTTTTGGCGCACCTCCATTACGACAAAACGGCGTCTTGCCGGTACCACTCGTACATTTCGCGCAGTCCATCTTCGAACCTTGTCGTCGGCTGCCAGCCCAGTTGTGCGAGCCGACTGGTATCCATCAGTTTACGCGGTGTGCCGTCAGGCTTCGATCGATCGAGCTCGATCGTGCAGTTGAGGCCGACGGCTTCCCGAATCCGCTCGGCCAGTTCCATGATGGTCATATCGGCGGCCACACCAACGTTGAGCATGCCGTCCGGGGCCACCTGATAAAGTTGCTCGGCGGGCTTCTTGAGGATGAAGACTACGGCTTCGGCCAGATCACGGCTGTAAATGAACTCCCGCCGCGGCGTGCCGCTCCCCCACACCGTCACAGCCGGATTGGGCCGGTCTGCGTGTTTCGCCTCATGAAACTTGCGCAGCAGCGCCGCCAGGACGTGACTGCTCTGCGGATCCATGTTGTCCCCGGGCCCATACACGTTGGTGGGCATCAAGGTTAAGAAATCGGATCCGTGCTGACGCCGATACGCCTCGCACATTTTGAGACCGGCAATTTTGGCTACCGCATACCACTGGTTCGTCGGTTCAAGTGGTCCGGTCAGCAAATACTCTTCCCGCAACGGCTGCGGTGCTTCCCTCGGATATATACAGGAACTGCCGAGGAAGATGAGCCGCTGCACGTCGGCCTCTTGGGCGGCGCGGATGACATTTGTCTGGATCGACAAATTATCGGCGATAAACTCAGCCGGACGGGAATCGTTGGCAAGGATGCCGCCGACTCGGGCAGCCGCGAGTATGACGAAATCCGGGGAGTGCGTGCTGAAGAACGCGTCGACGGCAGATTGATCGCGCAGATCGAGCTCGGCGCTCGTCCGCAGGATGAGGTTATCGAATCCCTGCCGTCGAAGTTCATCAACGATCGCCGAGCCGACGAGTCCCCGATGTCCCGCGACGTAGATCGATGCATTTGTGTCGACAAGGTGCATCTGAACGGCCGGGTCAGCGGGTCAGGCGTTCGAGGATGAGCGCGAGGGAAGCCCCCGACCCGACGATCGTGGCCAGATCACGCCAGCCGAACCCCTGTCTGATTACGGTTTCAACCGTCAGCACGTCGCCGGCCAACAAGACCGGATCCGCATCTTCTACGATGATGTCATTCTCCATGATGGATTCGAAGATGACGTCGCGCTGGCTGCCGGAGTCTCGGACAAGTCGGATGTTGATTGTACGCGTCTGCCGCCGGGTGCGCTGCGACACCGATGGGCCGCCCGACACCGAGAACAATGTGCTCAGGCGCGTGCCTTCCGGCACTTCGTAGAGGCCAGGGTTGCGGACGGTGCCCCAGACGCTGACGAGCATGGTGAGCTCGCCCTCCTCCGCGTAATTATAATAGGCCGCCGGACTGTATCTGGATCGGACGAGCTCGTTCTGAACCTGAGCATGGCTCTCAAGCGGCCCAACGGTAAGGAAGAGGACGCCGAGCAGCAGAAATGGGATGA
>CAZKDQ010000400.1:0-1820 GCA_964551345.1 uncultured Rhodothermales bacterium
CGGGTCTGCGTCTCGCGATCGTCGCCCGTCTCACGCTCGAGGTCGCGCCGGACGGCATCAACTTCTTTATCACCGGCGGTCTGCGATTCATCCAACCCCTCGCGGCATCGGCGCCAGGATTCAGCGAAAGCGGTTGGGCAACTGAGCAGTCGCTTTCCAAGGATCTCGACGGCGAATGTGCCGGCTCGACGCTTTTGTCCCTCGCCGGCGAAGATGAGCTTGCGGACCGTCTTCCGAAACGCGTCGAAGGCCTGGCTCAGTTCTTCCTCTTGCCCGGACCTAGATAGCTCGAGCCCGTACGGCTCATGGCGATGGCAGAACCTTGGTGGGTTCGTTCTCGCATTGATCTCTCGCTTCAGGCGCCGCAGCACCACCTGCTGCACACGGTCGCGCTCGGCGGGTTTGAGCTCATCCGTCTGGCTAAACCGGACGGGATCGAGTATTTCGAGCAGTCCGGTGAATGAACGAGTATGACCGTTGTGTGGTGTCGCGCTCAGGAAGATCCGATGCTCGAACTGCGCTGCGATCTGCCGGATCATTTCGCAGAGGTCGCTATCCTCACCGAACGGCGAGGGCATAAGGTTGTGGCACTCATCGAGGATGAGCAGGTCCCACGGCAGATGCGGCGAGTCGTCGGGTGCGCGGCACGCAGCCATAAACTGCTCGAGGATGTCGGGCTGCCGCAGATAATGGTAGGAGGCGATGATGCGATTAAATGCCCGCCAGGGATTCGCGTCCATACCCAGTCGCTTGCGCAGGGCCTGCGTCTCGCCTCTGTCGACGAGATCAAAGGGAAGCGCGAACTTCTCCTGCATCTCGTCCCGCCACTGCACGCGCAGGGACGCGGGCGTGAGGATTAGCACGCGTTGGATGCGCCTGCGGAGAAGCAGCTCCTGAAGGATCAGCCCGGCCTCAATTGTCTTGCCGAGCCCCACGTCATCCGCCAGCAGCAGGTTAACGCGTGGCATGCGGAGTGCCTTGAGCAGCGGTACGAGCTGGAAGTCCTCGACCTGAACGGCGCCGTGGAAGGGGCTCGAGATCGGAGCGTTTGAAAGCGGACCGCCGCCGTCGGGATCGAGGAACGGCAGGGCCGCCGTCCACCTGCTTGCCCGCACGAGCGCGTCGAAGTCTACGCCGGACATTGCGTCCGAGCTGTCGACACGCGGCAGGGCCGTCGGCTCCAGAACTGAACTCCGCGGTTCTAACTCCCACAGGAGCCGTTCGCTCAGCGGAAGCTGATCATCCTTGTACTCGAGGTCGACGAGGTGCAGCCGGCCGCCCTGGCCGTCGAACGGTTCAACTGCGGAAACGACTCCCCGCCGGTTTCGCACGGTGGCGAACATGCCGGGGCGGGGAACTGATACTGCGGGGGAAGGAGGCATACATCATGATTTGTAAAAGCCGCCCCCCACCACGCACTACCAGTAAATCATCCGATGGTTAGGAGCGGTCACTGCACAATAGTCGTAAAGAGCCGAGCCGCCGCCGAATGTTGCCGGTTCGTAACAGAACATAGTAGAAGGCGGGCGGGGGTGCAAGAGCGACGACCGCCCATGACGCATCCATCACCTAAGGGTTGCAGTCAATGCGTTTTCCTTCCTCATAAGCGCTGCTTGAAGCGGTTATCGATACGTTCGTTGACGATCTGTGGCCGAGGCTTGATAGCTTTGCCATCGCCGATGATCGCGTAATCGACCTCCGCCCTTCTTAGTCCCGACTTCGAATGTGAGCTCGAGCACGACCTCAAAGGGAGTAGATTGCCGGTGGCAATTCCATCTACTGCTAAGCTGCTATCCGAACAGCGTTGGCGGATCCTCGGC
>CAZKDQ010000401.1:0-1819 GCA_964551345.1 uncultured Rhodothermales bacterium
TCACTCGGCCCGGTACGCAGGGCCGAACGCCAATGATGCGGCCAATCGTGCGCGGTTACTCAAGGCTCTTCAACATGAAACCAACCGCACGGCACGTTTCCGTACCGTCCTAGCCTACGCTGTCGACGGTGATGAACATTATTTCGAAGGCACGTGCGAAGGCACCATTACACACGAGGAGCGGGGAGACGACGGATTCGGTTATGATTCCGTTTTCATTCCGGAAGGGGAGGACCGGACGTTTGCGGAAATGCTCGCCGACGAGAAGAATGCCGTTAGCCACCGGGCACGTGCGATGCGGGCGTTCGTTGACTGGTTTCGAAGTACAGATTCAACTGATTGAACGATGATCGCGTTAATCCAGCGTGTGAGCGAGGCCAGCGTGCAGGTAGACGGCGAGACCACGGGCTCAATCGGCCGCGGTATTCTCATTCTGCTCGGTGTCCACCGCAATGACACCGAGCGAGAGCTGGAATGGCTCGCGGGCAAGTGTGCCCGGCTGCGAATCTTCGAAGACGACGAGGGACGTATGAACCGCTCGGTGAAGGATGTGGGTGGCGAGATTCTCGTCGTATCGCAGTTCACGCTTTACGGCGATGCCCGCCGCGGCAACCGGCCGTCTTACACCGAGGCCGCGCCGCCTGAAATTGCCGAGCCGCTGTATGAGCAATTCATCGATCGAGTCGGGCGCGAGGCGGGTGTCAAGGTCGAGCGGGGCGTCTTCGGTGCGATGATGGACGTCCGGCTCGTCAATGATGGGCCGGTGACGCTTTGGATCGAGCGGGCACCCGAAGCCGAGGAGGGGAAATGATGACAGCGCTGGTTTTCGGATTGATGATGTTGATGCCGGCAGCCGACGTCGGGCGAGACGGCGGCGCACTGCTTGTCCACAATGCGATCGTCTACACGGTTGATTCCGACAACCCGGTCGTCTCCGCGTTTGTAGTGCAAGACGGACGATTCGTTTTCGCCGGCGATGCGGATGTGGCCCTTGAACGATATCCTCACGCCGAGCAGTTAGATGCCGGCGGCCGCACCATCATCCCGGGCCTGATCGATGCTCATGCGCATTTGATGGGGTTGGGAATGAGCCTCCTGCAGGCTGATCTGATGGGCGCGGCGTCGGTCGACGAGATCATCCACCGCCTGCGTGAGGTAGAACGCACGCTGCCGGATGACGCATGGCTCATCGGGCGCGGCTGGGATCAGAATCTGTGGTCGGATGATGGCTCGTTCCCGTCGCGCCAAGATCTGGACGAGGCTTTTCCCGATCGGCCTGTCTGGCTCGTACGCGTCGACGGCCACGCCGGCTGGGCCAATACCGCGGCTCTCCGCGCGCCGGGCCTCGATGCCGTGCGCGGAGCCGCCGATCCGCACGGCGGCCTCATCATCCGCGACTCCTCGGGTGACCCGACGGGCGTCTTCGTCGACCTCGCAATGTCACTTGTCGGCGATCACGTTCCCGAGCCGACAACGGGTGAGCGTGAAATCGCGTTGCAGCGAGCGCTCCGAGAAACCGCTCAATTCGGGCTCACCGGCGTCCATGAGGCCGGCACCTCCCTCGCCGACATTGAGCTATACCGCCGCGCCGTCAATGACGGATGGTTTGACGTGCGGCTCTACGGGATGGTGGATGGTCGTGGTCGCGCGTTCGACGAGATATGCAATAGCGGGCCGATCGACGATCCATCGGAGCGGCTCACCGTCCGGTCCGTCAAGTTTTACATGGATGGCGCGCTCGGCAGCCGTGGAGCAGCGCTTCTTGATGACTACGCCGACGATCCGGGAAATCGCGGATTACTGCTTCAGGATCCGGACA
>CAZKDQ010000402.1:0-1808 GCA_964551345.1 uncultured Rhodothermales bacterium
GTACCGTCGCTGCGGATCCAGCCCTTCTTCCAGTGGGCGCACCTCGATCGTCCCGAGACGAGCCGACGGCCATTTCGACGCGATACGCACGGCCTCGTCGAAATCAGCCGCCTCGATCAGGAAGAAGCCGCCGATCTGCTCCTTCGTTTCGGCAAACGGGCCATCGGTGATCGAGAGCTGTCCGTCGCGAACACGCAGCGTCGAGGCGGTGCGTGCGCCCTGAAGCGGCCGCGCGTCGATCAGATGGCCACGCTCTCGCAGTTGCTCAACATATTCGAGCGTCTCGCGGCGCATCACCTGCCAGTCCGCCTCAGACATGTCGTGGAACAGTTGCTCTTCCTCGTAGGCAAGGCAAAGGTATTTCATCGGAAGCGGAGTGCTTGTGTCGAGCGCGGATGTCTTCGAGGAATATACGCGAGGGTCTTTCGGATTCGACCGTCGCCGGGGCCCGCCAGGCCGCGTTTTCTCACCAAGCGATGCGTCGGGGTAGCCACTCGTTCACGGGCGGCTTCCATCCTCATCACTCGTCCCCATTAATCAGCCCCACATCCTCGAGAATCGACCGCGCGATTGCCGTGCGGGCCGCGATGTGGTCGTCGGTGTAGACGTCGAGGTTGAGCGCGAAAAAGGAGACCGCGCCGCCACGCTCGACGTATCCCACGAACCAGCCGATGTCGGGCCGGCCTTCTCCCTGACCAGTCAGTCCCGTCTTCCCGCTGAGACGATACGCAGGCGTTTCCTCGAGCACGAGCAACTCCTTCGTTAGCGCGATTGCATCCGGGGAGGCGACGATCCCACCATGGAAGAACCGCTGGAGGAAGTCGATTTGCTCCTCGGCGGAGACCCTCAGACCGCCGGACAACCAGAACCGGTCGATACCTCCCGAAATATCGGCATTGCCGTAGTCGAATCGTTCCAGATAATCCGCCATTCGCTCGGCCCCGACCCGGCGGGCGATCTCCTGATAGTACCAGACGACGGATGCGGGTAGGGCGGTGCGTAGCGTGTTATGCTGCGACCATGCCTCGGGCCACCACGACAGCCGAGGCACGGCGGTGCTGTCCCATTCCAGATAGAAATCCGGCCCATCCGCAACGCCGGAGTCGAGCGCGATGATGGTGTTGGGAATCTTGAACGTTGATGCGGGGAGGAATCCCACCTGTGCGCGATCCGGATTATGAAGCTGGGCCGTGCCGTCCCTGCCGTCGATCAGGATGAACGTGGCATCCATCCCATTAAAATATGTGGACAGATCGAGCGCCGGCGGTGCGTCTGTACGGCAGGCGCTCAGGGAGATCAGGAAGAATAAAAGCACGACGCCCGCGCGCGATCTCATCCACTGTACCGGTTCTGCTGCGAGCAGGATGGTGGTGTGATGAGGTGACCTTCCCTCATCATTAAAAGTGAAGGGAGGGCGTCTCATTCGGAGGTCGTCTGAGCGAGCCACTCATGCACGAGCTTCACTACCATGGCGCCCTCGCCTACGGCCGAAGCGACGCGTTTGGTCGAACCGGATCGTACGTCTCCAGCTGCGAAAACACCGGACACACTCGTCTCGAGCAGCGTCGGCGTGAATGCCTCAGTCGCCGCGCTGGCACCTGTGCGAACAAATCCGTGGGCGTCCGTGCCGATCGCTTCCTGGAGCCAGTCGGTACGAGGCGAGGCTCCAATAAACGTGAAGACGCCGGCCGCAGGTAGCGTCCGTTTCGCGTTGTTGGATGTGTCTTCTATCTCGACGGAATCAAGATGCCGTTCGCCGTGCATCGCGCGGATTTCGCTGTGGTAGAGGACCTCGATATTCTTCTTCT
>CAZKDQ010000403.1:0-1807 GCA_964551345.1 uncultured Rhodothermales bacterium
CGATCTGGTCGATGTGACGGAACGACTTGAGGCTGTCTTCGATAGGCCCCGGATAGATGTTCTTACCACCACGCGACACGATCATGTGCTTGATCCGGTCGGTGATCGTCAGATACCCTTCGTCGAAGCGCCCGACATCGCCGGTGTGATACCAGCCGTCGGCGTCGATCGCCTCGCGCGTGGCGTCTTCGCTCTGCCAGTAGCCCTTCATGACGTTGGGCCCTTTGACGAGGATCTCGCCGTCGCCCGTGCTCAGGTCAGACGGGTATTCGTCGCCCGACAGTTGACCCACAATCGACTGGTTGTCGAGGCTCTGGATGGCCACCGTAACACCGGGCAGGACATGCCCCACGGTGCCGTAACGCGGACGATCGAGTGGGTTTGCGGCGACGATGGGAGCGGTCTCCGTAAGTCCGTAACCTTCCACGATGGTGATACCGGCTGCCTCGAAGAACTCGCCGATGTTGCGCGGCAGGGCGGCGCCGCCCGACACGGCAAATCGGAGGTTGCCGCCGAGCTTCTCGTGCAATTTTGAGAACACGAGGCGATGGGCGAGCGCGTACTGTCCCTTAAGAAAGGGATTAGGACCGCCGTTTTTGCGCGCCTCGGCAACCTTTCGTCCGGTCGATACCGCCCATGCGAATATTTTCTGTTTCGCCGGCGTGCCTTCTTCGACGGATCGGGTGATCGTGTTGTAGACCTTCTCGAACAGGCGCGGAACCGAGATCATGATGGTCGGCGATACCTCCACCAGGTTCGCAGCCACGGTGTCGACGCTCTCGGCAAACGATACAAGAGCACCCGCCGCCATCATCGCGATGTAGCCGCCGGTGCGCTCGAACGAGTGGCAGAGCGGCAGGAACGACAGGTGATGATCCGTTGGGCCGAAGGAGAACAGGCCGAGCGCCGAGCGGGTGTTCGAGACGAAGTTATGGTGCGTGAGCATCACGCCCTTCGGCTGCCCGGTGGTTCCGCTGGTGTAGATCAGTGCGCACATGTCCTCCGGCCGGACCGCGGCCGATGCTTTCTCGATGGCCGCCCCGTGTTTCCTCCACAGCTCCCGCCCTTCCTCCATCACACCATCCCACTCCTTCACGTAAGATGGGTGTTCGGAGCGGAGCTCGCTCATCGTGATGATCTCCTCCAGGTCCGGGCAGTCCTCAAAAATCTGTTCAGCTTTGCGAAGCTGCAGCGAGGTCGACGTTACCAGAACTCTGGCGCCGGAATCCTTGACAATGAACGCGACCTGCGAGGCGGGCAGCGATGTGTAGAGAGACACATTGACGGCACCCAGTAGCTGAGTCGCCAGGTCGGTAAAGGCCCACTCGGGGCGGTTCTCCGAGAGGATGGCCACGCGGTCTCCGGCACGTACACCTTGTTCATGCAGATGGGCGGCAAGGGCGCGGACGTTCTCCCGGTATTCCTCCCATGATATCGGCACCCACTGCTTCGTTGTCCTGTCTTTGTACCGTAGCGCCGGCCGCCCCTCGCCGTCGAAGTGATCGACGACACGGTTGAACAATTCGGGGATGGTCTCGAAATCGACGATCGTAGACATGGCACAGAAGGGAAATGGGCGTTAATAGACTTCTAACGCGGCATAAACACCGCGACGCACGCTGCACGAATGTAGACCGACCGGGCGGCAATGGCAACGCGGCGGCCCTACCTGAAAGGCAACGAGAACGCGATTAACGACCGTTCAAGTGGGTTTGGATGTGGCGAGATCGCCGAATTGATGCTGCCCGCTTTTTATGTCGGCCCCGACGGCGTCGACGATGCGATTGAATCCGTCGGCCTTCAGGCG
>CAZKDQ010000404.1:0-1801 GCA_964551345.1 uncultured Rhodothermales bacterium
AGCTCCTGCGGAATCGGCTCGCCCGTTTCATAGTGAAGCGCGAAGCGCTGCAGAACCTGAGGCGTCGCGAGCCAGTGTTCGAGAAGTTGCGACGGAAACTCAACGAAGTCGCGCGCAACGGCGGTGCCGGCGAGCGATGGATAGTTGACATCGGAAGACAAGCCATGCAGCGCGTGGCCGAATTCGTGGAAGAGCGTCTCGGCATCATCCCAGGAAATCAGCACCGGCTCGCCCGGCCTGCCCTTGACGAAGTTCGAGTTGTTGGAGACGATGGTCGTGACATCCCCATCGAATCGCTCCTGGCTGCGGTAGGCGTTCATCCACGCTCCCGAACGTTTGCCGGTGCGTGCGTACGGATCGAAGTAGAACAGCCCCACATGTTTACCGGAGGTGCGATCGGTGACTTCCCATACCTGCACATCGGGGTGGAAAACCGGGACGTCGGTCACTTCAGAAAAACCGAAGTCGAGCAGCTCGCCGGCTACCCAGAACATGCCGTCGCGTAGATTCTCGAGCTGGAGGTACTCCTTCACCTCATTCTGATCGAGATCGTACTGCGCCTTCCGCACCTTCTCCATGTAGTAATGGTAGTCCCACGGCTCGATCGTGATGCCGGCGCCTTCCGCATCGGCGATTTCCTGCATCATCGCCACTTCTTCCTCAACGCGTGCGACGGCCGCGGGCCAGACCGCCTCCATCAGCTCCATCGTGCTCTCGGGCGTTCCGGCCATCGTGTTTTCGAGGCGCCAATGAGCGTGCGTCTCATACCCGAGAAGCTCGGCCCGCTCAGCCCGCAGCTGAAGGATCTGGGTGATGATCTCGTTGGTGTCGTTCTCGTCGGCGTTGTCGCCGCGGTTTACGAACATCCGCCACGCACGCTCGCGAAGGTCGCGCCGATCTGCGTACGTGAGGAAAGGGTCGACCGACGAACGCGTGTTCGTGATCACCCACTTACCTTCCAGTCCACGATCTTCAGCGGCGTTGGCGGCAGCATCTTGCAGCGACTGCGGCAGTCCTGCAAGGTCGGCTTCGTTGTCGAGGACGAGCGTGTACTTCTCTTCATCACCGAGCACGTTCTGGCTGAACTGCGTGAAAAGCTGCGCCAGTTCCTGGTTGATTGCGGCAAGGCGCTGCTTCGAGTCGGTATCCAGCTCCGCGCCTGAGCGTACGAAGCTTGTATAGTTGCGCCACGTCAGGCGCTGCTGCTCCGGCGTCAAGCGCTCCATCTCCGGCGAGGTGTAGACCGCCTCGACGCGCCTGAACAGGGCTTCGTTCTGCGTGATCTGGTCGGAATATGCCGCAAGCCTCGGTGCCATCTCGCGCTGAACCTCCTGGAACTCAGGCGTAGTCAGATTCGAGCCCCAGATCGAGTAGATCGTGGCCACGCGATTCAACGTCCGACCCGCTCGCTCGAGCGCTTCGATCGTGTTCTCGAAGGTCGGAGGCGCCGAGTTATTCGCGATGGCATCGATTTCCGCGAGGCTCTCCTCCATTGCCGCCTCGAGCGCGGGCTGGAAGTGATGCACCTCAACCTCATCGAACGGTGGAACACCGCCATAGGGGCCGGTCCATTCCTGAAGCAGAGGATTAACGTCCTGCGCGATGGCCTGCTGGCTTGCGGTAGATCCTGATAACATAAAGCTGAACGCGGCAATCGCCGCCGTTGTGTACAGTATGATGGACTTCACGGGAGGCAGTTTGTTGGTTCAGAGACAGTGAAAGGTCGAACGCCGGTCAATATGCGGCGCCAGAATATTTGGAACCGCGAAAGAATGGGAGGCGCAAGATCCGCGCCGTGGCG
>CAZKDQ010000405.1:0-1792 GCA_964551345.1 uncultured Rhodothermales bacterium
ACCTCCTGAATAACCTTGTCCGGAATCATTTTACTCCTCCATTCTCTTCTTCCACCAGTAGCGTGTAATCTCCTGGCGGGCTGCACTAATGACATCGCGGGTCTGCCGAGCGACTAGATAACAGAGAATCGATGTCCCGATGTAAAGTGTCGGCTTCCTCTCGCAATGCTACATACCCTCCGAGCTATCGCTCCACCAACTCCGCCTTCGTCGGGTCATACATTACATTGACGATCGTCCCGTCGCGAAGGCGCTGAACTGCTTCGTCGATGACATGCAGCGGCACGAGGAACCACTCTTTCGGCTGGACGGGGTTGCCGAAGCGGTCGTCGATTGTGATATCCAGTTGGGCCGGTGCGAACAACCGGTGGAACAGCGCTTCCATCCGTGCGCGGTTGATGCCGGCCAGCTTGTAGGTGGCCACGACTTCTACGCTGGCCAGCAGGTAGGTGGCGTCCTTCTCGGCATTGACGATGCGCCTCTCAACCCTGCCACCGGTGACGCCGATCTTGTGGATTAACTCGCGGTTCTGAGCGACGAACGCATGATCCGAAAGCGAGCGCAGAACGTAAATCGTCCCGCTTTCTACATCGTCGGCCTCGAGTTCTCCGCCGAAGGATAGCTGGCCGGTGTCTGGAGACACCAGGCGGCGCGCTGCAGGGTCGTTGTAGAAGGCGCGCTGGAGTGATCGAAGGAGGAGATTGCTTTCGGTGCCGTTGGAGAAAATGAGACGCAACCGGCGGTCCACCTCGCCGGCCGTGGTCTTCAGCGGCTCACCGACCTCGGCAACGTACAAAGTGAGGCCGTCGAGGATGAAGAAGTCCCCCTTTTCGATTGCGCGATTTCCAGCGACGATGGGCTGGGTCTGCAAAAGGCCGGTCCTTACGTCGATGGCCAGTCGGTCGAAGAGAGGCTTGAAGAGGGCAAAGTCTTCGCAGGGCTGGCGATCGGCGATCTCTTCAGCGGCCCGCTTTTCTGCGCTCGGGCGGACGTGACGGAGCACGGTGATATCATCCTCCGACTCCACGTCCGCGAGCTCCGCTGCCAGGGCTTCGACGTCCATTTCTGGGTCGGTCTCTGTTGCAGCGTCATCACCGAGCAGTCCCTGATGATCGAGCGGCTCAAGTAGTTCTCGGCACTCCGGTAGTTTCCGCAGGCGATCCAGCCGAACGGCGTACAGGCGTTCGAAGATGTCTCGGTTCTCGCCGTGTTTCGGTGCGCGCCCGTGCTCCTCATAGAAGCGCTGGATATCCTCGAAACCGGCAATGATGCGTTCCTCGCGCGGAGTCCGCTTGACCTTCTTTTCAGGAGGCGCGAAGTCTTCCAGCTCCGAGGCGAGTTCATCGAGGTCAATCTTGCTCATAGCGGCCCTCCTTCTTGAAGCGCATGAAAGCCCTGGCACCTTCGGCCATGCGTCGCTCCCACGCGTCTTGAGCATCCAGTGTGGGCACTCGTCCGCGTTCCTTTTTGAATTGAACGGCTCGAACGGCAAGCTCCTTGGCCTCATCGGGCGACAATGCCGTGCGCTTAGCCGAAATCACGGCGGCCACTTGTTTGAGGCTCTCTTCACTCATGGCTTTCGACAAGATGGCGTAGGCCTCTCCGAACGGGTTGATGCGGTCGATGAGGTCAATGTCGAGCTCACGCACATCCATCGCGAAGCGCCGCACGCCGTCAATCAGAGCTCTGTTCGGTGCTGCCTCACTGTCTTCCTTCTCCTCCGTAGCGTGCTTTTTGGCCTCTTGAATGATGTTGATGGCGGCGACGGCGTGCTGACGAACGGCTTCCCGGT
>CAZKDQ010000406.1:0-1790 GCA_964551345.1 uncultured Rhodothermales bacterium
TCGACGTCGTATCTGAACGCGGACTCTGCGATGAGTCGCGGCTGAATGCGCGTATCGGGAATCGTGTATCGGATGTGGGCTGCGGCGCCCGCGCCGCGCCATTCATCATATCGAGGTGCGGCATGGATCTCAAAGGAGGGCGGAGGCGGATCGAAGTCGCCTTCGGTGGTCGAAGGCGCCTGAATTTCGAGAGCCGACGGGCGGCTCAAAACTGCAAGCCGACGTACAAAGAGAAGCCGCGGCATGGCCTGATCATCAACGGCGGAGAACGAAAGATGCGCGCGGCCGTCGCTCGTGAATCGGAGTGCTGCGAAGCCGGCATCGCCCGAGGCGAACGTGGCGCCGGTGCGTTCGGATGCCCATTCGGGCTTGGAGAGCGAGCCGCTGACGATGTGGTGCCCCGGCGAGTCGAAGTACGTCAGATTGTGCTCGTGGCCGGAGACGATGATCAAATCGGGATGCCTCTCGGCGATCGAAAGAATGTCGTGCCGGTAGCGCTGATAATGGCGGTCGGAATAATCCTGCGGTGCGCCTAATACTCGACGAGCGAGCGCAATCGGGGAGAAACCAAGCGAATACAGCGCGTGATCACCTGCTGAACGAACGGGATGATGCGTGGCAAGGATGACGTGGCGGCCGTCGTTCTCTTGGACGACCGTGTCGATCAACGCTACGATGTCGCGGCGCGATGATTCGGGTAGGCGGCCCGTACGTTCGCCCCGGTGATCGGCCTCGAACCACCACTGGCTATTGATGATGATGAGCGCGACGGTCGGGTGTGGATGCAGCACGACGGGCCCGGGATGACCGCCGCGCGGCAGGAACGACTGCTCGCCAAGCCGCTCGGTGACGTATTGCTCCATGTTCCGGAGACGTCTGAGGTCTCCGCCGACGCCGCCTCCGCCGCTATCGTGGTTGCCGGGAAGGAAGACCGCCGGACCTGAAGCCAGGCGCGCGACCTCGATCTGGGCGTCGAGAATTTGCTCGCCGCGGTCGCGGTCGGGGTGGCCCTCCGGCGCGAGTCCGCTCGTGTAGACATTGTCACCGAGGAAGAGAACGCCGCATGACGCCTCGCAAGCAGCGAGGGAGTCGCGCAGCATGGCGAGGGCGGGCGTGCCGTCGACCGAGGTGGCGGCGCCGCCGTCACCCGCGAGGTACAGGGTGAATGGTGCCGATTGTGCATGCGCTCCTGCATCCGGAAGTGCAAAGAGCAGCACCAGGAGGCAGAGGCGCGGGAAGAATGACATTGGATGCGGCGGGGGACGGGTGGACAATCAGTCAAGGCAGCAGAATAACATGAGAGGCGCTGCAAACCTGTGAGGTCTTTCGGAAAGAGCGATAGAACCGGGCGGGTGCTCGCATGCCTCTCACGATTCGGATGAGGGAGGGAACGGCGCGTTGAAACCGAGCGTCCGGCGCTTGAAGTAAGAGCGCCGGGGCGGGAGGGGGCCGCATGCCGTCCCGGCTTGACGTGTGAAGTGCGGCGCGCGGCGCTAACCCGGTTCATCCCCCAAAACAAACCCCGAGCCGGCAAGCGATGTGGGCCGGAATCCCCGCAAATCGTGCAGGATAATCGGCAGAGACTCACCGTTTCTTTATGGGTTCGGTAATAGCTTCGTAACAACGCGGCCCTAAGTTCGGGACGATTCCAGACTGCTCGGGGTATATTATGACGACGGTATCGTCAGGGTGCCACAACGAGTGAGTCGAGGCTTTTTGCAACGTCTCAACGGTCATGTCCTTACGACACGTTAAATCAAGCGTTAACACGCCATTCCACCACATGAAAC
>CAZKDQ010000407.1:0-1786 GCA_964551345.1 uncultured Rhodothermales bacterium
CTATGACCCCGGAAGCCATCTTCGTCTTCCTCGTCCTCGGCGTGACGATCGTTCTGTTCGTTGACGGACGGATGCGCCTCGACCTGGTGGCGCTGATGGCGCTTCTCGTGCTGCTCATCTCCGGCGTGCTCACGCCCGCCGAGGGGCTGGCAGGTTTTTCGGATTCAGCCGTCATCATGATCGCCGCGCTCTTCGTGGTAGGCGCAGCGATGCTGCATACCGGCCTTGCGCGCCGCTTCGGCCGCATCATCGGGCGGCTTGCCGGCACGGGCCGGGCGCGGCTGACCGCCATGCTGATGTCCGGCACGACGATGATCTCCGCCTTCGTCAGCACCACCGGCACGGTCGCGCTGATGCTCCCCGTAACGGCCGCGCTCGCGCGAACGGCACGCATCAGTCCGTCGATCCTGCTCATGCCGATGTCGGTCGCGGCGATACTCGGCGGGCTCCTCACGCTGATCGCTACGCCGCCGAACATCATCGTCTCCGAACAACTTGCCGCGGCCGGTTACGAGCCGTTCCACCTGTTCAGCTTCACCCCGGTCGGCATCGTGATGATTGCCATCGGCCTGCTGGTGCTCGTGCCCTTCGGCGGCAGGCTGCTCAAGGCTCGCGCGCCGATCGACAGTCCGTCGGGCAGCGACTCCGTCGTCAGGTTGCCGGGCGAAGAGCTCACGCGCAGCTACAACATCGGCAGCATCGCGCGGATGACCGTGCCCGCCTCTTCGCCGCTCGTCGGCAAGAGCATGCAGGACGTGGGGATGAGGCGGGAATACGGCGTCAACGCATTGTCGGTACGGCGCGGCGCCGGCCGCGGAAATCACGTCGCACGACTGCCCTTCACGACGGAGGCCGTCATCGAAGCCGGCGATGAACTCGAGCTGCGCGGCGACGGCGATGCGCTGGAGCGGGTGAGGGGGGATTTTGGGCTCGAGCTCGATCGTTTCGTCAACGAGTCCGACGCCGTCATGGCCGAGGTTCTCCTCATGCCGCGCTCGCGGCTGATCGGCCGGACGCTCGTCGACGCGAGTTTCCGCACACGTTTCGGCGTCAACGTGCTCTCGCTTCGGCGCGAGGGTCGGTCGTTCGAAGGCGACATCGCGGTGGAGCCCCTCCGGTTCGCCGACACCCTGCTGGTCGCGGCGTCTCCATCGCGGATCGAGGACCTGCGCCGCGAGACGAACGACTTCGTGGTGGTCGCGCAGTCGGCCGAGATCGAGCGGGAGGGTCCGATTACGCGTCCCGAGCTGACGACCATCGCGGTCATCTTCGGGATGATCATTCTTCTGACGGTGGACGTCATGCCCGCCGTCGTCGCGGTGCTGCTCGCGGCGGTTGCCCTCGTCCTCACGCGATGCGTCAACGCGGAGACGGCCTACCGATCGATTAACTGGCAGAGCGTGGTGCTCATCGCCGCGATGCTGCCGATGTCGACAGCGCTTCAGAAGACGGGCGGCATCGATGCCGTCATCTCGGCGCTGAGTCCGGTGTTCTCCGCCGGGCCGTACGCGCTTCTGCTGGGGATATTCGTGTTGACCGGACTCCTCGGCTCGGTCATCTCAAACACCGCTACGGCCGTCTTGATGGCGCCCGTAGCGATGGGCGCGGCCACCACACTCGGCGTCTCACCATACCCCGTGATGATGACCGTCGCCGTAGCGGCCTCCACCGCCTTCGCCACTCCGGTTGCCACGCCGGGCAACCTGCTCGTGATGGGCCCCGGCGAGTACGACGCGCGCGACTTCGCCCGCATCGGCTTCCTCATTCAGGGATTCGTGCTCGTGGC
>CAZKDQ010000408.1:0-1774 GCA_964551345.1 uncultured Rhodothermales bacterium
TTGCGATGCGACGCTGCTCGGCGACCAGCTTTTCCCGCACTTCCTCGCACTTGCTAACCCGGCTCGCCGCTTCTCCGGCTTCAGGAGTGCGGATTTCCTGCGAGACATCCTTCCCATTCAGAATAACGCGGAAGCCGCTGTCAGTGTAATCGACCTCCACAATCAACTCCGGTAGAAGTCGCCGCATCGCGTCGCGGTCATCGAGCAGATTGCGCTGCATCACACCGAGCCCGATCGCGCGGTACATGGCACCCGTGTCCAGGTACACAAATCCAAGGCGTTGAGCCGCCAGCCTGGCAGTCGTACTTTTTCCCGAACCAGCGGGCCCGTCGATGGCAACGATCACGCAGCTAATCGCATTTTTTCGCAGTCTGTAATCTTACCGTTTTTCGCCGACCGCATCAAAGTTCACCGCGCCGAAACGGTTGAATATGATGCGAATCAGTCCGTCGGTTGACTGCCGATGTCACGGTGGACGATCGTGATGGGTCTGGGATAGCGAATCGGCCCCATGCGCGTTTCGATGAACGGCGTAGCCCGAAGTTCGATATTGCGCGGCTCTCCTCCTTGCCCGGTGACTGATAGCGCGATGTCGACGAGGTCACGAAGATTATCACCGAAGAACTGCACGAGATCGAGGGAGATCACGATCGGGACATCCGTAACCTCACCCGGCGGGAGCAGCACTTCGCTGTCATAACGGCCGCTTATCGTCTCTCGATCCTCCAGGAACAGCGTCCAGTCCATACGCACAAGGCGGGCGGCGACGTTGTTTGCTTCGGGATTGTCCGCGGCGACGTGAAGGCGAAACCGGAGCGGAAGCTGACGGTCCGCAATGGACGCTCCGAGTCGAGCAATGTCGAGCGGGCGCAGATCCTGATAGCGGTTAAGACGGTTGAGGTCGATGCCCGCAAGGTTGGCGTCACTCACGCGGTCGATCGCGAAATCAACGTGCCTCAGCTGGGCGATCTGTTGTATCGTCTGGCATCCGACAAGGCCGCCGAAGGTGAACACCAGTGCGAGCGCGAGAAGTTGACTGCGGCTTATGTTCATGTGCTATCCGTTGTAATGAACTTCATGAGCAGATGAGGAAGTTGAGGCACGAAGAGATTCCAAGGGCAGATCCTTCGGAAATCTCGGCATTACCCAAACATCCCATTCACGTCGTAGCCGATAATATCCGGTCGATACACAATATCGGCTCCATTTTTCGCACGTCGGACGCGGCGCGAATCGAAGAACTGCACCTCACGGGGATCTCAGGGACTCCCGAGCACCGGGGGCTCCATAAGGCCGCACTCGGTGCGCAGGAAGTCGTTCCCTGGCAATACCATTCTGATGTGAATCAGGTGGTGGAATCTCTGCGGGAAGCGCAGGTGCGCATCGCCGTGCTCGAAATCACGGACGCTCCGACGGAGATTGAGGATCTCACAATGGATGATTTCCCGCTCGCCCTCATACTGGGCAATGAGATCTCGGGTGTCGATGATGATCTCGTGCGTGAAGCCAATTTTGCGCTGGAAATCCCTCAATACGGTTTTAAGCAATCGCTTAACGTGTCGGTCGCCTATGGCGTGGCCGTTATGAGCCTGGTGAAACATTACCGGAGACTTCGCGGCTTGCCGCTGCACGAGCTGCCGCGGACTTCTTGTTGAGCTTCATCGAATTTGATAACGAGGCGGATTCGCCGATTCACTGAGGCGTACGTGTCGGAAAAATAACCGACATAGCGTATGAAACCTCGAACGGGCCCTCTTCCCATCTGCCGCTGCGG
>CAZKDQ010000409.1:0-1764 GCA_964551345.1 uncultured Rhodothermales bacterium
AGCTATACACTTCGGTGTTCGCCGTCATCCACCGGTCAGGATAATCCTGATTGATGGGATGATCGTTCAGCTTCTGAATGACAGCATCGAAGCGGTCCCCATGGTGCGTCCGCCCTCCTTCTCCCGGTGGGAAGCGCACAATCTCGCCGTCTTCCGTGACTTCGAGCGCGTACCCGGCATCCAGCGGACGCCAACCGAGCCCGATCATCTCCTCATACGCCTCCCAGTGCAAAAACGCATTGTTGGCCGAGTGCAGGATATAGAGCCCGCCGCCGCCACGCATATAGGATTCGAGCTCCCTTTCGGCATGCTCGGGCCAGGTCAGATGTTCGGCAGTAAGGTTGTTGCTGTTCTGGACGATTGCCGCGTAGGGCTCCGCATTGAGTGTCCACGCCTGACGCGCAGTGCTGTCCGTCGGGATCGTCGTCACGTCGACCGTGAACAGACCGCTGCTCTCGAGAATCCATTTCGTGACGGCCGTCGTCTGCTCCCAATCGTGGTTGCTGAAACCGTCGACAATCAGCACCGGGATTCGTTCGTTCGCCTGCGCGGTGGCCATCGACGTCGAGACGATCGTGACGGCAATCAGGAGGGCAAAAATTTTCATGCGTCGGGGGTAGGTAGACGGACGGTATGGCGACACGCACAGCCCTTCAAAATACATAAGCGGAGGGCACCTGTCGCGGGCATGCTGAATCGAAGTGATTACGATAAGGGGATGTGACTTAACGGTCCGTTGAATCATCGTACTGACCGGTCGACGGAGAAACCTCGAATATCCGGACTCTTTGGTGACAGCTCATGGCGCGCAACGGACAGCGAATGAGGTGTACATGGCTACAGCGGCACTCCGCAGCGGGCGGTGAGATGTGCAACGCGAAAATCCGGGATGATCAATGGCCTGATGAAACGCTTCACCATCTTCTAACGAGTCAACGGGACCGCTATTGCCCCGCTGCGGTTAATAGCAGCATGCCGACGAAGCCCGTGCTCCACTATCGCATATACGAACGATCTCCCGAGTCGCCCTGGGTGGTGCTCGTGCATGGTGCGGGAGGCAGCTCGGCCATCTGGTATCGCCAGGTGCGCGTCTTTCAGCGGGAGTTTAATGTATTGCTGGTGGATCTGCGCGGCCACGGCGGCTCCGGCACGAGCGATGCCATCGGCTCGCCGCGTTATACGTTCGAAGACGTCAGCCGCGATGTTATCGACGTGCTCGACCACCTGAACATCGATCGCGCACATTTTGTGGGGATGTCGCTCGGCTCGATCGTCATCCGCATCATCGCCGAACTCGTTCCGGACCGGGTCGAGACGCTGGTGATGGGCGGGGCCATCATGCGGCTCGACGTTCGCTCGCGCGTGCTCGTCGGTCTCGGGAATCTCTTCAAACGGGTCGTGCCGTTTATCTGGCTCTATCGGCTGTTCGCGTGGATCATCATGCCGCGTAAAGCCCACCGGAAGGCGCGCAGCCTTTTCGTCCGCGAGGCGCAGAACCTGTGCCGCACGGAGTTCCTGCGGTGGTTCCGGCTCACCGCCGAGATCAACCCCCTGCTCCGCCTCTTCCGCGAACGCGAACTCCCCCATCCCACACTCTACCTGATGGGCGAAGAGGACCACCTGTTCCTGCCCGCCGTCCGCGCCACCGTTGCCCGTCACGGCCGCAGCGTTCTTGAAGTCATCCGCGGCTCGGGCCACGTGTGCAATGTCGAGCAGCCGGATGCCTTCAACCGCCTGGCGATGGCGTTCATGCGGCAGCCTGAC
>CAZKDQ010000410.1:0-1754 GCA_964551345.1 uncultured Rhodothermales bacterium
GATGCGGCGGGGGCAGGATTATCCGATTCGGATGCGTCATCTACGGTGATGAACCAGCGTCACCTCCAGCATTTGAAGGCGGCCAGGGATGCGGTGCACCGGGCACGATCGGCCATGGACGCACGAGCCGCGGGAGACATGCTTTCTCTCGATCTACGCGTGGCCCTCGATGAGCTCGGCGCTATCACGGGAGAGATTACAAACGAGGACGTCCTCGACCAGATCTTCTCGAGGTTCTGCATCGGCAAATAGAAGGACACCGACCACCCAAGCGCTCTCCACCTCTTCCACACTTCTTACTTCCAACTTCGCCCTCACTTTTCCACCACCGGCTCAATCTCATCGTCTCCCGCATCGAGCGTCTCCTCCACCCAGAGCACTTCCACCAGGGTGATGATGGCGAGGGTGATCGGGATCGAAAGAACTGCGCCGAGGAAGCCGAACATCGAGCCGAAGAGCAGCAAAGAGAGAAGCGTCAGGAACGGATGCACCCGTGCCGTTCCAGACATCGCTATGGGGCGCACGAGGTTACCTTCAAGCTCCTGAATGGCGATAACGATGATGATCACCCATATAACGATGCTCGGGTTCGCGAACAGGGTTACGATCACAGCGATTAAACCGCCGATCCACGCACCGACCAGTGGGATGATGTTCAGGAGGCCGTTCAGCAGTCCCAGCAGGAGCGCGTAGGGAATGCCGAGGAGCATGAAGGCGACCGTACTCAAAATTCCGATCACTACCATCGAGATGAGCGTCCCGATCAACCAGCCGGAAAGACGTTCACCCATCCGCGAGAGCATGCGGCGATAGGCGGGCCGCTGATGCTCCGGCACGGCCCGCATCAGGGGTGTCAGCAGCATCTTGTTCGGCTGCGCGACGACAAAAAAGGCGCCCATCAACACAAGCAGGCTGATAGCGACAATCTCGAGGATGCCGAACGTGCCCGCGACCACGGTGCCGCCGCTGACTTCCCCCACGATGCTGCCGATAATCTCTTGCACACGCGGCCCCGTGAGTTCGAGTTCGATGCCGAGCCGCTCGGTCATTTCATCGGCCCATACTTCGGCGCTTTCCAGAATCGACGGTAGATCGCGTATAAACGCTCGAACCTGATTGGCAACCGCGTTTCCGCCGAAGTATGCAGCGGTACCCAGGCCGCCGAATGTCAGCACCGCGACGATTCCCGTTCCGATGGCACGTTTCACCGGAAGCCGAACCACCAGCGCGTTAAACGCGATGCCGATGATCACCGAGACGAACGCCAGCAACAGCACGCGCGACACGGCATCGAAATACCTGAACGTGATGGCCAGGATGAATATCAGGCCGGCCATACGGTACATTCTGCCGCCGAGCATTGCAGCGAGCAGTCCGTAGCGATTGCCGTCGTGCGCGGATTCTGGTTCAGTGTTCACGGGCGGTTTATCTCATGAGCGTGAGTCAGGTCGAGGTGAATGATATCCGCCTCCACCGACATCACTTCCTTCGTCTCATTCATATTGCGAAGATGTAGCAGCGCGGACCACGACAGTAACAAGTGCGTTCACAGGCGACTCTGAAGGAGGTGGTTATATGATATCAAGCTATTTCGAATACGACGTAATTGTGGTCGGTGGCGGCCATGCCGGATCTGAGGCGGCTGCGGCAGCGGCTCGTCGTGGTGCGCGCACACTGCTCATCACCATGAACCTGCAGGCGATCGGGCAGATGTCTTGCAACCCTGCGATTGGCGGGATCGGCAAAGGACACAT
>CAZKDQ010000411.1:0-1737 GCA_964551345.1 uncultured Rhodothermales bacterium
ACGAAGATGCCGCGGGAGGAAGCCGCATTGACGTCGATGTTGTCATAACCGGCGCCGGCTCGAACGATGATCTCCAGGCGCGAAGCCGCATCCATCGCTTCGGCAGGCACCTTGGTCGAGCGGACGATGAGCGCCTCCGGCTGAACCTCACGAAGTGCCTCGATCAATGCGTCGCCGGACGCTTTCGGTCTCTGCACCACCTCATGTCCTTCATCCTCAAGATGACGAACGGCGACATCGGCAAGCTTGTCTGCAAGAAGAACTTTCATTTCAATCGATCAACAATTCAGTCGAATGTATGAACCAGTAATCCACTTCGAAGCTTGGGCTCGAACCACGTTGATTTAGGCGGCATCAATAATCCCTCATCCGAAACGCCGACCAGTTCCTCGATGCGGGTTGGATACATCGAGAAAGCGACGGCCGCCGTACCGGAATCGACGAGGCGCTCGAGCTCGTCCGTGCCTCGGATCCCACCCACGAAGCCGATATTTTCATCAGTGCGTGGGTCCTCGATACCAAGTAAGGGCTCGAGGACGAACTCGCTCAGACGCGCTACATCGAGAGAGTCGGCGATCGTCGAGCGGTTGGAATCCGGCAGCGTGAACCGGTGCCACTGGCCGTCGATGTAGAGACAGACATCGCCCTTCTCATCGGGCGTGGCCGCTGCGTCAGAGACGACATCGAACCGTTTGCGCAGCTCCTCCAGAAAGTCTGCAGAATCCCCACGGAGGTTGTAGACGACCCGGTTATAGGCGAGGATCTGCATCTCCTCCATCGGAAAGATGACCGCGGGGAAGAACTCGAACTCGTCTGCGCCCGCCTTCTCTCCATCGCGCATCTCATGCGCCGCACGGCTGGCTGCCTTGCATCGATGATGGCCGTCGGCGACGTAGAGGCGATCGAGGCGCAGAAATTCTTCGACCAGGCGCTCGGGCTCGTCGACGCGCCAGATCGTATGACGCACGCCATCATCGGCCTCGAAATCATAGAGCGGTTCGCCTGCGCGGGCTTCGTCGAGGATTTTGCCGATGTCCTCGGTCAGTCGGAACGTCAGCATCACCGGCTCCGCGTGCGCGCGCTGCGTCAGGATGTGCCGCGTGCGGTCATCTTCCTTCACCTGGCGCGTCTTCTCATGCTTCAGGATGACGTCGGCGTCATAGTCAGCCACCGAAACACATCCATAAATCCCCGTCTGCGACCGGCCGTTCATGATGAGCCGGTAGATGTACAGCCCCGGCTCTTCATCCTCCATGCTTGCATCGGAATTGCGATACCGCGCGAGATTCTGGGCACCTGTTTCGTAGACCTCGTCATCGTGTTCATCAACACCTTCTGCGAGGTCGATCTCCGGTCTGATGACGTGGAGGAAGCTGAGCGGCTTACCCTCAGCAAGCGTGCGCGCTTCAGCAACATCGATGACGTCATATGGAACGCACGCTACTTCGGTAACCACATCTGGGTGCGGGCGCAGCGCTCGGAACGGGTGAAGGTCGGCCATGTATGCAGGAACTTGGGACGCAGTTCAGATGAAGATGGCTTGAGTATACAAACGGGCACTTCCTGGCGGTACCTTCGATGGTGATGAGGCGGTAAAGAAAGCCTTCGCAGCCTCGGCGCGGGCGTTTCACTGGCCATTCACTTGACGCCTCGCGCTGCGCGCCGTATAATACTCATTCGACATCGCGGGGTGGAGCAGCTGGTAGCTCACCGGGCTCATAACCCGGAGGTCGCGGG
>CAZKDQ010000412.1:0-1729 GCA_964551345.1 uncultured Rhodothermales bacterium
GCACAGATGCTCCTTGAGTCAATTGACTCTGAAGACGTGAAACGTATTAACGTAAGGAGTACGGCGCCAAACACATGGCAATTACGGGATCGCCGTATCGAAGGTGCAAGGTCGATACGATTACGTCCGCGCCGGTTGTTTGAGCGTCTTGGGATGCCGGCTCGCGTATACCTCGAACATCTCGAGTTTCGACGTGGTCGTGAGATCAGTCTGACAAGTGACTTGAGTTCCGCAATCATGGATTGCTATAGTAACAGCAATCAGCAGCTTGACGATTTGCTCGACCTCGGACTGGCAGAGAAGGGTTACTACTGATTTCTGATAACGAACACAAACGTTCATGCGTATCCTCATCCTGGGTAGTAGCGTCATCAACAAGGGCGCTGAAGCTATGCTTCGGACCGTGCAGGCAGAGTTGTCTGCGCGAATCCCGGGAGTTACTTTCTATATCGGCGACAGTCGTGCCCGGCAGTGGCACCCTGATGGTATCGTGGAGGCAGGCGTTCCGCTGGCCCCGATCGAATCGGTTGGTCGAATCAGACAGATTCGAGCTCTCGCGAAGTACGGGACCCAGCTACCGGAAGGACCGCGGTATTGGCTCAGGAATCGCGGTAGACTGGCCTACATCGATGCGCTCACAGACTATGTAGATGCCGCCGTTGATGTGAGCGGCTTTCTTTTCTCTGATCAGCGAGGAGAGCGGGCAGGCGAGATGCTCGTACCGATTGTTGAGTTGTTTGCGCATAAGGCCAAGCCATTCGTCTTTCTACCACAGGCGTGGGGCCCCTTTGAAGGGCCTGTCGTTCGCAGCTTGACCAAGCGGGCGTGTACGGCCGCCTCACTTGTCTATGCGCGTGATGCTACGTCTCTTGAGCATCTCCATGCGGTGCTCGGCGCCGCCAACAACGTCGAATATGCGCCGGACATCGCATTTCTGTTCAAACCTGCGACGAACGGCCCGGAGCTCATAAGGAAGCTGGGGCTGGACTCCGATCGGCCCATTGTGGTGATCTCCCCGAACATGCGCGTCTATGAACGGACGGAGGGCGAGGGGGAAGCAAATCACTACTGTACAGCGCTAGTCGGCGTTGGACGAAGGATGCTCGGTCAAGGCGTACAGATCCTGTTGGCGCCACATGAAATTATGCCCGTGGGTATGGACCGCCGGGACGACCGTTATCTCTGCAGTCTCTTGAGAGACATGCTTGGAACGAACGACGTTGCGGCCATCACGGAGAACACTACAGCCGAGGATCTGAAAGCGATGATCGGAGCGTGTGACCTGATGCTTGGTTCCCGCTTCCATGCCCTCATCGCGGCCCTGTCCAGTGGCGTTCCAACTGTTGCGATCGGCTGGGCGCATAAGTACCCCGAATTGCTCGGCGCATTCGAGATGGAGCATCTTGTGTTTGACCATGATGCATTGACGCAAGATGCACTGGTGCAGGCCGTCATGGAAGTATGGGACACTCGTTCAGGACACCGGACGAGCATTGAAAAGCGACTTCCTGAGATACGAGCCGCCTCTACGACGGTATTTGAAAGCACGGTTGAAATGATATCGGATAAAGTTGGTACCAGCAGATGATTGTTCAAGGTCAAGATTACAGTGAGTGGACAGGTCAGTTTGTGCTTTCTACTGGACGAGTCGACATCCCTGGTTGGGTCCAGCGACGCGCTTTTGGGTGTTATCTTACAACGCACCCTAGTCTTCCCATCGTGCCTGTCA
>CAZKDQ010000413.1:0-1724 GCA_964551345.1 uncultured Rhodothermales bacterium
CGCACCGGCTCGACATGGATTGGCGCTGGATACGCGAAGCGACAAAGCGCGGCGTCCTGATCAGTATCAATCCGGACGCCCACTCGATCGACGAACTGCACAACGTCAGATGGGGCGTGGCCGCCGCCCGCAAAGGGTGGCTGACCGCCGATCAATGCCTCAATGCGATGGACATCAACCGCTTTAGCGCGTGGCTCGCTAGCCGACGCGGCGCCTGATCTCACTCGACAAACCGAATCACGTGCGCCGCTTCATTTCTTATATCATTCTGGCAGCCATCCTCGCCGTGACGGCTGCGGCCGTGTTTATGTACCTGTCGTATGGTACGGAGCGCGCGGTGCCGGCGGAGGTTCGGTCGGTGCCGGTCACGGCGGAGACGACGATCCGCTGGCACGACAATTACACGGTGATCGAAGCGCCGGATGAGCCGTCGACATACGCCGCGCTCGGGTACGCCCATGCGACGACGCAGCCGTGGTTGATGGCGCTGATGCGGCAGACCGGCCGCGGTCAGCTTGCCGCGTGGTACGGGTCCGAGCTTGCGACGATCGACACGCTCTCCCTCCAGCTTGGCCTGGCGGAGTCGGCACGTGCGGCCTTTCTTGCGCTGCCGGACGAGGAGCGGCGGCCGATTGAGGCTTATGCTGCAGGCGTCAACCATGCGTTCTCAAGGCGGGATATCCGGTTGCAAGACGAATTCACGCTGCTCGGCGTGACGCCGGATCGGTGGGAGCCCTGGCACAGCCTCGTCATCGAGCGCCTATTCGCGTTGTTGGCGGTTCAGGTGCAGTCGGACACGCTTTCGCCGGGTGTGGCACCCGAGCTCGATGACTTTCATCGTCGGACCAGAGCCTTGAAGCGATTTCTCGGGATCCATGATCTCGACCATAGCGCCGCGTGGCACGTAACGGGCGATTCACCGACCACATGGGTGAGACTGGTTTACGGTTCATCGGTCGTGCCGGTAGTCACCGAGCATAGAATCGAACGGCCTGAAGGCAGCCTCAGCGTCGCCGCCTTGATCGGAACGCCCTTCGCGTTCGTAGCGAAGACGCCCGATCGAGTGCAGATTCTGCTGCCGTCGTCATCGGCGCGTGTGACGGCGCTGCAAGCCGGCGCCGACACGCTCCGCACCGTTCACGCACGCTTTGAGGATACCGAAGGCCGCGAGGCGTTGATTGAATCTCGCCGAGGCAACGGTATGCTCTCGCTCGGCCGACAGATCAGGCCCGTGGTGGTCGACTCTGTGGTGGTGCGCGAGCAGGAGTGGGTATTGGACTGGCCAGGCATTGGTGGACGCAGCGACGCCGCCGCATTTCGCGCAATGCTTCGCTCCGAGCCTGCCTCGTTCAGGCTCTTCGACAACGTCATGCTCAACGGCAGCGCCGAGGGCGCGACGACAACCGGCCCATCCGATCGCACGGTGTCGGGCGACGGCGCCACACTCGTCGGTCATCCGCGATGGGCGCCACATCTATACGACCGGCTTGTCTCACTCACCTCCGGTCTCGATTCGCTCGGGGCCGCTTCGCTGTTCGACGACGCCGTCAGCACATGGGCGGCCGAAATCGCGCCGCCCCTGATTGAAGACGCCGGCGACAGAATCTCGGTGCCTCCGGCCGTGGCCGAAGCAATGGCGTACCTCCGCAACTGGGATTTTAATTACGATGATGCGTCGATCGCGGCGTCGATCTTCGACCGCTGGCTCATCACGTATTATGAGC
>CAZKDQ010000414.1:0-1718 GCA_964551345.1 uncultured Rhodothermales bacterium
CGGCACCGCCGTCGGTGTATCTGGACAACGTTGAGGTTGTGCATTACGACGTCGATTTGAGCGTCGATCCACAAGCTCTGACCGTCTGCGGATCGGCGACTCTCACGCTCATCGCGCCGGCCGACCGAGACGAGGTGCCCCTGACGCTCGACGGACCGACCGTCGACTCGATACTCGTCAACGGCACACGAACAGATTTCCGTGCCACGGGCGCACGATTAAACGTGCCGGTTCAGGCTCGCAGGAGCGATACGCTTGCTATCACCGTGTATTACCGCGGCAAGCCCAGCCACGGACTCTACCGCGGTGAACATGACGGGAACCCGGTCATGTATACAGACGCCTGGCCAGCCCGCGCCGCAGGCTGGCTACCCGGTTTGCATCATCCCGCACACCCGGCCACGCTCTCAATGAGCCTCGACGTTGCCGGTGATTATACGGTTGTCGCAAGCGGGACCCAATCGAGAACCGAGGACGGCCGGGATGTCTGGCAGCTTGATTCTCCTGCACCGATCTACACCTTTGCATTTGCTGCGGCAGACTATCTCGTTGTGGCCGATAGCTCCGGCACCATCCCCATCACACATTATCTGATGCGGAGCGACTCAACTGCGATCGATGACCTCGCGCGGACATCCGAGATCATCGACGTATTTGAACAGCTGCTCGGACCGTACCCTTACTCATCGTTCCAGAGCGCGGCCGTGCCGTTCGGGTTCGCGGGGATGGAGAATGCGTCGACTGCCTTTCTCGCGACGAATCTCTACGGCGGACCGGCGCTCGAGGAAGTCCTCGTACACGAGATCGTCCATCAGTGGATCGGCAATGACATGACGATCGCTGACTGGCGCCATCTGTGGATATCGGAGGGCGTGACAACCTACCTCACTACGCTCTTTTATGAGATTGCGGATGGGCCGGGTGTCGCCGATCGTATGCGCGCCGACCTTGGCCACGTGCCGGCACGCGACCCCATCGGGGATGCACCGCTCGTTCCTGACGACATCCGCCGGCCGGACGACATGCTCACCTGGCGCACGTACCGCAAAGGCGCGGCCGTAATGCATATCCTGCGGCTCGCGATGGGCGACGAGCGCTTCTTTGATGCTCTGCGCGACGTGTACCTGACCTTCCGAAACGAGCCGGCAACTACCGAAGCGTTCGTCGATGTCTTCATCAGGCATTCGCCCGTCGACGCGCGCCCGCTGCTCGATTACTGGCTCTTCGGCGATCGCATTCCGCGAATCACAACCTCTTGGGACCCCTCAAGTAGTCGCCTCTCATGGATCGTAAGCGATGACGACGGTTTGCTCGACACGCTAACCGTCCTGCTCGAAGTCAGCACCGAAGGCGAGGTCGTGTACGCCGAGCTTAGCGATGGCGAGATCACGCTCCGCCCCTCCCACAGCCGGCCGACTGTCCGACCGGTCGGCGTCACCATGAAGGTCAGCGAGTAGCATGATAACCTCATGAGGAACCGCTCGCGGGGGAATCCGATGTCGGCGATTACGGTACATGTGGCCGGCCCCGACTCCGATATGAAGGCTTCGAATGGCCGACAGGCTGCAGGTTTGGGGGGGAACCGGGTTAGGCTTCGCCTTAATTCACAGCTGTGCGCCGGGACGGCCAGAGCGAGCGCTCTGAATCCAGGGCTCTTCAAGCAAACCTTCGGACGCACGGCCCGAGCGGCTTCCTTCGTCCAACCGGTGAAGGAGCTG
>CAZKDQ010000415.1:0-1680 GCA_964551345.1 uncultured Rhodothermales bacterium
CGACCCGCAACGGTCGCGACTCGAACCCGAAAATGTTGGGCGTGAAAGCCTATGGCGGCACGCACGTTACGGCCGGCAGCATCATTGTTCGCCAGCGCGGCACTAAGTTCCACCCCGGCCTCAACGTGGGCCGCGGCGGCGACGATACACTGTTCGCCAAGGCAACGGGTACCGTTGAATTCAAGCGGACTCGCAACAATCGCCAGTTCGTATCGATCGTACCTGCCGAATAATCAACGACGATCCGGCGTGTGCCACTGGGCCGCAGCCGTTGCTTTTCGTAGAATGAAGGGCTCTTGCGTTTGCAGGAGCCCTTTTTCTATTTCTGCACCTCCTGATGCTCGATCTAAGCAATCGATACTTCCTGAGTGACGGCCCGGCAGCCATCGAGCTGCGCGCGTTTACGCACGGCGCGATGCCACGGACGGTCCCGGCTATGATGGACGCCTATGTGCAGGACTGGCAGACGCTCGGCGTCGACGCCTGGAACGAGGTCCCGAACCACTGGCTGCCCGACTCCGGCGAGACCGTCGGATGGTGGAGCCTGCCCGAATATCTCGGTGATCGGTTTGTCGCGCCACTGCTGAACGCGCCGGAAGGCACGTGCATCCTGCAACCGAATGTTCACACCGTCGTGCAGGCGCTTCTCTCCTGCCGTGAGCTCGATCTGCGAGGCAAGCACATCCTGACTACGGCTAACGAGTTTCCTTCCGTACTCCACACACTCCGGCGCTGGCAGGAAGTCTACGGATTCGAACTCGACGTCGTTGAACCGGGCGCGGATGGCTTTGCCGACCGGAGCGCCATTCGCAACGCAATTACGGATCGGACGCGTCTCGTCGTTCTGAGCCATGTCGGTTTCACGACGGGCGAGCAACTTGAAACGCCGTTTCTGCACGAGGTGGCCGAGCGGGTGCACGCCTGCGGCGGCATCCTTGCCGTCGACGGCTATCACGCCACCGGCACGCTTGTGATTGATGTCGAGGCAATCGGGGCCGATGTGTACTTCGGCGGACTCCTCAAGCACGGCTCGGCCTCTACCGGCAACGCCTATTTGTACGTACGGCCCGGCCTCAACCTCTCGCCACGCGCCTCGGGATGGTTCGGGGACGGGGATCCCTTCGGCTTTGGCCTCTCGCCTACCGATCATTCAAACGTGAGGCGGCGATTCATGAGCGGCACGCCTGCCGTCGCGTCGATGTACCACGCCGTCGAAGGCCTGCGGATTTTGTTGGATGTGGGGATGGAAGCGGTGCGGCGGGATTCACTCGCGAAAACCGGGCGGTGCCTCGATCACGCACTGGCGCTTTCGCTGAAGGCGAGATCGCCACTTGCCGCCGAGTCACGCGCCGCGATGGTAATCCTGGAAGTTGACCGAGCGGATTTGCTCTGCGCCTACCTGAAAAAGCGGGGCATCTTTACCGACAGCCGCCAGGGGCGATATCTCAGGATGGCACCGTACGTGTGGAATACGATTGGGGACCTTGATCGCGCGTTCGAAGTGATCGACGAGGCGATTAGTTCGAGTAATTACCGGACGATCGACCTTGCCCACGAAGGCGGGCCGGTGACATAGATATCGTCCAGGCCTCCGGAGGCAACGCTCATCCCTCCTCCCTCTCTACCCACGGCCCGTTTTTCTCCTCGCGGTACCAGTGTCTCCACCCGTGGCGGTATGCC
>CAZKDQ010000416.1:0-1670 GCA_964551345.1 uncultured Rhodothermales bacterium
TGCGTTTCGGATTTGCCGAGGAGCCTCGGCCGGCCAACAACCTGGAGCGCGCTCGCGTGAAACACCGGCGTGGGGTTCTCCGGTCCGAACGGCTCGAACTGACGCAGTATGGCCCAGAGCCGGGGACTGATCTCACCGACTTCTAACCGGGCGTCGTAGTCTATCGCCGGCGTCAGCATGTCGGGCTCGATCATGCCGCCTACTACTTCGTTTAAACGCTTCCTGAACTCCGGGAGGTTTTGCTCCGGCAGTGAAAGCCCGGCGGCGTAATCGTGTCCGCCGAATTGAGTCAGCAGATCCTCGCACGCTTTCAGCGCCTCGTAAATATTGAGCCCGGTAATCGACCGCGCCGAGCCTTTGATCTCGCCGTCAACCGATGTCAACATGACGGCGGGCCGGTAATATTGCTCGACAATGCGGCTCGCCACGATACCGATGACGCCGAGATGCCACTCGGGGTCGTATAGAACGAGAGCGTGCGGCATGCCTGACGTTATCTGCCGGTCGGCGACTTTGAGTGCTTCTCCCGCGGTCTTCGCATCGAGCGTGCGGCGCTGCTGATTCAGCTCTTCAAGTTGACGCGCAAGGGCAGCGGCTTCATCTGATTGCTCAGCGAGCAGGAGGTCGACGGCGAGAGACGCATGGCCGAGGCGGCCTGCCGCGTTGATCCGCGGCCCGATGCCGAACACGATGCGGCTGGTCGAGCAGGTAGCCAGGTCCACGCCCGCAAGTTCAGCGAGTTGACGGATGCCCGGCCGCGCGCCACGGCCGAGGCAGGCGAGGCCCTCGGCCATCAGAATGCGGTTCTCGCCGACCATCGGCACGATGTCGCTCGCCGTTGACAGCGCCACGAGGTCAAGGTAGTCGTAGGCTTCTTCTGTGCTTTCGCCCAGTGCCTCGAGAGTGGCAATAACCAGCTTGAATGCGATACCGCAACCGGATAACTCTTTAAACGGATACCGGCAGTCGGTTCGCTTGGGGTCGATCACGGCCGTACACTCGGGCAGTGCCGGCTTCGGCGTATGGTGGTCGCAGATGATGAGGTCGATGCCACGCTCGCGTGCGTATTGTGCTTCGTCGATGGCCGTGATCCCGCAGTCGACCGCAATGATGAGCGACGCGTCGATGTCGGCGGCGTGATCAATCCCCCGCACGTTCAATCCGTATCCATCCTGATACCGATCGGGAATGAAGTACGAAACGTCGGTACGCGATCGCAGGAACGACACAAGCAGCGCGGTGGCCGTGGTGCCGTCGACATCGTAATCCCCATAAATCAGCACCCGTTCGCCTTGGCTGATCGCACGGCTCAGCCGCTCGACGGCGGCGTCCATATCCGCCATTTCGAGCGGACTGTGCAGCAGGTCGCGGGAGGGGCGAAAAAATGAGCGGGCGGCGTCGAAGGTCTCGACGCCCCGCAGCATGAGTGCCCGGCCGAGCGCCTCGGGCAATGCGTTCAGCTCTCCGCAGAGGCGCTGGAGCGTGGTGGTACAGGAGACGTCGCGGTGGATCCAGCGGTATCGCATGTGTCAGAGCCGTGTTCAGGAGCAAACGAGTATACTCGAAGGGGCCGCGTCATTCAACGCGATGCGGTGAAACCGGGGTGCGTTTCCCACACGTGACCCTGCTTGCAAAGACGCCGCGGCAAGTGTGTTGTAATGCGGGGATAA
>CAZKDQ010000417.1:0-1669 GCA_964551345.1 uncultured Rhodothermales bacterium
TTAGTGGACACTAACGCATTGGGGCGCAAGGGCTTACGGCTTTTGCGCCCTTTTCTGTTTAATACCGAGTCGAATACATTTTGATACCTCGGGCGACATTCTGAAACCTTTCTCGGCCCCGTCAGCCCTAATAAAGTTCATCGATTCCTCGCCTCAAAAGGTAAGTGGCGGAGGTGTCGGAAGCGTCGGAAGCCCGGTACAACAACACGTCATCAACGCCGCTTCACTTTGGCTCCCGATCATTCCGTTCACGTAGGCAGGGGTAGGAGGGCACAGTCACGATCCGGGTGTCTCGCGCAAGACAACTAAATCTCGCGGCCATAAAACAGATTGCTTGGCAAAAGCGTGTCCAATATATTGTCGTGTCCATCGCGAATGGACAAGAGCACTCTATGGACAACCACCACGAACTATTCAGCCGTGCATGCCGGGCGTTTTCTGCGATCACCGGCCTGGACGTCGCGCCTGAGCCCGGCGGGCCTCCAGGAGGGGACGAGCTGATTGTGCACGCCGGCGGCCGAGACCATCGCTTCGCGGTCGTCGTCCGGCCACATCTCACGCGTGGTGCCGCCGGCACACTCGTCGCCAGGATCGGCGACCCGGGAGCGCAGACGCTTGTCGTTTCTGAACGGATCGCACCTACCGTTGCTGAGATCCTTCGCGCCGGCAAGCTCAACTACCTCGATGCCGCCGGCAACTGCTTCATTCACGATGGACCGCTCTTCATCATGATCGAAGGTCAAAAGGCCGAGACGCACCGAAAAACCGAGCCGGTCAGAGCATTTCAGGAAGCAGGCCTGCGCCTCATTTTCCAATTGCTCCTGGACGAGGAGAGAGCGAGCGCCACCTACCGCGACCTGGCAGGCCTCGCCGGCGTCTCGCGAGGCGCTGTTGGATACGTCATGGCCGATCTCATGGAGCTTGGCTTTGTCGTCGACGTCGGAGGCAGCCGGCGAAGACTCACGAAGCGCGAGGCGCTCCTCGACAGGTGGACCGTGGGCTACGGCGAACGGCTGCGTCCCAAGCTCTTCCGGGGCCGGTACCGCTTCGTCGATGACGATCAGCGGCGGCGGTGGCGTGATATGCCGATCGGTGAGGTGGAGGCGCGGTGGGGTGGAGAGCCCGCCGCCGCGCTCATGACCGACTACATCCGGCCGGAGGTCTTTACGCTCTACTCGGACGCGCCGCCACGCCGCCTTGCGGAGATGCTACAGGTCGTACCCGACGAGGCCGGCCCGATCGAACTCGTCGGCCGCTTCTGGAGCGAGGCGGCCATTCTGGGGCACACGCCCGAGACGGATGCTCCGGTCGTACCTGCGCTGCTCGCATACGCGGATCTCATCGCGTCGGGCGTTCAGCGGAATCTCGAGGTGGCGCGAGGGCTCGTCGAACCGGAGATAACAGGCGCGACATCATGACCGCGATTCGGAGCGAAGATCTTGGCATAGCGGGTCTGGGCGAGCTCATGGCCAGTATCGCCGAGGGCTGCCGTCGCCACGAGATACCCTTCTTTGTCGTGGGCGCGCTCGCGCGTGACATACAGATGAGCCTGCTGCATGGGATTCCGATCGTGCGCGCTACCGGCGACGTAGATGTGGCGGTGGCGGTGCCGAGTTGGGCGACCTACGGGGAACTGAAGGAGGCGCTCGTCGGAGCCCACGGCTTCCGT
>CAZKDQ010000418.1:0-1656 GCA_964551345.1 uncultured Rhodothermales bacterium
GTTATCAGCAGTCGCTCGACCGGTTCGTTCTACTCAAGCGTCTCCGTGCCGACGTTGCGCTCGACGAAGGCGTTGACCAGCGATTCAAGGATGAGGCGCGTCTTGTAGCCCGCATTCAGCATCCAAACGTCGTGGCCATCTTTGCGTACGGCGAGGACGACGTTTCGCCTTACCTCGTAGCCGAGTATGTCGAGGGCGTAGATCTGGCGGAACTGCTCGATGCCGGTCCGCTGCCGGTTGAGCTTGCGTTTTTCGTGCTGAGGGAGGTCGCGCGTGGGCTCGGCGCCGCACACGACAGGGGGATCATCCATCGCGATATCAAGCCGGCGAATATTCTGATTTCGCACGACGGACTCGTCAAGGTGGGCGATTTTGGGATGGCGTCTGTCGGCGATACTCATCCGGAAGTTCGCGGCACCATGCCATACCTCGCGCCGGAGCAGATCACCGGCGTGGCGCCCTCACCGGGCTCCGATTTCTTCAGCCTGGGCGCCACGTTCTACGAGATGCTGACGGGCAGGCGGGCGTTCCTCGGCGGCGATACCACGGAAATCTTCGAGAATATCCTGCATTACGATCCGGTGCCGTCTTTGGCCGCTCGGTCGTCATTGCCCGCCGAGTGCGTTGTTGTTTGTGGGAAGTTGATCGCCCGCCACCCGGAGGACCGTTATGCATCATGGAAGGAGATCGAGGCTGAGACGACGGATTACCTCAACTCGCTGCCGGTCCAAATCGATGCAGCCGATCTGAGTGCATTCATCGACGATCGTTCTGCGTACCGTCCGGTTGATGAAAGAACGGCGGCGAAACATGATGATGCAGAGCCGGCGGCAGTTCGTGATCGAGAGCCCACGCCTTCCTCTGAACGGCCGCGCCGCGTCGTCCCCACGGCGTTTGCCGCCGCCATGATGATCGCCGTGGCGTTGGCTATTGCGTTCATATTCTGGCCGCGTGGCTTTCACGATGACCTTGCGCCCGGCGACCGACTCGCGCAAGACACCGAGTATCCGCTCTGGCTCCATCCATCCGACGATACTGCGTTCGGCCGCGCAGACAATGATGATCTCGATGACGGCGTGGCAAATGCCGGACTCATGCCCCTGCCGCCCCGCATCGACGCGCCCACCACCGGCTGGCTGCGTATCCGCACTGATCCTCGCGCTGTGGTCGTGATCGGAGATGACACGCTGGGGCGCACGCCACTTTCGGAAGCTGTGCTGAAGTCTGCCGGATCCCACCGCCTGGTGTTGCTCCACCCGGATTTCCCGTCGCACCAGCAGCAGGTTCAGGTCAGACCCGGTGAAACAACCGAGCTGTTCATTTCGATGTGGGATAACGTGGGGCGCCTCACCGTCGAGGTCAGTCCGTGGGCGTCGGTATGGATCGACGGACGAGAGCGGGAAACCGTGCCGCCACAAACAGAGCCGTTCATCCTGACACCAGGAAATCACCGGCTGCTCCTGCGTCACCCGGAACTCGGGGATTATCATACCACCGTTTCCGTCGATGCGGGCGAAAGCAAAACGCTTCGCTATAACCTTTACGAGTTGTTAGGGGATTAACGCTGACAGGCGGCCATCGCATCGCTCATCCCGCGCATCATTTTCTTGTCGCAACAGACAAATGAGGCTTTTTCAAGCCTTAACTGACTGTTGA
>CAZKDQ010000419.1:0-1635 GCA_964551345.1 uncultured Rhodothermales bacterium
CCCAGATAATGATCGATCCGATAGATCTCTTCCTCGGAAAAATACTGGTGGATGACCCGGTTGAGTTTGATGGCACTATCGAGATCGTTCCCAAAGGGCTTCTCGACGATGATGCGCGTCCAGCCGGACCACGGGGTTCGCTCGCGCTGCTCTCCCAGATGCGTGATGATATCGGGGAAGGTGAATGGCGGCACAGCAAGATAGAAGACGCGATTTCCGTCGAGGCCGTGTCTCGATTCCATCTCCGACGCCCGCTTGCACACCGTCGTTAAATCCGAATAATCAGCCACCTGCTGGTAAGCCACCGAATGACGGCACCAGCGCGCCGCTACCACCGGCTCGATGCCACTGTCAACGAGCGATGTGCTGACGACCTCCTGATAGTCCGCATCAGAAAATTCCGACCTGCCGACACCCAGTAAGACAGGCGCATCGGCATTCTTAGATCCCAAAAAGGCATGATAAAACGCGGGCAGGATCTTTCTGCGGGAGAGGTCGCCGGAGGCGCCGAAGAGAATAAAGAGCATACTGGAGGAAGTGGATGCACAGCTCAGGTGATCGAGGTTGTAATCCTACGCTCCACCCGGCATATCGAAGCAGACATTAGCCTCACGCCGACGCCCTGATTGTGACGGCGCTGAAACACTTTCGTCGTTCGCCATGACACAAGGCAGTTGAGGCTTGATGGATGCGCTCGCGCCTTGCTAGTACTACAGCGCCTGCATAGACTCCGGCGGATGCACCGGTCGACGCCAAAGTTCGTGTTTGGATGACCTCGCGTGGTTTCATCACCAACCCGTCCATCAAATAATCGGAGGCCACCGTGACGACGGACGCCCGCTCGCAGACCGATTTCGTCGGCAACGACCGAGTTCTCTTCGGCATCATCTTCGGCGTGCTCGCCTTCTGGCTATTCGCGCAGACCACGCTGAATATTTCGCCGGTGATGGCGGAAGACCTCGGCGTGGAGACGACGGTCATGAACATCGCCGTCTCGATTACTGCGCTCTTCTCGGGCATCTTCATCGTGGTGATGGGTAGTCTGGCCGACCGCTTCGGCCGGGTGCGTGTCGTGCAGTGGGGCTTCGTGCTCAGCATCGCCGGCTCGCTTTTGGTCGGCTTCGCGCCGTCAGGCGGCCTCGGTGGGACCTTTCTAATGCTCGGCCGCATCCTGCAGGGGCTTTCGGGCGCGTTCATTATGTCGGCGAGTCTGGCGCTGGTGAAAGCTTACTGGCAGGGCGCGGCGCGCCAGCGGGCCATCTCGCTGTGGTCGATCGGCTCGTGGGGCGGTTCGGGATTTGCGGCGCTCTTCGGTGGGTTGATGGCGCAGAACGTGGGATGGCGCTGGATTTTCTTCGCCGCGGCCGCGCTGTCGCTCATCGGGATGCTGATGGTGCGGGGAACGCCGGAAAGCAAGGCCGAGACAACGGGCCACTATCGCTTCGACCTGGCGGGCGTGCTGACATTTATGGTGATGATGGTCGCGCTGCAGGTCTTCGCCACGCAGGGCGGCGAATTCGGTTGGACGAGCATGCCGACGATTGCGCTGCTGGTGACGGGTATCGTGTTTGCGTTCATTTTCTACCGGATCGAGACCCGGAGTCCGCACGCGTTCGTCGACTTCGGCCTCTTCCG
>CAZKDQ010000420.1:0-1631 GCA_964551345.1 uncultured Rhodothermales bacterium
TCGGTGCAGGCCATTTACGTGCCGGCGGACGACCTTACCGACCCCGCCCCGGCCACGACCTTCGCCCACCTCGACGCCACGACGGTGCTCTCGCGCCAGATTTCGTCGCTCGGCATCTATCCTGCCATCGACCCGCTCGACTCGACGAGCCGGATCCTCGACCCGCGCATCCTCGGCGACGAGCACTACAACACGGCGCAGGATGTCAAGATGCTCCTCCAGCGCTACAAGGAGCTGCAGGACATTATCGCGATCCTCGGTATGGATGAGCTCTCTGACGAAGACAAGCAGGTCGTGCACCGTGCGCGTCGCGTGCAGCGCTACATGAGCCAGCCGTTCTTCGTTGCGCAGCAGTTCACCGGCGCCGAAGGCCGCTACGTCAAAATCGAGGACACCATCCGTGGCTTCCGCATGATCCTCGACGGCGAACTCGACAAATATCCTGAGGGTGCCTTCGCCTACAAAGGAGCCATCGAAGAAGTCATCGAGCATGGCGAGCGGATGTTGCAGGAGGGGTAGCGGTTGGCAGTTGGACTTTAGACGTAAGACTTCAGGCGTCAGAGAACTGACGTACTGAACACTCAAAAGCTTATCCCAATGCCCAATCTATTCGTCGAACTCGTTGCGCCTGGCCGGATGGTCTTTCAGGGAGAGGCTCAAAGCGTCCGTGCACCGGGTGTCGAAGGGTCATTCTCGGTGCTCTATGATCACGCGCCGATGATTGCGGCCTTCCAGATCGGATCACTGTTCATCACCACTCCGGACGGCGAACGTATCGTCTACGCCACGAGCGGCGGCTTCCTCGAAGTCATCGACAACCGCGTAACGGTGCTGGCTGAGACGGCCGAGCCTGCCACGGACATCGACATCGAGCGTGCACGCGAGGCCGAGGAAGGCGCCCGCGAGCGTCTGGCTGCTGCTCAATCGGAGGAAGATCGACGCCGGGCCGAGGAAGAGCTCGAACGATCCCGCAACAGGTTGCGCGTTTCGATGGGCCAGGTCACGTCGCGCTCGTAGCACGTTAATACGAAGTAATGTTATACTATCGCCCGGGATGCAGCCGCGTCCCGGGCGTTTTTGTTTTGTGATAGCATTCAATGATGACAGATGATCTATACCCTCCTCGCCCTGTCATTGCTGCTTGCGGCTCCATCGTACACAGTATCCGACTCCGCCGATACCGAGCTAATCACCGCCGTACTTCTCGCAGAAGGTGCTGATTTCGAGGAGGCGGCTCAACTCCTCCACCGCGCTGAGCAGATCCATCAGGACGTACTTGCACGCCTTCGAGGATCTGACACGAGGAAGGCGCGCGCGATCTTCCGGACGCTCCACCGCGACTACCTCCCTCGTTACGAGGACGACGCCACGTTGCGTCAGACACTTTCTGATGGGACGTACAACTGCCTGTCCGCCATCACCCTCTACTACTCCCTCGCCGGCAGAGCCGATATTCCGCTGCAACTGATGGCGTCTCCCAATCATGTTTTTGCTTATCTCGACGAGGCAGACAAGCGGACCCGCATCGAGATAACGGATCCAAGGAGGGGATTCGGGTTCACGCGGGACCAGAAGAAGGCGGTCGATTATCTGCTCAGGTATAAAATGGTCACGCCTGCAGAAGTCACCGC
>CAZKDQ010000421.1:0-1624 GCA_964551345.1 uncultured Rhodothermales bacterium
CCTGACCGTATCGGGATGATGGATATATTGGATCGAGGGGAAGAAGCGGCGATGATAATGGGCGTCGCGGGAGGACTCCTCGAACATCGCGCAGGAGCTGAGGATAAAAGCAGCAAGCAGTGCTGCCGGAAGTGCGTAACGATACATGGCTGAACCCGATTCGTTGGGGCAAGGTGCCTTCGCAGGCCGTGCCCTACCGTAAACGCCGCGGCAGGAAAGAAAGTCTCACGTCCTTTAAACGCACAATAGCGCATGTTCTCGTCGCGAGACGCCGCCAATGAACCGGACGATGATCGCATCGAACCGGACGACTACTTCACCCGTGTATGGGACGTCGTAGGACAGATCCCCATCGGCCGTGTGACCACGTACGGACTCATTGCCGCCTACCTCGGCAGCCGCTCGGGGGCCCGGACGGTTGGCTGGGCGCTCAATAAATCGCCGGCGTCGGGTCTGCCGGCGCACCGAGTGGTGAACCGCTTCGGCGCGCTTTCGGGGAAGCGGCACTTCGAAGGTCCCAACGTGATGGAAGAACGGCTGCGTTCTGAAGGGGTTGAATTCGACGACGACGGCTGCGTGCGTCTCGATCGTCATCTATGGGATCCGTCTCAGGAGTTGGGACGCCGTTAGGCTATCTGCGCGGTCAAGGTGAAAGCGTGCTGACGGAACCTTCGGCAACGTTTCCAAGCACGTCCCAGAATCGAGGGAAGGATATCGCAGCGCAGTCAGCGCCGACGACTTCAGTTTCGCCTTCTGCGATGAGGCCCGCAACACCCATCGCCATCGCCATCCGGTGATCGTGAAAGCTGTCTACGCGGGCACCTCGCAAAGAATGGCTGCCTTCGATGCGGAATCCATCCTCATACTCCGTCACCTTTGCGCCGAGTGCGGTCATGTTTTGCACGAGTGTAGAGATCCGGTCGCTCTCCTTCACGCGTAGCTCGTCCGCATCACGCACCTCTGTTGGCCCCTCAGCCACCGAAGCCGCTACGGCCAGGATGGGAATCTCATCGATCAGGTTCGGGATGATGTCACCTCCAACAGCAATGCCGTTCAATTGCGACGGCTTCACGAGCAAGTCGGCCACGGGCTCGCCGCCCTCCTCGTGCTCGTTGGTGATTGTGATGTCGCCACCCATCGCCCGCAGAACGTCAAGCAGCGCGGTTCTGGACGGGTTCATGCCTACGTTTCGGAGGACCAACTCGCCTTCCCCGACGATCAGCCCCGCCACAATGAAAAACGCGGCAGCCGAGAAATCAGCGGGAACGGTCCACGTGCCAGGTGGAATTCGGTGACCACCTTCGACGGCGATCCGAAGGATGCTGCCGTCATCAAATGTTGAAAGGCCGAGCATGCGCTCGGTGTGATCCCGCGAGGGCTTCCGCTCGAGGACGACCGTCTCGCCCTCCGCGAAAAGTCCGGCGAGCAGCACACACGACTTAACCTGTGCCGACGCCACCGGAAGCTCGTATTCGATGGCCTGCAAGGCGCTTCCACCCGAAATACGAATTGGCGGGAGGGTGCCGGCGAGTTCGAGACCAGCCCCCATCCGGCGCAAGGGATTCGCGATGCGCGTCATCGGGCGGCCCATCAGCGAGGCATCGCCGATGAGCGTGGAGTCAAA
>CAZKDQ010000422.1:0-1621 GCA_964551345.1 uncultured Rhodothermales bacterium
GTGCGCTCAGCGGCAACGACTTGAGCGCCGCCGCGCGCCGCTACCTGCCGCTCGACCGGCGCATCGTCCTGAGTATTGTGCCGCAAGGAGCCGCCGACCTCGCGGCTTCCGGAAGCGAGTTCATTTCGCCCAACTGATTTCCCCGAGCCCGTCCATGTTCAAGATATTATTGCTCGTCGCTCTCATGGCGACCTCCCCCGTTTTCTCTTCGGATGCCGCGGCGCAGACGCCCGATCGGTCCCGGCCGCCTGCGGTCAGACAATCGGCGGAGCTCGAGCTTCCTCCGATTGAGCGTCACCGCCTCTCGAACGGTATCGAGGTGGTGATGATGCGGAAGACCGACATTCCGCTCGTTCAGATGAACGTGATCGTGGAGGCGGGCCAGGCCAATGAGCGGCGCGAGGCGCAGGGCATGGCTTCGCTGACGGCGTCTCTGATTGACGACGGTGCCGGTGAATATGGCGCGCTCGAGTTGGCCGATGCATTCGACTTTCTCGGTGCACGGTTTGGTACCAGCGCCTCCAATCATTACACGTCGCTCTCGCTTCGGGTGCCGTCCGCTCGGTTCAACGATGCCGCGGCGCTCGTGGCCGACGTACTGCTGCGGCCACATTTCGACGCCGACGAGCTCGAACGCCTGCGGCTCGACCGGCTGACGACGCTCATTCGCAATCACGACGACCCGCAGACGATCGCGCAGACGCTATTCGACCGGACGCTCTACGGCGACGATCATCCGTACGGCCGGTCGGCGATCGGCGCGGAGGATTTCCTGAGGGATGTCTCGGCGGAGGACGTCCGCGCGTTCTACGACCGCCACTTCGGCCCGGCCGTTACGACTATTGTTCTGGCGGGCGACGTCTCAAACGACCACCTCCGCGGGCTCGAGGAGTTGTTTGGCGATTGGACGAACGACGTGGCCCCGCAACCGGCGGCGGTCGATGCACCTGGGCGCAGCGGCTCGCGGATCTACCTCGTCGACGTGCCGGGCGCGGCGCAATCCGTCATCCGCATGGGATACGTGGCGCTGCCGCGTGATACGGATGAATACGATGCGATCAACGTGATGAACACCGTTCTCGGCGGTTCATTTACGTCGCGCATCAACCAGAATTTGCGCGAGGACAAGGGCTATACCTACGGCGCGCGCTCATCGTTCGACTTCCGCCCGTGGCCGGGGCCGTTCTCAACCGGTGCATCCGTTTTTACGGATGTCACCGCGCCGGCGCTCCAGGAGTTTATGAATGAACTACGCGGCATTCACGAGCCGATCCCCAGTGAAGAGATCGAACTCGCGAAGAACTTCCTTGCGATGAGCTATCCGCAGTCGTTCCAGTCCGTAAGCCGTATCGCCTCGCAACTGACGAGCCTCGTTGTCGACGGTATGCCGGATGACTACCTGAACACGTACACCTCGCGCATCCTGTCGGTCGCCCCTGAGAGCGCCCGGCAGGCGGCAACCCGTCACATCGACCCCGACAACCTGACGATCGTCGTCGTGGGCGATCGCTCCGTCATCGAGGAATCGATCCGAGAGCTGAACCTGGCACCTGTCGAGGTTTTGAGCGTGAGGGACGTCCTGGGTGAGGTGCCGACGATCGCGATGGAAACCACGCCGTAA
>CAZKDQ010000423.1:0-1616 GCA_964551345.1 uncultured Rhodothermales bacterium
TACGACTTCATCGCGCGCGTCGCCTCAGGTCGGCTCTCTGAACTGCTGGGGCCTGCGACCATCGAGACGGATCGCTTCCTGAGGAACACCGGAATGGATGTCGGCGCTCGTCTGAATGTCGAGCGCATCCGGCGGGAGGATGGGGTCGAGGCCGAGTTGATTGACGCCTACTGTGAGGGCGTCAACGCATACATCGACAAGCTCAACGATGCCGATTTGCCCTTCGAGTACCGCCTCCTCGGCGGCCGTCCAACGCGTTGCAGCGCACTGCAAGTCGCCCGCCTGATCCAGTACATGACGTTCGATCTGTCCTACGGTTCAGACTATGCTGAATACGGAGAACTCCTGCGGCGGCTGGGCGAGGAGGACTTCAACCTGCTTTATCCCGAACACAGCAGGCTCTACGTGCCTATTGTCGGCGCGGTCGATGCACCGGCTGTGCTGCAGACGGCACCGGAGGTTTTTGCCTCGTCGGCTTCGAATGTCTTGAAGTCGCTTCGAGCACCGGACGCCATTGCCGCGACCGAGGGTTTCATCGAAGGAAAGGGATCGAACAACTGGGCCGTAAGCGGCAGGCGCTCGACGACCACGCGGCCGATCCTCGCCGGAGATATGCACCTGGCGCTTACGCTTCCGGCGGTCTGGTACGAGGTTCACATCGTCACGCCGGAGATGAACACCTATGGCGTCACCATTCCCGGTGCGCCGCTTCCAGTGGAAGCGTTCAATGATCACCTCGGCTGGACATTCACCAACACGGGCTCCGACCAGATCGACCATTACCGCCTGACGCTCGATCCATCGCGCACGAAATATGGATATCAGGGCGAATGGCGGGACCTCGACCTCATCATCGATACAATCCAGGTAGCCGGCGGTGAGCCTGTCATTGATACGCTGTACTACTCGCACTGGGGTCCGGTCTTCATGGATGAGGAGCATCCGGTGGCGATTCAGTGGGTGGCCCACAAGCCGAACCGGACGATGCAGGCGCTTATCGGGATGAACCAGGCGTCGAACTATGCCGAGTTCGAGCAGGCGATTCGCGTCTGGGATTCGCCCATGCAGAACATCCTGTATGCCGGCGGCGACGGCGTGATAGCCATCAGATCAACCGGCCATCTTCCAGTTCGCGAAGGAGGTCACGGCAAGGGACTTCTCGATGGATCATCCTCAGCCGGTGAATGGATCGGGCGTGTGCCGTTCGATGAGCTTCCACATGAAGTCGCGCCGGAGAAGGGCTACGCGACATCGACGAATCAGCAGCCGACGCCGCCCTCGTATCCACATTACATCGGCCACGACTGGCGAAGCAGCTATCGTTCGTTGCGTGCAGCAGAACTCCTCGACGGGATGGATCGCCACTCAGCCGATGACTTGATGCGGTACCAGGCGGATGTCGTTGCCGTCCAGCATCGCCTGTTCTTCCCGTTCTTCGACACGCTTTCCGGCTTATCCACTGGAGCCGGATCGATTGTAGATTTGCTGCGCGATTGGAATGGCTCGACGGACGTCGCAAGCGTTCAGCCACTGGTTCTGGATGAGGTGCTGAAGCAGCTTCGTCGTCTCACATGGGATGAGGATGCGCTTGACGAGTTGATGAAGCCGTCGGAAGC
>CAZKDQ010000424.1:0-1615 GCA_964551345.1 uncultured Rhodothermales bacterium
CCGGATCTGCAATGCCCGCGTCGATCAGCTTCTGTACGGCCGGCACGAGGCTCTTAGTTGCCGAATAACCCGGGCGGCCGACCTCGAACACGACGTCCGGCAGGAAGACTACGTAATCGCGTCCCGAATAAAAGGGGAATGCGGGCCGGTGGTTGATCTGCGGGCGGTTGAACTCGTGAAGGCGCTGCGAGAAGAAGCGGTAGAAGTAAACGATGACCGGATACGTGCGCGATGAATCGTAATCCTCAGGCCTGATTACCACACCTTGCATCGGGATGCCGTCGATGTTGTGATAATCGATCAGCTCGGCGCTCCCCCAGCGGAACTCCGCCGTCTGCGGATTCACATCCGTGAGCTTGCGCGGAGACCTGAGACTGAGGTCGCTCGCCCAGTAATCCGGAAATTCGTCGAAACGCTCGCGCGTGAAGAGGATGGTAGACGCCTCGTCGGCCTTCGTGATGAACTCAAAACGGGCGTCGTCTTCAAGCAGTCGCTCGGCGCCCTGACGGCCGATCGTCGCCCGATAGAATCCGTAATTCTTGTTCCGGTCGTGGTACATCGAGAGCAGCACCGCGTCGCCGCGCTCGAAAGACTCCTGTCGTGGATCGGTGCGGATCACACGGAATATCCGCTGATGCGGTCTTCCGTCTGTGATGCGGACGGCGCTCCCGCCCGCCAGCGGCACCTGCCATATATCGAACCTGTCGTAGATCAGAACCGCCTCATTCCCAACCCAACCACCTGTGCCATAACCGGGCGCGGGCCTGGGATAATCATGATCCTCATGCGAAAATCCGACCGGAAGGTGGCCCGTCAAGTTGTGAGTGGTGCCCGAGTTGAGGTCGACCGCATGCCAGGCTTCATCCACATAATAGACGACGAACCGACCGTCCGGCGAGAGTTGCGGCCGTGATTCGAGCCGCTCCGCGATCAGCCGCTCCACGCCCGATCGGAGGTCGACGGCGTACACGTCAGCGAACGAACCCTCCCACGTGATGAGCGGGAGGTAGGGCGTCGGATTTGTGGTGATGATCGTCCTGGGATTGTCAGGGATGGCGACGGGCCGGCGATCAAGGCCGCCAACCTTTACGGCATGCCCGTCGTCGATATGATAGACGATGGGGAAGGTGGCATTGCGCTCGCGATTCCGAACCTGGCGCTCCTGCGTTTTGATGCGGGGATCGTCTACGTGCCAGACGTCAACGGTGGCGTCGCGGAGGATGTCATCCACATTGTAGAGCGCCGCCTCGGTTGTATCAGCCGGTACATCGCCGTCATCGTGGCGGGGCCGGACGCCCACGAAAAGCCGCTCGCCGTCGCGCGAGAACGCCACCGAGCCTTGAAGCGGCAAGGTCCATCCGTCAGGAAGTTGATCATCAATCGCGACGTGCTGGATCTCTCCCTCCGACCACAGATACGCCTGTGCGGGCTCATCGCCGTCGTCGTCACCTAATTCGGGACGCGCGGTGAACGCGAGGCGTTCGTCGTTCGCATGCTTGCTCGTCCACGTGATCTGCGCATACTCGTGCCCCGGCGCCGCGTGGACGTCAACGTATCTCGGTGAGGTCGACGTCAGATCAGCAACGCGCAGCGCCGTCGCGAGGGAATCTCGCGT
>CAZKDQ010000425.1:0-1614 GCA_964551345.1 uncultured Rhodothermales bacterium
GCGACGTCCACATCCCCCATCTCCATATTCACCCGCCCAAGCTGGATGTAGACGTCGTCGTCGCCCGTTTCAAGGATCCGTTCGTAGGCGTCGCGCGCTCGGGCCCATTGCTGCGTCCGTTCGAGCAGCTCGCCCAAGCGGAGGTGCGCGTCGGTACGTTCTGGCGCTACGTCAAGAATGCGGGTGTAGGCTTCGATTGCCCGCTGAAAATCGTCCTCGGCTTCGAACGTCGCGGCCATTCCGAGCAATGGTTCTACATCATTGGGATATGCAACGGCGAGCGAGTCGTAGACGGATCTCGCGGCCTCGAAATCGCCACGGCTCTCGTGCACGGCGGCGATCCGGTAGGGCACGTCGGCATCCTCTGGGAACGCCGTCTGCATCCTGCCGAGCACATCGAGGAGCCCGATCGGGTTCATCATCGAGCGGTGGATTCGGATCAGCGCTTCGTAGAGTCGCCGGTCGGCGGGGAAACGCTCGAGCAGGTCGTCGAAGACGTCCTGCGCGTCGGCGTAGCGGGCGTTTGCGAGGAGCGCCTGCGCGTGCGTCATGCCGAGCTCGAGGTCGCCGGGATTGCGGCGATATTGCGGCTCCGTCTGCTCGAGGAGGGCGCCCGCGTCGCCCTTTTCCGCGAGCGCATGCAGGTGGATGCGCGTGAGGCCGTCGTCATCGGGGAAGCGCCTGAGCCCGGCCTCGGCGGCCTCGACCACGGCATCCCACTGTTCCGACTGGAGGTAGGCGTACGCAAGGCTGCGATGGACCTGCGGGTCATCGGGAGTAAATTCGCGCGCCGACCGGAAGCGCGCGGCCGCCGCCTGCCAGTCGCCGCGCTCACCCTCAGCAAATCCGATGTGAAGGTGCAGGTTGCCGATGCGGGTGCGGATGTCGGCCGAGTCGATTCCGTCGGGCAGGGCGCCCTGTTGCGAGGCGAGGCGGTAAACCCGCTGAAGCGACCGGAGCGCTGCGCGCGGTTCGTCATCCATCAGGTGGAGGTCCGCTCGGAGGAGGTTCAGCAGCGCGTGATCGGGCCGGCGCCGGAGCCCGGCGTCGGCGAGCCGCCGCGCCTCGGCGTGACGCTCGAGCTGGAATAGCGATGCAGCGAGCGGAGGATAGAGCTCGACGGCCGATGAGTCGGCACCGACGGCCCGCCCTAGGGCGTCCGCCGCCAGGGCGTAGTCGCCGGCCCGGTAATAATGAATCCCCTCGGCGGCGTCGTGGGATTGGGCGAAGGCGGGTGCCGGCGCGACGCTGAACGCGAGGATGAGATAAAGAAGGATGCGGGGCAGATACACGATGCAAGATATACGATTTCGGCGCGCCACAGGGGAATTAAACATCCTCTCCCCGATCCCCAAGCTTCCTTGACGCCTCCTGCCGACCGTGCAAAATAACCGACACTTCTATACGGTTTCCCCGCAACCGGTATACGATCCGATATCCGTCTACCAATAACTCCCGAACATCCTCGTTCGCCAGTTCCGGGACGATCCTTCCGATACGCGGATGTCGTTCCAGTACCTGCACCGATTCGAAGAGTCTCCTGACGAGAGCTATCGCATACGGGGGAGAGGTTCGATCATGATACACGCCGATGGCTTCCAGATCGTCCAGAGC
>CAZKDQ010000426.1:0-1614 GCA_964551345.1 uncultured Rhodothermales bacterium
GCGAAGGTGATTCCCGATATGCTGCTCGCGGTCGAGCGACGGATACCTGACGGACTTCCACCTTGCGTCGATATCGCTGCCGATGATCACGCGATGGCGCAGCGCGAGCTCCTCGCCCGGCACGGCCTCTTCCGAGTCGATTAGCGTCTCGGTATAGACGCCCGCCGCGGCAGCAATGAGTTGATCGAGCCGTCTGCGCTTGTCCTGGATCACGGTATTAGTGGGGATGCGGTCGAGCCTTTCGGCGAGGCCGAGAAGTGCCTCCACGCTCGCCGAGCTGTCCGTGACATCAAATCCAGCAATCACGCTGTTGAACAGTCGCTCGATGTCTCCTCCTGCATCGTAGCGTACCCACGAGTTATCGATACCGTCGAACAGAGTCTCCTGCGCCGGCTCGCCCGCGAGGTGGATGAAGCGCTCGATGCGATGTCCGCGAGCGGCGACGGCTCCGAATCCCTGGCTCTTGTGCATCGAGCGGCTGCGTGCGGCAATCTCTCCATAGAACGAACCGCTGACCGCATCGAAGCCTCCCGTTTCCATCTCGACGGCCGGAAGGCCCTCCCCCGCATCCCAAATCCCCCTGAAATCGTTGAATACGACGCGGGTGGCACGCCACGTTGACACGTGTGCAAGCTGCTCGGGAAAGGCGGTCGAATCCGCCGCCGCGTCCAATGCTTCGATCGCCAGGCGTGCCGACGCGGTGTGGTGGCCGTGCATGCCGTCCATCGGTTCGGGCGGGAAGCGTGTGATGATAACGTCCGGCCGAAACCATCGCACCGCGAAGACCACATCCGCAAGCGCATCATCGTGACCCCAGATGCCGAGTGTCTCTTCATAGCGCTTGGAATACCCGAAATCAGCCGCATGCGAAAAGAACTGCCGCGCGCCGTCGATCCGACGCGCTTCGAGCAGCTCGTGCGTGCGGATTGCGCCGAGCGCATCACCGAGTTGGCTGCCGATGAGGTTCTGGCCTCCTTCGCCGCGGGTCATCGAAAGATAGGCCACATCGAGCGCCAGGCCATGTGCGAGATACGCCAGGAGGTGCGTGTTCTCGTCATCGGGATGGGCCGCCACATACAACACGCGCGTCGTGTTGCGCAGACGCTCCAGTTCTCTGAGGACCTCGGCCGAGGACTGCGCCTGTACAAAAGGCGCCGCCGCCGATAGAACGGCGACGAGTGCCGCCAGTGCACACAGACCCGCGGGATGGATGAATCGCTTACGTCGGCTCAAACCGAGGCGCGTGTTTCGGATGAGAGGTATATAAGATTTGGCCAGAGGGAAGGTGCTCATCGAGCTTCTAACAGCTCGACAAACTCAGGAAGTCCGTTCATCCTGGCGATGTCAGCGGCCGTTCGCCCCGAGGCATCTCTCGCCTCGACGTCGGCACCGTGTTTCAGCAACATCTCGGCGATCTCACGTTGCCCGAACATGACCGCCATCATCAACGCCGTAGCACCCGCATTATTACTCGCATTCGGATCGGCGCCGAGGCCGAGCAGTCGCGCCACGATCTCGGGATATCCTTTGAAGCACAGCCCCATCACCGGCGTGTTGCCGCTGTTATCGGGCGAGTCAACATCCGCACCGCGCGCCGCCAGCAGATCGACCATC
>CAZKDQ010000427.1:0-1609 GCA_964551345.1 uncultured Rhodothermales bacterium
ATGGTCCACTTCGCCGACATAGAATCCGCAGCCGAACGCATCGACGGTGTTGCCCATCGAACGCCCGTTTTTACATCGCGGACGCTCAACGACCTCACCGGCGGGAGCATCTTTCTGAAGTGCGAGAATTTCCAACGCGCCGGTGCCTTCAAGTTTCGCGGCGCCTACAACGCGCTCTCGCGTTTGTCGCCTTCCGAGAAACGTCGCGGCGTGCTCGCCTATTCCTCCGGAAACCACGCGCAGGCCATCGCACTCGCCGCACGCGAGCTCGGCATGCCCTCGACCATCATCATGCCGGACGACGCACCCGCCGTTAAGCTCGAAGCCACGCGCGGCTACGGCGCCGAGGTCATCCGGTATAAGCGCGAAGACACGACGCGCGAAGAACTCGCGGATCGTATCTCAACCGAGCGAGACATCCCCATCATCCCACCCTATGACCATCCCCACATCGTTGCCGGACAGGGCACTGCAGGCCTCGAGCTGATCAAGGAAATCGACGACCTCGATCTCATTGTGACGCCCTGTGGCGGCGGTGGACTCCTCTCCGGAACCGCCGTCGCTGCCAAGTACCTCCTTCCCCGCTCTCACGTCATCGGCGTCGAACCTGCCGCGGCCGATGACGCCGCACGCTCGCTCAAAACGGGCGTCCTCCACACCGTCCGCGATCCCGACACGATTGCCGACGGCGCCCGCACCCCGTCGCTCGGCGAGGTCACGTTTCCACTCGTACTCAAGCACGTCGACGATATCGTGACCGTCTCGGAGGCGGCGATCGTCCGTGCCATGCGGTTTCTGTGGGAACGGATGAAGCTCGTGGTTGAACCGACGGGCGCGCTCGCGCTGGCGGGCATTCTCGAAGGCCAGATCGACGTCAGGGGCAAACGCGTCGGAATGATCGTCAGCGGAGGGAATGTGGACGTGGAGCGAGCGGGGAAGCTGTTTGCTGAGGATCGATGATCGAAGATCGTCCATCCTCGACGACCCATCACCGATTCTCCACCTTCGATCTTCCATCCTCAGCGGCATCGCGGTTGTCGCTTGGCAGCGTATTTCGTTGTTTTCGGCATAATCAGAAGTAGATCACGGACGCAGGATCGGTATGTCTAACTGGCTCCGGGGCACCTGGGCGGTTTTCAGAAAGGACCTCCAGCTGGAGCTTCGCCATCGGTACGCGCTCAACACGCTGCTGATGTTCGTGCTATCGGTGATCGGGCTGATGCTGTTCTCGATCGGCAACGAGCCGCTGACGGATGTACTGCAAGCCGTCCTGTTCTGGATCGTTGTGCTGTTCGCGGCGGCCATCGGCCTCGGACGATCATTCATTGCGGAGGAAGAGCGGGGCACCGTGCTGCTGTTGAAGCTGAACGTGCGGCCGTCGATGGTCTACGCGGGGAAGCTCTTCTTCAATCTCGCGATGATGCTCGTGGTGGAGATCGTAGCCGTGGCGGCGTTCTACATCCTCCTGAACATGCGCGTCGAGAATGCGGCGCTCCTGGCGCTGCTCATCCTGCTCGGCGCGCTCGGCCTCGCCGGCGCCACGACGCTGCTGGCAGCCATCATCGCCCGCGCAGCCACCCGCGGACCGCTGCTGCCCGTGCTGCTTTTC
>CAZKDQ010000428.1:0-1609 GCA_964551345.1 uncultured Rhodothermales bacterium
GAAGCCGAACTCGGCACTTCGTAAGGTGGCACGCGTGCGGTTGACCAATGGTTTTGAGGTGACCGCCTACATTCCTGGCGAGGGGCACAACCTGCAGGAGCACTCCATCGTCCTGATTCGGGGCGGTCGTGTGAAGGACCTGCCGGGTGTGCGCTACCACATCGTCCGGGGAGCGCTGGACGCCGCTGGCGTGAATGATCGTCGACAGAGCCGTTCGAAATATGGAGCGAAGAAGCCGAAGGCGGGCGGTTCCGCCGGAAAGGGTAAGTAAGTCATGAGTCGCCGCGCACGCGCCATCAAGCGCCCGATTACGCCGGATCCGATCTACTCATCCGAGACTGTCACGAAGTTCGTGAACAATCTCATGGTGGACGGGAAGAAGTCCGTCGCCGAGGGGATCTTCTACGACGCCATGCGTTCCATCGAGGAGCGCACGGGGCAGCCGGGGGAGGGTGTCTTCCGCCAGGCGTTGAACAACGTCAAGCCGGTGCTCGAGGTGAAGTCGCGCCGCGTCGGTGGCGCCACTTACCAGGTGCCGGTCGAGGTCCGTCCGGAGCGCCGTCAGGCGCTGGGGATGCGCTGGTTGATCCAGTATTCCCGTGCGCGCGGCGAGAAGACGATGGCGGATCGTCTGGCGGCCGAGCTGATCGCAGCGAGCCGCAACGAGGGCGCCGCGATCAAGAAGAAGGACGATACGCACCGAATGGCAGAGGCGAACAAGGCGTTCGCACATTATCGCTGGTAGAAAAAAGGTTATCAGTTATCAGTGATCAGTTATCAGTCGGGACGTGGTCACCTCTGTGGTGGCGGTTCTGCTCTGATAACCGATAACTGATAACTGTTGACTGATAACCAAATATCCTGTTATGGCACGCACCACGCCGCTGGACAAGCTCCGCAATATCGGCATCATGGCTCACATCGATGCTGGTAAGACGACGACGACGGAGCGCATCCTCTATTATACTGGCCGTACCCACAAGATGGGCGAGACCCACGAGGGCGCGGCAACCATGGACTGGATGGAGCAGGAGCAGGAGCGGGGCATCACCATCACCTCCGCGGCCACGACCTGCTTCTGGGAGCGCTTTGGCGAGCAGTTCCGCATCAACATCATCGACACCCCCGGGCACGTCGACTTCACCGTAGAGGTGGAGCGGTCGCTGCGGGTGCTCGACGGTGCCGTTGCGGTCTTCTGTTCGGTCGGCGGCGTTGAGCCCCAGTCGGAGACGGTGTGGCGCCAGGCGAACAAGTATGGCGTCCCGCGGATCGCGTTCATCAACAAGATGGACCGCATCGGCGCTGACTTCGACCGCGTGGTGCAGATGATTCGCGATCGCCTGGGGGCGAATGCGCATCCGATCCACCTTCCGATCGGCGGGGGCGAGGATTATGTCGGCACGATCGACATCATCCGTCGCCTCGAGCTCGTTTATGACGACTCTACGTTGGGGAAGAACTGGACGGAGCAGCCGGTGCGCCCCGAGTTCCAGGAGATGGTGGAGGCGCTGCGCACCAACCTCGTCGAGGCTGCAGTCGAGCACGACGAGGAGTTGATGATGAAGTACCTCGAGGGCGAGGAGATCACCGAGGACGAGCTGCGCGCGGC
>CAZKDQ010000429.1:0-1599 GCA_964551345.1 uncultured Rhodothermales bacterium
GTCTGAAGAGATCCTCGACCTCGATGAGGGGGTCGGATAGCTGGCCGTCGGCCGTACCGAGGCGGATCGTGCCGGGATCACGCTCCGTCACCAGAAAGCGTCCGTCGGGCAGGAATGCCATCCCCCATGGATGCTCGAGGCCTTCAACGACCGTTTCGACGGAGAAGGTGTACGCATGGCTCTGCACCGGGCCGTACTGGGCGCGCGATGGTAGTGCGAACAGAAATGTGACGGAAAGTGCAATGGTCAGCAATCGTACGTTCATGGCGGTCCACGGAGTGTGTGCGCTTGGGCGGTCTGCCCACTGCACGTTGTCGAAACAGACGATGGCAGAGGGCCGCAATACCCACAGTACGAGCGCTGCTCACAAGCCTACCCCTCTACTCGAGGGAAAGGCGACCGCCGACTTAAATCGTGGTTTCTGCCCGCAACGTGACCGTAAAAGTTCAGGCCCGCGGTATCGGAACTGTGACACGGGGTGCGCGCACCTCGATCGCTCCGAGGCGAGCCGACGGCCATTTCGCGGCGATGCGCACGGCCTCACCGAAATCAGCCGCCTCAGCCTATCATAATTACCCTCTCCGGTTGATCCACTTATCCAGGTCGCTTCCAGGGATCGCCGTCGTGCCGATGAGGAGCATGATCCTCGGACCAGAGGTACGGGAACCGGTCCACTTAGAAGCGGGCGGACACTCCGGCGGAAACAGTGCGCCCACGCTCAACGAAGCTGTAGTTCGCGTCGGCGTCGTCGGTCCGGGTGTTGGCGACGTTTTGGATGCCCAGGTTGATCCACAGGCCGTCGCGCACCTCGATGTTTGCGCCGACATCGAACAGGGCGTAGGCGTCAAGATCGAATTCGCCACTCGTCTGCTCGCCGACGTACTGGCCACGCACGAACGCTGCCGTTCGCCGACTCGCGAGCACATCGAGTCTGCCACTTGCGGCATGCCGAGGACGGTAATCCAGCCGTACGTTTTCGTCGAGGTCGCGCGCGTCGAGCAAAGTGTGGTTGGCGGTCAGGCGGCCGAACCTGCCCAGGCGCAACCGTGCGGTCGACTCGATGCCGCGTATCCTCGCGCGGTCGACGTTGCGCGGGACGTAGATCGGAAGCTGTGTATCGGGATCGATACCGATCGGCTCGACGCCCGTCCCGCGCGGCGTGTCGATCAGGTTGTCGATGTCGTTGTTGAACACGGTGATCGACCCTCCGAACGACCGCGTGTCGAGGTTGATGGACGCCTCGACATTCGTGCTCATCTCCGGACGCAGGTTGTCGCTGCCGACGATCAGGCAGGCGCCCCGGCAGCTCCGCACCACCGAGTCGTCGCTGATCTGGCGAAGCGTCGGCGCCTTGAACGCCGTGCCGACGCCCGCTTTGAACGTGATGGCGGCCGTCGCGGAATACACGGCATAGGCGCGCGGCGTCAGATGCAACCCGAATGTCTGATGATCGTCCAGACGAGCGCCGCCGAGAAGCTTGACGGCGTCGGTAAGCTGGAAGTCGTCCTGAACGAAGACGGCCTGTTGATGCACGGCCGCGCCGCCGCTGACGAATTCCTGAGGCGCCGAAAGATCGACCCTGCGCGCCTCACCGCCGAG
>CAZKDQ010000430.1:0-1593 GCA_964551345.1 uncultured Rhodothermales bacterium
CGATCTGGTCGATGTGACGGAACGACTTGAGGCTGTCTTCGATAGGCCCCGGATAAATGTTCTTTCCGCCGCGCGACACGATCATGTGCTTGATGCGGTCGGTGATCATAAGATACCCGCCGTCAAACCGGCCCACGTCGCCGGTGTGGTACCAGCCGTCGGCATCGATGGACTCGCGTGTGGCGTCCTCGTTCTGCCAGTAGCCTTTCATGACGTTGGGTCCTTTGACCAGAATCTCGCCGTCCGACGAGTCGAGCTCCGACGGATAATCGTCCCCGGAGAGCTGCGCGATGATCGACTTGTCGGTAAGGCTCTGGATGGCCACCGTGACACCCGGGAGTACGTGTCCCACCGTGCCGTAACGGGGCCGTTCGAGCGGGTTGGCGGCTACGACGGGTGCGGTTTCGGTGAGCCCATAGCCTTCGACGATCGTGATGCCCGCCGCTTCGAAAAACTCGCCGATCTCGCGTGGCAGAGCGGCCCCGCCGGACACCGCAAAGCGCAGGTTGCCGCCGAGCCTTTCGTGCAGCTTCGAGAAGACAAGGCGATGCGCGAGGTTGTACTGACCTTTCAGGAAGGGATTCATGCCGCCGTTCTTGCGTGCCTCCGCGGCCTTGCGCCCCGTGGAGACGGCCCAGTTGAAGATCTTCCGCTTGGTGGGAGATCCATCCTCGACGGACCGGATGATGGTGCCATAGACGCGCTCAAAGAGCCTGGGCACTGAGATCATGACCGTCGGCGACACCTCGACAAGGTTGGCGGCGACCGTATCGATGCTTTCGGCAAAGGTGACGAGCGCGCCGGAGGCCATCATAGCGGTGTAGCCGGCGGTCCGTTCGAACGAGTGGCAGAGCGGCAGGAATGAGAGGTGGTGATCGGTGGGGCCGAAGTCGAACAGGCCAAGCGCGGAGCGCGTGTTCGACACGAAGTTGTGGTGCGTCAGCATGACGCCCTTGGGCCGGCCGGTCGTTCCGCTGGTGTAGATCAGCGCGCAGGTGTCGTCCGGCTTCACGGCGGCCGACGCCTTTTCGATGGCATCCTGGTGTTTGGGCCACAGCTTCCGCCCCGACTGGATGACGTCATCCCATTCCTTCACATATGATGGATGTTCGGAGCGGAGCTCGCTCATCGTGATGACCTCCTCGAGCTCCGGGCAGTCGTCAAAAATCTGCTCGGCCTTGCGGAGCTGGAGCGAGGTCGATGTGACGAGCACCTTCGAACCCGAGTCTCTGACGATGAACGCCACCTGCGAGGCCGGTAGCGATGTGTAGAGCGACACATTTACCGCACCAAGGAGCTGCGTGGCCAGATCCGTAAACATCCACTCGGGGCGGTTCTCAGAGAGGATGGCCACGCGGTCTCCCGCGCGCACGCCGCGCTCATAAAAATGGGCGGCCAGCGCGCGCACCTGCTCTCGATACTCCTCCCAGGAGATCGCCACCCATTCCTTCGTCGACCTGTCTTTATACCGAAGTGCCGGCCGACCTTCGCCGTCGAAGTGATCAACGACGCGATTGAACAATTCGGGGATGGTCTCGAACTCGACGATCGTAGACATGGCACGAAAGAAATATGGACGTTGTCGGGCGTGAT
>CAZKDQ010000431.1:0-1589 GCA_964551345.1 uncultured Rhodothermales bacterium
TTGCGCCCGACCTGTTCGCCTACCACAACCGGCTGTTTGGTCGCCGTCGGGTCGCGTTCTGCGGCCGACTGTCCGCCACCGGCGTTCACTCCATAACTCGGCTCCATCGAGTCATGCTGCGTCTGAGCGCGGTTCGGGTCGAGACGCCTGCGCTGCTGCGTCGAGCCGCGGCGTGCCGGGGCATCAACGAGCGGGCCGGCCTTGAAGACGAATGAGACGACGGCTTCGTTGATCTCGCCCATCATCTCGGTGAAGAGCTTGAACGCCTCCATCTTGTACTCGACCAGAGGGTCGCGCTGGCCGTAGGCCCGGAGCCCGATGCCTTCCTTCACCTCATCGAGTTCGCGCAGGTGTTCGGTCCATTTCTCGTCGATGATGGAAAGCATGGCCGTACGCTCGATGGCGTCATTAACCGCCATGCCGTCCGTCTCGAGCGCCTCCTCCACCTTAATGACGGCGCGCAGCATCTTGCGTCCATCGCTAAAATCGACATAGACGCGCTCCGGCTTGTTCTCGCCGTCGCCCTCCGCCATACGGCGGATACCATCGCGGAACGGCAGCGCCAGTGCCTCGCGTTTGCGGTGGTAAAACTCGACCGCATCCTCAAAGACGCGCTCTGCAACGCCGTCTTCACCGAGGCGCATGAACATCTCGCGGTCCATCTCGAAATCGAATGCGAGCGTCCGCAGGATCTCCTCCCGCATCTCGTCGAGATTGCCCTCATCATAATGACGTGCGACGATCGCGCCGACCTGGTCCTGCAGCATGTCCAGCACTTCGCCGCGGAAGCGCTCACCGATTAGCGCATGGCGGCGTCGGTCATAGATCACGTGCCGCTGTGCGTTGAGGACGTCATCATACTCGAGCTGCCGCTTTCGGATGGCGAAGTTGTTCTGCTCCACCTTCTTCTGCGCCCGCTCGATCGACTTGTTGACCCACGGATGCGTGATGACGGCGCCTTCTTCAAGGTTGAGGCGGTCCATCACCTTCGAAACACGATCCGATCCGAAGAGACGCATCAGGTCGTCTTCGAGCGAGACGTAGAACTGGCTCTCGCCGGGATCGCCCTGGCGACCGGAACGGCCACGTAGCTGAAGGTCGATACGGCGGCTTTCGTGCCGCTCGGTGCCTAGGATGGCAAGGCCGCCGATCTCACGAACGCCCTGGCCGAGCTTGATGTCCGTTCCGCGGCCGGCCATGTTCGTTGCGAGCGTAACGGCGCCCTTTTGCCCGGCCTCTGCCACGATCAGCGATTCCTGCTTGGCCCGATCCCGCTTCGCGTTCAGCACGTTGTGCTTGATGCCGGCACGCGTGAGCATGCGGCTGAGCGTCTCCGACACCTCGACCGAGGTCGTACCGACAAGCACCGGCTGGCTCTTCTCGTGATACTCCTGAATCCGGTCGATGGCGGCGCGATACTTCTCGCGGCGCGTCTTGAAGACGAAGTCGTCAAGGTCGTTCCTGACAATGGGCTTGTTGGTCGGAATGACAACGACATCCATCTCGTAGATCTTGAAGAACTCCTCCGCCTCGGTCTCGGCCGTACCGGTCATACCGGCCAGCTTGTCGTACATCCGGAAGTAGTTCTG
>CAZKDQ010000432.1:0-1581 GCA_964551345.1 uncultured Rhodothermales bacterium
GGATGCGTCAGGAAGCCTGCGAGCGACAGCATGAAGAGTGGCACCGGTCGCACGGGTGCACGGCTCGGTGGTCGCTTTCCCCAGCGCGTCTGCATGCGATCGAACCCAACCATGACGGCGGTTAGTGCGATGGGCAGAACGAGTATGGCGAGCGGCCCGTGCGTCCAGCCGCGGCGAAACGTCAGGTTGTGGCCGAACGGGATGGCAATAACGTCAAGATCAGGAAGGTTGGCGGCAACCATGAGCGTCGCCATCCCAAGGCCCGAGTACTTCTTCAGCCCCGCCTCACCCATGGCCGCACCGACGAGGGTATGGCTAATATTATCCATTGAATTCCATCATCATGACAAGAGGCAGCGGCGTGTATTGCTGTGTCCGGCGCGGACGAATATCGACATCAAAATGATGAAGCGCCGTTGAGGGTCAATGGATCGGCGGCGGATCGGCGGTCTGAGGCTCGTGGCGATCGGCCGAGAGATCCGGCAGCAGATCACGCAGCCGCAGGAGAAGCAACTCGGCGGTGGTGAATCGCCCCAGCTCCTCTCGCAGGCGTTCGGCAAGTGGCGGGTCATCGGTTATGATGCCGTCCACACCGCTCTGAACGACGTCCAGCATGTCTCCCGTCTCGTTCAACGTCCACGCGAACACCTCCATCTCTTCCTGATGCGCCGCGCGAACGAACCGGCTGTTGGCCATCCGTCGCGTAACGAGCAGCATATCGACCGGCAGGCGTGTGAGATCACCCACCGAAAACGAAACGACGTAGCCTGTTCGGAGCCGTGGCTCGAGCCGCTTTACGACGCGCAGAGGATCCATATCAAGAGACACAATGACTACGTCATCCTCCATCTGATGCTCGCGTACGACTTCCACGACGGCCGGCGCCAGCAGCGAGTCCGGCGCGAAGTACTTCAACTCGATCATCAAATCGATTCTGCCACGCGATCGGTTCAGAAATTCCGCCAGCGTTGCCACACGGCGCTGGTCATCAGGCGCGTCATCTGTGCCCTGCACGATGTCCTTCAACTGATCGTATGTTGATGAGGCAATGCGTCGTGGATCACCTGCAAGGCGCATCAGGTCGGCGTCATGGGCTACGACGACTACGCCATCTCGCGTCAGCTGAACGTCGATCTCTGCGTAGTCGGCTCCACTTTCGATAGAGCGCTCGAGAGCGAGAAGCGTGTTCTCGGTTGCGAGAGAGGCGCCGGCCCGATGTGCGGCGACCGCGAAACGCACGTCGTCTAGTTGATCGCCGAGTAGTCGACTGCTGAATGCTGCGCTCAGCAGAAGGATTAGAACAAAGAGGGGCACAGCGCGGCGTGGATTGAGCCACTTCAGCAGGAATCGGCCGACGTCCCGTGGCAGAGCCGCGAGGCCGCCTCTCATCGGAGGTGCGAGCTCGTGCAGGTTGGTGTCTTCGAGGTAGAACTTGGTCAGGACCGTTGCCGTGAAGGAGAATCCGGCAAATGAGATCACGGCATCGAGGGCGATGGTGCCGCCCGCCCATGCGGCGGTGGCGACGAGAACGGGTGTCACACTCGAAGCGGCCGCCGAGATGCCGGTTACCGCGGCGGCGGC
>CAZKDQ010000433.1:0-1537 GCA_964551345.1 uncultured Rhodothermales bacterium
ACGAAGTGCCTGCCGTTGATGGAGAAGGGTTTCTGGAGGGAGCCGCGCGCGAGCGAGATGCCGGCATCCGACACGGGAAGCGTAGCGAAGGCGTCACCGCTGATGTCCGTCGCGTAGGCGAAGTCGAAATTTGGCGTGAGCGGATGCGGATACGGACGCAAAACCGCGTCCTGGCGGCTGCGCGCGTAGACGGATTTCCACCCTGAAAGCGGTGCGACGGCGAGCGCGGCCGCACCGAGCGCACCGGTCCTGATAAGTTCGCGGCGGTTCATACGAGGGATCTTGTTGGCTGTGGGCTAGGACTCTAATGGCATCGACACGATCATGGACAGACCGTGCACCCCGTCGCCGGGCGGCTGCTCGTGCGATCGGGCAAGGTCTTCCACTCCTCGCGGAGTTTCTTCAGGCGGTGATAAGCGGCTTTCGGCTCTCCGGCGGGCGTCCGAAGCAGGCCGCCGTTGTCGATGTATGAATGCGTGTCGATGAAGTCGAACCAGTTGACGGCCTCCATCCACGGCTTGCTGTAGCCGAGGGTGTACATGGCCTCGAGCCAGTCCGCCTGCAGCTCTTCGTCCCAGTTACGATGCCAGGTGTAAGGCTCCTCAGGCATGTTCACGGTGCCGAGTTTGACGGATCGATCGGTCGGGCCGCCCGGCGCTCCGATCTCCGACCAGTGCACCGGCTTCTCGAATTCAGCGAAGCGCTCGGTCATGATGAGCGTGTCCTGCAGATCGCGGTATGGGAAGTACATCTGCTGGCCGATCAGCGTGATGTCGACGCCTGCATCGATCAGGTCTTGCGTGAACTGCCAGGGCGTGCGCTGCGGGTATTTCGCCGGCTGCCCCGACCACTGCTTCATCTGGACGTACTCCGCGAACGCGCAGCAATTATTGACCTGCCGATGCACGTTCGGGTTGGTGTCTTTCGCTACGTCGAACGCCAGCTTCGTCAACTCGACTGCCTGATCCGGCGTCACCTCGATCTCGTTGGCCCAGTCGTGGAACTCGTTGACGATCTCCCAGGCGTACATCCGATCGCCGTAGTGGCTGATCACCTCACGCGTGTGCCGCTCCACATACTTGAGCAGCTCGTCGAACGACATCCGCTTTATCCAATCCGGCGTGACCCACGTATGAAACCAGAAGAGCGGGCGCCCGATGACCTGGATGTTCTCCGCCTCGAGCTTGCGAAGGAGCGAGTCGCGGTACTCGAAATCGTGGACGCCGAGCTCCGGCTCGAAATCGTTTATGACGCCCCGGTGCTCCCACACGAAGGTGATGGTAGCCATGTCGAAGACGTCGGAGAAGAGCGGCATCCAATCACGCAGGTTCTCCATCTGGTAGTAGCTGCGCGCATCGCAGCCGGCGAAGAAGTCCGGCCGAAAGCCCCGCTGATCTATGATGTGCCGGGCCGCGTCCAACTCGAGAGCCTCGCCGCCTTTGAGCGCGTACAGGAGCGCTTTCTGTGCGAGTTCGGCGCGACGTTCTTCGCCCGCAGCCCGTTCGGCGTCTTCGAGGTAGCCCTCTGCGAGATCGAG
>CAZKDQ010000434.1:0-1526 GCA_964551345.1 uncultured Rhodothermales bacterium
TACCAGGCCGCGCCGCACGCCGAGACGAAAATGGTTCGCTGCATCCACGGTGCGGTATTCGACGTGGCGGTAGACGCCAGGCCAGATTCGCCCACGTACTTGCAGTGGGTTGGCTACGAGCTATCGGCCGATAACCGCCGCGCCCTGTACATCGGCGAAGGTTTCGCTCATGGTGTTCAGGCACTCGTGCCGGGCGCGGAGCTTTTGTACATGACGTCTCATCCGTACCATCGAAATGCGGAGCGCGGCCTCCGATACGATGATCCAGCGATAGGTATAGACTGGCCGCTGCCCGCATCGATGATCTCCGAGAAAGACGAAAGCTGGTCGCTCGTTACGGCCGCTATCTGATACGCGCCATCTGATATATACGCGGCCGTCATCTGATATATCTCCATCTCTCATTACGACGTTTGTACGATGATCATTGTTGACCGCGCACTTGAACAGCGCCAGAGCGAGGGCCGCCCGATTCAGGTAGCGATTGTAGGTGCAGGGTACATCGGCCGAGGAATGGCCCTGCAGATCACGCGATCGATCCCGGGCATGCGCGTTGCTGTTGTTGCCAACCGCACGGCGGCCCGGGCAGAGCGCGCGTATCAAGATGCCGGCGTTTCAGATGTTGCGCGCGTTAATTCACGTGCCGGGCTCGAACAGGCGATTGCGCGTGGTCGATTCGCTGTAACTGACGATGCCTCGATTGCATGTGAGGCAGACGGCATCGACGTGGTGATCGAGGCGACGGGGGATGTAGAGCATGGCGCCGTTGTGGCGATGGCGGCCATCCGCCACGGTAAGCACATCGTGATGATGAACGCTGAGACGGACGCCACGGTTGGACCGGTCCTCAACCGTTTTGCCCGCTCCGCCGGCGTCGTCTACACGAATGCCGACGGCGATCAGCCCGGCGTCGTGATGAACCTCTTCCGCTTTGTCAAGACGATCGGCTACCGACCGGTGCTGGCGGGCAACATCAAAGGCATGCTCGACCACTACCGAACACCCGAGACGCAGCGTGCTTTCGCTGAGAAGTACAAGCAAGATGTCACGCATGTGACGTCGTTTGCGGATGGTACCAAGCTGGCCTTCGAACAAGCCGTGATTGCGAATGCTACCGGCTTTGGCGTCGGGCGGCGAGGGATGTACGGTCCTGCATGCGATCATGTGGACGAGGCACAGGCGCGTTTCCCGCTTGAAGACATACTCGACACGGGTATTACCGATTACATTCTCGGCGCTGAGCCTGGTCCAGGCGTTTTCGTTATCGGATATAACGACCATCCGGTCATGCGGCAATACATGCCCGTTTTCAAAATGGGGGAGGGGCCGTTCTATACGTTCTACGTCCCGTACCACCTGCCCCATCTAGAGGCGCCGCTGACCGCCGCTCGGGCCGTCCTCTTCGATGATGCTGCCATTACCCCGCTCGGCGACCCGGTGTGTGAGGTGGTGGCCGTCGCCAAGCGCGACCTCCAGGCCGGCGAGGTTATCGACGGCATCGGCGGATTTACATGCTACGGGACGAT
>CAZKDQ010000435.1:0-1521 GCA_964551345.1 uncultured Rhodothermales bacterium
CACGATCTGCCGCGCCGAGTCGCGCAGCGTCAACATCCCCTCCTTCTCAGCCAGCTTCCGGATCGCCGCTTCATCGATCATGTTCTGAGCCTCGACGATCATGTGCCGGATCGGCCGCGAGAAATACAGCGCCTCGGTCACCGCGCGGCGGCCCTTGTAGCCCATCCCCTTGCAGGAACGGCAGTGCGCGTCGTGCCCGGTCTCGTAAATCGGCGTGTTCGCGATCTCCTCGTCCGTAAACCCAAGCTTCTTCAGCATAACCGGGTCGGGGTCGGGGTCGAGCGTCTTACACGCGGGGCAAAGCGTGCGGATCAGCCGCTGCGCCACGACCATGTTGATAGCGTACGCGATCAAGAACGGCTCGATGCCCATCTTATACAGCCGCGAGATCGCGCTCGGCGCATCGTTCGTGTGCAGCGTCGAAAACGTCAGGTGACCCGTGTTGGCCAGCTTGATGGCAAGGTCGGCCGTCTGCCGGTCACGCATCTCACCCACCATCACCACATCCGGGTCGTGCCGGAGGATCGCGCGCAGCGCCTCTTCGAGGCCGAGCTTATGGTTCAGCTTGATCTGCCGGACACCCGGGATGATGTACTCGACCGGGTCCTCCACCGTCAGCACGTTCACTTCGGGCGTCACCACCTGGTGCATCGCCGCCACGAGCGTGGTCGACTTACCCGAGCCCGTCGGACCCGTCAGGATCACCATGCCGTGGGGCTGCCGGATCGCCATCTCGAAGCGCTCCAGCGCCACATCCAGCAGGCCGAGCTTCTTCAGGTCGGTGATCACCTTCCGGTCGTCGAGCACACGAATCACGATACTCTCGGACCGGAGCTCCTGCGCCGCGTTGGCAATCGGCAGCACCGACACGCGGAATCGAATCAGCGCATCGTCAATCCAACGCTGGATGAACCCGTCCTGCGCCGAATCGCGCTCGAAACGGTCCACGTTCATCGCGTTGTCCTTGATCACCGCCAGCAGCGCCTCCGGGTGGACCTTCTCCTCGGTATGCCAGTGGCCGAGGCGTCCGTCCACGCGGAAGTGGATTTCAATATGCTTCTGCGCGTTCGGATAAATATGAATGTCCGACGCGCCGCGCCGCACCGCCTCAACAAGCGTCGCCTCGAACAGGTTGATGAGGCTCGAGCGGCTGATTTCCGCTTCCAGCGCGTCTTCATCGATCAACTGCGACTGATCGTCGAAGCTCGCACCCAGGTCGAACCGCATCCCGCCGTCGCTCATGCGCTCGAGGAACTCGTTCTTCCTCGGGAACGCCTCGGCCACGAACGCCCGCACAATCGACTCCGGCGCGTACCGCAGCTCGAACCGCTCCAGGCGCAGATCCTGCATCACACGGTGCACCTCGGGCCGCGTCGGATCGTGCGTCGCAAAGACCAGCTTGATGGCGCCCGTCTGGGCCTCCATCTCGGCCTGATACGGCAGCACACGCAACTTCAGCAACTGATCGCGCTTGTCCTCGGGGAAGGTCTCCATCACCGAGCGCGCAAAATCGTTGTCGAA
>CAZKDQ010000436.1:0-1513 GCA_964551345.1 uncultured Rhodothermales bacterium
GGCGGGTTGATGTTCCGCGGTCCGAGATTTGAGAAGGAGTGACGCCTCGGTTATGGTGGCGAATGGGATCGCGGGCGGTTGACTTCTTATTGAATGCGGATGGGCGATTCCGTAGTTGAGGATCGAAGGCGGGAGGATGGATCGCCGATTTAATTGATTCACGTTGGCACGTCAGGCAGCTGATCGGGATGGCGTAAGTCTGCGTTTCGCGAGAGCCATCGCGCCGATGACGCAGCCTCCGAAGAGCATTCCCTCTATCCCGCCGAGGACCGCATGTGTCGTCGTGCCGAAATGAACCTCGCCGAAAAGCTGTCCGAGTGCGTCGAGCTGGAGCCGCGAGCCGTCGAAGGACCGCCCCAGGAGTTCGAGGCTGCCTCCCATGAGATTCCCGCCGGCGAGGGGGATGACTGCGCCCGCAATGGCACCCGCGGCGGCTGCAAACGCGATCGGCCTCCAACTCGGAATTCTGTTGCGCCCGAGCCAGGCGCCTGTAGCAACGGCCGCCCCGAGGACGCCGCCCTCAATCCCGCCGGTGATCCCCGCCGGAGCGCGACCGAACAGCAGGTTGAAAGCATCCACACCAAGCAGCTTCGCGCCGCCGCCGACCAGCATCCCGCCGAGCGCCGCACCGACGATGCTCCACCGAAGCGACCGCGACACGATCCAGCTCATCGTAGCCATTCCGAAGCTGACGCCGGCGCCGCCGATGAATCCAACCAGCACGTTCAAGCTCAGAAGCACAAGGAGGATGGATGCCGTGCCGAGCTCAGCGCCGGTCGGGGAATAGGCGAGCGCTGATCCATAGAGCAATCCACCGAACACGCCTGCGAAGGCGCCGCCAAGCGAGCCTGCTGCGCCCCAGAGCGCGGCCGCTTGAAGCGAAGCCGCCGCTGAGCGCGCGTGGATACTGCCGCTCGAGCTGACACCGGGTTCCACGCTGTCAATAGCGGGATCATCGGCTGTTGCATCAGGAGCGACGACATGCACCGGCGCGATGAACCGGTAGCCATAGCGCGGCACCGTCTGGATGTAGCGAGGATTGGCCGCGTCGTCGCCGAGCTGCTTGCGGATGTCCTTGATGCACTGCGTAAGCGCGCTGTCGCTGACGACGACGTCGCCCCAGACTTCCTCGAAAAGCCGGTCCTTCTCGACGAGTTGCCCGTGCTCGTGAACCAGCAGCACGAGCGCGTCGAAATAGCGCGCCGTGAGTTCGATCGGATCGCCGTTTTGCCGGATCGTACGATTGCGGACATCGAGGAGGAAGTCACCGAATTGGTACTGCTGGACATCCCGGGCCATGCTCACGAAGATCTCAGATGGTGCTCACGTCGCTCACGCACATAGTTCGGAGGTTACGCCGTGCTCAAACGCCGCGCAACGACGCGGCTTCAACTAAAACATCGAGGTTCGGCAATGGGAGAAAACACATCTGAAGCAGCAGGATGGAGCTGGAACACTTGGCGGATCGCGGGCTGGTGTGCCGCCGGACTGCTGCTGCTGATTCCGTTGATCG
>CAZKDQ010000437.1:0-1506 GCA_964551345.1 uncultured Rhodothermales bacterium
AGGCTGCCGAGGCGTGGAATCTGCCCTCCTTCATCGGCGAGACGATCCGCCATTACCTCGTACCCGGACGCCTTGCCGATTCCGATAAACGCGTCATGGCGATGACGATCTCGGCGGCGGCTTCAGCAGCCGAGCAATTCTGCCTCGACGGCGAGGCACACGCGGCGGTCTTCCAGCCCAATGCCGCGTTCTTCGCCCTGGCAAAGATTAGCGGGGTGGCGTCGGCCGACCTGATTGATTTCGTTGAAACGACCTACACAGACGCTTCCCGCTTCGTCGCATCCATGATGCCGGCCGAGACCGAGCCTCCGTCGCACGCCAACTATCAGTCTCCGATGGCGTCGGCCTGATCAGGCTCGCCCTCCGCTGCGTCGACACCAGCGGTATCAGTAACAGCGTTATCTGCAGCATCGGTGGCGGACCGCATGGCATCCGTTGCACCAGGTCTTGCGGAGGACCGCTCAAGGCGATGATAAAACACGGGGCGTACGTTGTACGGACTGGGTGCAACGACGTCTGTTGGAGCGGTTACCTCATCAGCGGCCGTAGCCAGTTCTGCACGCTGCCGCGCCACTCGCAGTGTATGGTAGTCGGTGATGATGGCACGGTATAGCCGGCTCAAGTCACGATACGAAGATGACGGGCTCATTTCCTCGTAGCGCTCGCGGTACTCATCGACGAGAACATTGAAGGGCGTCGTGAAGCTCTCTGTTCGCAGTGCTGATTCCCCATCCTCGAAGATCTGATCGGCGTCGGGCCGCGCCTGCACACGCTGTAACTCGGCACTTAAGTCTTCAATTGCCGGAGCGATCTGCCGGTAGGTCGCCTCCTCTGCGTCGTAACGACCACCATAGGAACGGCAGCCGGACAGAATGATCAGGACGGCGGCAACTGCAACAAGCCATGAAAACCGATGCATCGTCACGTAAAAGCGAATTTCTGAGGTCGTTAGGTGGCAGATCGGATAATATCCGACGCTACTATTAAAACTACGCCGCATCTCGGTAGGTTTACTGCCTTCTTCAATCGGCGATCAGATCACGGTATCGTCAGGAATGGATGTGTTTTTGGGAATGACGACCACGCCGTCACGAATATAGAAGTTCTCACCCTCCCCCTCCTGCACGTTGGCGCTATTCCGGATCCGGCAGCGCTTGCCGATACTCGCGTTACGATCGATGATAGCGCCTTCGATGATCGTTCCTTCGTCAATGCCCGGCCGCGCCGGCCCAACGATGGGGTTCTGGTGACTGTGTTTGGCCTGCCACGGGTAGTAGTCGGCTCCCATAAGCACAGAGCGGCTTATACGGACGTTATTCCCCACGAATGACCGTATACCGATCACGGAGCGTTCGATATGACTGTTGACGACCACGCTCGCCTCGGCGATCAGGCTGTCGACGATCTGAGAATTATGGATCTTGGCGGGAGGAAGCATCCGAGCATTCGTATAAACGGGCATGTTCGGATTGTAGATATCGAACTCGGGGAGATTACTCGCCAGCA